>CAMBXP010000078.1 GCA_945871895.1 Chryseobacterium gleum | reverse complement strand
ACTAATTAAAATGAGGTTGCTTCGGGGTACCTCGCAATGACGCACTTAGTATGAGAAATTTGCAAAAAAAAACCATTATTAGTGCCATCTTGTCCGCATTCTCCCCTTGGCATATCCATTGAAACAGTAGTGTTCCCAGTGAAAAATTGCTTTTAAAGCGAAAAGGAAGTGATGGGGTATAAATTGTAATGACAAATTGACTTATTATGGACGAATTTAATATACAGCCAATGATCGCTCAAAGTTTAATGGATGATGAAACAGAATTCATCCCCTTATTGACCAGCGATGACGATGAAAATATCAACTCATTTAAGATTCCGAAAGAGCTGCCCTTGCTGCCTTTGAAGAACACAGTGCTTTTTCCTGGGGTGGTGATTCCAATAACTGTTGGAAGAGATAAGTCGATTAAATTGATTCAAGAGGCTTACCGCAAAGACAAAATTATTGCTGTGGTTTCTCAGAAAGACAACACTCAAGAAGAGCCTGCGTTCCACGATTTGAATATGATTGGTTCTGTGGGGGTTATCATGAAAGTATTGAGAATGCCCGATGGAAATACAACCGTAATTATTCAGGGTAAAAAAAGAATTGAAGTTACAGGTTTGGTGAAAGATGAGCCATACATGGTGGGTACCGTGCAAGAAATTATTGAGGCTAAACCAAAAGACAACAACAAGAATTTTTCTGCTACGGTTTCGTCATTGAAAGATTTGGCTTTGCAAATTATTAAGCAATCGCCACATATTCCAAGTGATGCTGCTTTCGCCATAAAAAATATTGAGAGTCCGAGCTTCTTAATCAACTTCGTTGCCTCTAACATGAACCTCGCTGTTACCGATAAACAGAAGATGTTAGAGATTGGCGATTTGAGTGAAAGAGCTACAGCTGTTTTGGGGCACCTTTCGAAAGAGCTGCAAATGCTGGAGTTGAAGAATCAAATTCAATCGAAAGTAAAAACAGGTATCGATGAGCAACAGCGCGAATATTTCTTGCATCAGCAACTAAAAACCATTCAAGAAGAGTTGGGCGTTAATTCATCTGATAGAGAAGCTGAAGCGATTAAAGAAAAAGCAAAAACCAAAAAGTGGAGTGTAGAAGTGCAACAGCATTTCGATAAAGAAATGCAGAAGTTGCAACGCATGAACCCACAGGCTTCTGAGTATTCTGTGTCGTTGAATTATTTGGATTTGCTGACTGAATTGCCTTGGAATGAATACACCGAAGACGATTTTAATTTGAAGAAAGCCAAAAAGATTTTAGATAGAGATCATTTTGGAATGGATGAAGTGAAAGAAAGAATTTTAGAGCACTTGGCGGTGTTGAAATTGAAGAAAGACATGAAGGCTCCAATTCTCTGTTTGTACGGACCTCCGGGAGTTGGTAAAACATCTTTAGGTAAATCTATAGCAGAGGCCTTAGGTAGAAAATATGTGCGCATGAGTTTGGGTGGAATTCGTGATGAGGCAGAGATGCGCGGACACCGCAGAACGTACATTGGAGCGATGCCAGGTAGAGTGATTCAAAATTTGAAAAAATCGAAATCATCGAATCCGGTTTTTGTATTAGATGAAATTGATAAAGTAACCAGAGATTCTCATGGCGATCCTTCATCGGCTTTGTTGGAGATTTTAGATCCCGAGCAAAACGAAAAATTCTACGACAACTATGTAGAGATGGATTACGATTTATCGAAAGTACTCTTTGTGGCGACAGCGAATTCATTAAGTACCATTCAACCTGCTTTGCGTGATCGTTTGGAAATCATTGAAGTGAGTGGTTATACAGAAGAAGAGAAAATAGAAATAGCGAAAAGACATTTGGTTCCTAAACAAATTGCAGAGCATGGTTTAGAAGAAAATCAAATTGCTTTTACCGATGAGGTTTTGCAATCTATCATTGAAGGATACACTCGCGAATCGGGTGTGCGTTCTTTAGAAAAAAAGATTGCAAAGGTAGTCCGTAATCAGGCCAAAAATATTGTGATTGGTAAGAATCCCGATCAAACAGTATCGATGAAGAATTTGGAAAAAATTCTTGGTCCGGCTAGATTAAAAGATAAATACGAAGGCAATGATTTCGTAGGAGTGGTTACAGGTTTAGCGTGGACTGCAGTAGGCGGAGATATTTTGTATATCGAAGTAAGTTTAAGCAAAGGAAAAGGCAAATTAACCCTTACCGGAAACTTGGGTGATGTGATGAAAGAATCTGCTGTTTTAGCTTTAGAATATTTAAAATCACACGCTGCAGAAAACGGCATCAACGAAGATGATTTCGACAATTGGAATGTGCATATTCACGTGCCTGAAGGGGCAACGCCTAAAGACGGACCGTCGGCTGGTATCACCATGCTAACAGCATTGGCATCTGTGTTTTCAAAACGAAAAGTAAAACACAAATTGGCGATGACTGGTGAAATAACTTTGCGTGGTAGAGTGTTGCCGGTAGGTGGAATTAAAGAAAAAATTCTTGCAGCGAAAAGAGCCAACATCACCGAAATTATTTTAGCAGAAGAAAACAAAAAAGACATCAAAGAAATCAATCCGAAATACATTAAGGATTTGAAGTTTCATTATGTGAAGAATGCTGGAGAAGTATTAAAAATAGCTTTGTTAAAGTAACAGAATTTACGAATTCAGTTTGTTCTGTAGCAATCTAATTTTAATTTTCTCCAATGCTTTTTTCGTGTACAGAGGGAAATCACCATCCATCATCCAAGCATAATATGATGGCTCTTGAGTTAGAATTAATTCTACCGGTTTTCCTTTGTGTTTGCCGAAATTGAATACTTCAATATTGTTTTCATTGAACACCATTCTACCTGCTAAATCTACATTCTTATCTCTTTTAGAGAAAGCTTGAAGTTTGGCAACATCATTAACGATAGGCTTGTATAATTTTTTATCGGCGTCTTCAATTTCTGTGTGTTCGTATTTGTCGAGCATTGCTTCCAAAATCTCTAATGTAGCTTCAGTATCGGCTAAGGCACTATGGGCGTTTTCTAAAGATTTACCACAATAAAATTTATAACCTGCGCTTAAAGTTCTCTGTTCCATTTTGTGAAATAGATTTTGAACGTCGATTGTCTTTCTATCGCTTACATCGAAATCTATTTCTGCTCTCAAGAATTCTTCAGCTAAAAGAGGGATGTCAAATCTGTCGCTATTGAAACCTGCAATATCACAGCCAGTGAGGAAGTCGGAAAGACTTTTTGCAATAGCCTTAAAAAGCGGACAATCTTTTACGTCTTCGTCGTAAATGTGGTGAACGGCCGAAGCTTCTTTAGGAATGGGGATACCCGGATTGATGCGACGCGTTTTGCTGTCTTTATCGCCATTTGGCATTAATTTAACGATAGAGATCTCTACAATTCTATCTTTTGATACATCTGTTCCGGTGGTTTCTAAATCGAAGAAGGCAAGCGGACGAGTTAAGTTTAATTTCATTTTAGGTTATTTGGCTGTATCTAGTTCTCCTTTGTGCAGTATTACATCTACTTTTTTCTCGGCAACAAAATTCGATTTGTCAAGAATTGTGATAGTACTCTTGTTTACTTTGTAATTTTCATTGCTAATACTTACTTCGTAAACACCAGGTTCTAGAATCATTATTGCTCTATTCGTTTTGACATTGGGAGAATATTCTCCGTAGATTTTTTTATTGGCTGTATTTACTACGGTAATCAAACTACCTGCAATAGGATCGAGAGATGATTTTAGAGAACGCATTCTTGCTATAATATTTTTCGAAGTATCGGCAGGAATTGTTGTTTCCGTGGGGTCGTTCAAATAAGCATTGTGCAGTTCTATAAGCGAATCTGCATTCTGTATCTTTTGCTGATAAGGGGTGTGGGCTTTTAAATTTAGCGCAACCACTGTATAAGGTGGTTCTGTGTTTTTAAATGTTAGCTGATAAATATCCAAGTTTCCAAATCCACCCGTTTTTCTTCTGCCTATGTATGCATTTCTTCCTGTTTTGTTGAAGGAAATAGAGTAGTCGTTGTCGGTGGTATTGATAGGATAGCCTAAATTGCTAGGATTTCCGTAAGCGTGACTTTCCATGGAGAAATTTGTTTTAAAAATATCGAAACCGCCCATGTTCGTGTGTCCTGCAGATGCAAAGAAAAGCACATTTTCATCTGTTCCAAAATTAGGGTAAGTGTCGTCGTATTCGGTGTTTATTTTGCTTCCCAAGTTAAGAGGTTCACCCCACGTTCCATTAGGGAGTTTTACAGAAATGTATAAATCTAATCCGCCAAAACCACCCTCTCTATCTGAAGCGAAAATGCAAGTTTGTCCGTCGCTGGAGATGCATCCAGAGGCTTGCAAGCTTTTACCATCGTTAATCAAATCGCCAAAATCTAAAGCCTTACCAAATGCTCTCGCTTTACCTACCTTTTCGCAATATTTAATGCGTTGTATGCCTATGTCGTCAATCATAGTAAAAACCAGATAAGCACCATTGCTAGAAAGGGAAGTGATTTCTTCTAGCGAAAAGGTATTGATTGTTGCTCCTACATTTTTGGCTTTCGACCACTTGTCGTTACTTTTTAAATCTATGCTGTAAACATCAGATACGAAGCCGTCTTCCCCCTGAGTAGCACCGGTTGTTCCTTTTCTTTTTGTTGTAAAGTATATCGATGATTCATTTTCGGTTACAAAAGGATGTCCTTCAAAATACTCTGTGTTGACATCTTTACCTAAGTTGGTGAAAGTAACACTAATTGGAATTTTCATTAATTCTTTTGCTGTTTGAGCGCACTCAATTTCATGGTCGGTTTCTTCAATGTCTTCGGGTTTAAGTTTACCTTCTTTTTTGTAACGGTTGAAAAACTCTACTGCTTTATCTAATTCGTCGTTGTAGGCATAAGCTTTGGCCAAATCAAAAAGCACAATAGCGTCATATTTACCTCCTTTTAATACTTTTTCTAATGGGGCTATAGCTTTGGTTTTGTCTTCATTGGTATTGAGGTAGCATTCAGCTATGAGTTGATTTAGTTTTAAGTCCTCAGGTTCTTTTTTAAGGGCTAATTTTAGTTCGTCTAAAGCTTGTCCGTACAAGCCATAGCCAATATATGTTTTTGCTAAAGTAACGTTGCCAGAGGGAGGTTCAGCACCTTCTTGAGCTGCAAGGGTAATGCAAATTAGCGAAAATAGAAAAGTAGTAACTGACTGCATTCTAAAATTATTTACGATTGTAAGATAAGCATAGCCAATAATATGCCCAAGTATCTTTTGTGATTAGTTTGATTAATTTTTAACAAGTAATTACCAATAAAAAAACCTTCGCTGTTGAGCGAAGGTTTTTTTATGAGTTATTGTCTAATCTATTTTTTCTTTTTGCCTTTAGTGGTAGGTTTTTTAGTTCCGTTTTTCAAGTGGTCGGGAACAGCAATTGGATTAACAAAGTTAGTTTCACCGTCCAATGAAATAACTTTTAAAACAGTTCTTCTGTTTAGTTTTCTTCCATCAGGGTTGTCGCTACCATCTGCGTTCTCGTTCTTAGCAATTGGCTGTGTTTCACCATATCCTTTTGCTTTTATTTGGCCGGCATTAATACCTTTAGCCAATAAGTATTTCACAACAGCTTCAGCTCTTTTTTGAGATAGATTCATATTGTATGCATCAGCACCTTTAGAGTCGGTGTGGCCTTGTAATTCTACTTTCAAACCAGGATTATTCATTAATAATCTTGTTAATTTCTCTAGTTCAACTTTAGATTCTGGAGTTAAGATATCTTTATCAAATTCGTAAAAAATGTTGTTCAATACGATGTTTTCTCCAGCTTTTATGGCAGGAAGTTTAATGTCGCTTTGAATAGCAGAGAACTGAGAGTTTTCTGGAACAATCAAATTTTCTGATCTAAACAATACACCTTCTGCTTCATAAGTAATGTTGTAGTTTCTACCTGGAGGCAAGATGAACAAATATTTACCTGTTTTGCTGTTTGGTTTGTAGATACCCACAATTTCATTCGTTTCGTTATCTGTTACCACAATTTGAGCGCCGTTAGGAACGATTGAGTTTTCACCTTCTAAGGTTAAGTTACCAGAGAACACAGTCAATTGTTTTTCTGGAGGAGTTGGTAAGCTAATCATATAAATATCATAAGAGCCAAAACCTTCTTCACGGTATGAAGCATAATAAGCTCTTTTACCATCAGGAGAAGTTACATAACAAACGTCGTCACCAGTTGTATTGATAGGGTAACCAATGTTTTCTACATCACCCCAAGTGCCATCTTCGTTTTGCATAACTTGGAATACATCAAATCCACCCATGCTTTGGTGACCTTCAGATGAAAAGAATAATGTTACTCCGTCGGGGTGC
Source organism: Chryseobacterium gleum (assembly GCA_945871895.1). Lineage (GTDB taxonomy): Bacteria > Bacteroidota > Bacteroidia > Flavobacteriales_C > JAHEZL01. Next base: position 7,462 of record CAMBXP010000078.1, on the reverse strand, counting down.
ATGAAAGGCGCTCTATCGTCGAAGGCTGAGTTTACTTTCGGACCAAGATTTTCAGGTAAGCTCCACTCACCAGTAGGAAGTCTTTTCACGTAGTAGATATCGAATCCACCATATCCCCCTGGACGGTCGCTTACAAAGTACAATATAGAACCGTCTACATTGAAACAAGCATCGGGTTCTTGGTGTTTTGTGTTGATAGGAGATGGAAACATTTCTGGAGTTGACCATTGGTCACCGTTCAATTTACTAATATATATATCTCCATTTCCTCTTCCTGCACCTTCTTTTTCTCTATCAGAAGTGAATAAAACTTGCTGTCCATCTACTGATAATGCAATTGTTGCTTCGTTGAAAGGAGAGTTGATGGTCGTTAAGTTTTTAGGAGTCGACCAGTTGCCTTTAACATCTTTAGTGCTCATGTAAATATCTTCGTAGTAGTTACCATCACTCATTAAAGTATCCTTGTTAACTGTAGCATTTTGAGTAGAACCAAATCTTCTAGCAGTGTACAATAATGTTTTTTCGTCAGCAGAAAGAACCGGAGCAAAATCTTTGTATTTACCGTTAATAGTAGACCCAAAGTTAGATACAATTAATTCTACTGGATTAGCAATTAGAATTTTGGCGTATGCGCATTGAGCTAAATAATGATCCATTAATTTATTGTCTTCGTCGTCTTTAGCCAAAAAGCCTTTGAATTTTTCGTACATCAAAGAAGCTTCGTCGAACTGATAATTTAGGTGATAAGCTTTAGCCAATTCAAGGTAAGCAACAACTGGAGCTTTCTTTTCTTTGATTGACTCAATGCTGTAAGCTGCCTCAGAAACATTTTGTGCAGCAATTTCAAAAGCGGCGATAGCTGCAGGTAAATTGTTTTTCAAATTCATGTAGCTTAATCCCATTTTGTACTGAACATTAGCGTTAGTAGGGTCGGCTGTGTAAGCCTCCTTGAAAGCATCAATTGCTACTGTGTACTCTTGATTGTTGAAGTGATTTTGAGCCTTTTTAAGTGCCGCATCGTTTTGCGCTAGCACTGCAGTAAAAGGAATAATCAATAATAAGGCTAATAAAATTCTCATAGGATAGATATTATGTATTTCAATTGTGTTTTTCAAAATGTGTGCTAAAAATATAAAAAAAATAAATTCTTTTATCAATTGTGGGCTAATTTACCATATAACCCTGTTAAAGTCAAAGTTTTCCAAATAATCTCCAATTTTTTTTAAAAAGGAACCTCCTAACATGCCGTCAACCGCACGGTGATCGTACGAAAGAGAAAGAAACATCATTTGACGAATAGCGATCGTGTCTCCCATTGGCGTTTCTACTACCACAGGTTTCTTTTTAATGATTCCTGTTGATAAAATTGCTACTTGAGGTTGGTTGATAATGGGCGTTCCCATTATGTTTCCAAAAGTTCCTACATTGGTTATAGTGAAGGTTCCTCCTTGAATTTCATCAGGTTTCAATTTATTTTCTCTTGCTCTCTTCGCCAAGTCATTTACTTGTTCTGTTATACCTATAATATTCAGTCGATCAGCATTTTTAATCACAGGTACAATCAGATTTCCGCTAGGAAGGGCGGCGGCCATACCAATATTTATAGCTTTTTTCTTTATAATGTTGTTGCCATCCAGTTGAATGTTTACCATCGGGAAATCCTTCAAAGCTTTAGCTACAGCTTCAATAAAGATTGGTGTGAAGGTGATTTTAAAACCTTCTCTTTTTTCGAATTCGTTTTTAACTCTGTCTCTCCACATTACCATAGCTGTAACATCTACTTCAATGAATGAAGTGACATGAGGTGCAATTTGCTTGCTTTTCACCATGTGCTCCGCAATGATTTTACGCATGCGGTCCATTTCTATTATTTCGTCTTCACCTGAAATTGAAGATGTCGACAGTGCAGGAGTTGGTGACGAAGAAATTACAGTGAGACTGGGATTTGAGATAGAAGCGGGAACTAGATTTTGCTTACCGGCTTGCAAGTATGCCATCAAATCATCTTTAGTAACTCTACCGTCTTTACCTGTTCCTTTTATTTTATCTAATTCTTCTTTGTTTATGTTTTCTTTAGAGGCGATACTTTTCACCAATGGAGAATAGAATCGATCGCTTTTTTGAAATTCTGCAGCGGCTGTTTTTTCTTGAACAACAGTTGGTTTTTGTATCACTGGGTTCGATTGAGGAGAATGGAGCTCTACCGATTCATGGCTGGTATCATCACCTTCACCTTCGGTTTCTAGAATAGCGAAGGCCTGCCCAACTTTTACAATTTCACCAACTTTAAACAACTGTTTTTTTAATATTCCTGCATGAGTAGCTGGTATTTCCGAATCTACCTTATCGGTGGCGATTTCTGCCACAGCTTCGTCTAATTCAATGCGGTCGCCTTCTTTTTTTAACCACGAGGTTAAGGTAGCCTCAGCTACACTTTCGCCCATTTTAGGAAGGATTAATTTTACTTCGCCCATTGCTTGTATTACTTATGCGTGCCTCAAAAGTAACAAAATATGTTAAAGATTTTTCATTTTTCCCAGCTTAATTTGCCCGAATTCTGCCCAGTTGCCGAAAGCATTTGAGAATAATGTCTAAATCCTCGCAAATACTGTAGTTTTTAGCGTACATCAAATTTATTTTTTTAACTGAATTGGGAAAAGTGGGTTTTACTTTTAAGGTATCGGTAGGGTTTAGTATTCCTAATTTGATAGCCGGTAATTCTTCTGTTTGCTCATTGTTTTGTTCTAAACAATAGCCTACCCAAGTGCGTTTGCCTAGTAAAACCAAAATCGCATTTTTCACAAATCCAAATGGTTTTTCTATGGTGAAAACCAACAGGGGAGAGAACATCAGTAAAATTAAGGCGCTTAGAACATCGAAAATTCTTTTGTTTTGCTTGTTTTCATTTTTATTAATCGAGTTGATGTCGATTACATACATTTCGCCCGGTTCATTTGTAGAGTGGCTGCCAATGATAAATAAGCTTTTAGGTGGTGCAATTTTAAAATGAACATCTTTGCTACGTATAGCAGACATACTGTCGATGATGGTTTTAAAGTCCAGACTTTCAGCACAAAAGATTAACTCGTTAATTTTATTTTTGGCAATCAAAGTATTTATTTCCTGCAAGTTGCCCAAGTAATCTTCATCTGTTTTATTTTCGCTGTTAGGCGCAATTAACTCAATAGTTATGGGTTTTAAGTACGATAAGCTAAGGATGCGCGTAACTCTTTTGGTTTCTGATTTGGAGCCAACGATGGCTACCTTTTTCTTTTGGATAAAGCCTAAATCGAAGTTTTTAAATTCTAAGTAGTGTAAAATCAGTCGGTTAAATAAAATTACACCCAAACAAACAAGTGTTCCAATTAAGATTAGAGCGCGAGAGAATCGATATTCTGCGGGAAGCAGGCTGTAAAGAATTAGAATGATTAGAGTACCAAAAAATATTCCTTTGACAATATTAATAGGTTTGGGGTTTTTCTGAAAGCCTTTGAAAAGAAAAACCGACAGCAACCACACCATTATAAAAGCGGGTATTTCCCAGTTAAAAAATATGTCGGGAAAATGATTGGCATACCCTTTAACATTTACCTCGTAATATTTCATGAGAAAATGAAGCGCAGTGTAAATGATGGTTGCGTCGAAAACGGGCAACAATATAACTATTAAGGCTCTACTAAAGATGGCCATGGCCGCACGGGCATAAATGGCAATGTTTATTAAGAAGGAAAATAGGGAAGCATTTTTTTGCGAAAAGTGCTTTTTAGCAAAAATGATCATGGCTCGGTAAAACACAAATACATAATTAACGCTGCTTTTCTTGGTGCTTTCACCTTTGTAGTGAATGATGCGTGTATCGGCGAAATAGTAGTTTTTATAACCGGCTTTAATAATTCTATAAGACAAGTCGATATCTTCTCCATACATAAAGAAGGTTTCGTCTAACAAACCAATTTTATTTAAAACCGATTTTCGCAGCAACATAAACGCTCCCGACAAGATTTCAACCTCATGGGTTTCTTCTTTGCTTAGATAGCCCAAATGATATTTTCCAAAAGTTTTCGATTTAGGGAAGAGGTGTGCCAATCCAAAAATCTTATAAAAAGCTACCGAAGGTGTGGGCAAACCTCTTTTCGATTCGGGAAGAAATTTGCCTTGTCCGTCCACCATATTCACACCCAATCCGCCAGCATCGGGGTGGGCATCCATAAAATCAACAATCTTTTTAAAAGTATCTTCTTCAACTAGGGTGTCGGGATTGAGCAATAAAATGTATTCACCTTCGGCCTGAGTCATTGCCAAATTATTTCCCTTGGAGAAACCTAAGTTCTTTTTGCTTTCGATAAGTTTTACCCATGGAAATTTTTCTTTCACCATGGCTACTGAGCCATCTGCAGAGTTGTTGTCGACTACCCAAACATCACCACTGGTAAGCTTCATGGCTTTCGCTACAGAGTACAGGCATTGCTCTAAAAAGTGTTCAACATTGTAATTTACTATGACAACTGATAACTTCAAATCTTCTTTTATTTAAGCGCTCCACCTTTGTAAGGAATTCTATTCAATATAGATCGTCCCAAGGTGAGTTCATCGGTATATTCAATCTCATCTCCAAAGCCCATTCCTCGGGCAATGGTTGTAATATTCACAGGCAAATTACCCAGCTTTCTGTAAATGTAAAAATTAGTGGTATCTCCTTCCATGGTGGTGCTCAAAGCCAAAATAATTTCTTTTACTTCTTCATTAATCACTCGTTGGGCAAGACTTTCAATGTTTAAGTCTGAAGGGCCAATACCGTCAATTGGTGAAATAACACCGCCCAAAACGTGATACATACCGTTATATTGTTGCGTGTTTTCAATGGCTAAAACATCGCGCACATCTTGTACCACACAAATCACATCGCTTTTTCTTGAACTGTTGCTGCAAATGTCGCAAAGTGCTTGGTCGCTAATATTGTGGCATTTATCGCAAAAGCGAATGTCAATGGCTAAATTTCTAATGTTGTCGGCAAAGCGCAAAATCTCGTCTTGCTCCATCTTTAACATGTTTAAAGTATAGCGCAAAGCCGTTTTTCTGCCAACACCGGGCAAACTGTTAAAGCTTTCAATGGCTTTAAATAAAACTTTCGATGGGAAATTAAACTCCATTTTACGCGAAAATAAGGTATTATTTTTGAGAATAGTAAAGTGTTCAAAACTCAAAATAAGTTTAAGCGTATGAGCGGTATGAAAAAATCATTGCTCCTCTTTTTTATTTTATTGATTTCGCTTTTAAAAGCACAAAATTATGCATTGCCTTATTCTGCTGGTTTTGCTTCGCACAATGGTTACTTTTACGAGTATTCTCCTCAACATCAGCAAGTCAAATGGGTTGCATACAAATTAAGAGGAATGGATGTGAAGAAAGCTTTAGACCCCGAAATAAAATTTTTTAACGACCCTAAACTTCCTTCAAATGCGATTGGCAATGAAGATTTTATTCAAAGAGCTTTTGCTGCCGGACATCTTAAGCCTTCTGGAGATTCGAGAGCTTGCCCAGAAGATATGCACGACGCTTATTTCTATGCGAATATTTGTCCGATGAAACCTACCTTCGATCAATTCACCTGGAATATTTTAGAAAATACCGTGCGCAGTTGGGCTTATATCTACGATAGCATTTTTGTGATTAGCGGTCCGGTTTTTAAAGACCCCGAAAAAATTGATACAATAGGCTTACATAAAATTCCTGTTCCCGATTATTTCTTTAAGGCGGTATTGGTATACAATGGTATTGATATGGATGCTATTGGCTATGTTGTGCCTAATGTGGATACTAAAGATTTTACTAAACTCGGACCAATAACAATTGATTCGTTAGAGAAATTTACAGGTTTAGATTTGTTTTATTTGTTGCCCGAATATTTAGAAAATCATTTAGAAAGCAAAGTCAATCCTTTGTTTTGGCAAGGTCAAAATAACTCTTATGCTTTAAAGATTTCTATGCGAAGAAGAGAAATTCAATGCTTGTCGGTTGATGCTTTAGACAATAGATGTTCACGCCCAACTCTTGCATTAAATGGCTTTTGCCAATTGCACGGTGGCGGCAAGTAAAATTAGTCGGCATTTTTCTTATTTTAGCGGCACTCAAAAATTAAGCTCATGTCGCAAGAAGTAAGAAAATTACAACCTATCCTCCTTTGGAACAATTTCGAAAATTTAAATGCTGTTCCCCGTCCTTCAAAAAAAGAAGAAAAGGTGCGTGCTTTCCTGCGTGAATTCGCAACGCAACATGCTATAGATTATACAGAGGATGCAATCGGTAATTTCATCTTAAGAAAACCAGCTACCAAAGGTTTAGAAAACAAAACGAAAGTTATTTTACAAGCCCACATGGATATGGTGCATCAAAAAAATAGCGATGTTGATTTTGATTTTTCTACACAAGGCATCATCAGCAAAATTGATGGTGAATGGGTTAAGGCAGAAGGAACTACTTTAGGTTCTGATAATGGTATCGGTGTTGCCGCGATTATGTCGGTTTTTGAATCGAAAGAAATTCAGCACGGACCAATTGAAGCTTTAATCACCGTTGATGAAGAGACGGGAATGACGGGTGCTTTCAATCTTCAATCGGGAATTCTTACCGGAAAAATTCTACTGAATTTAGATTCTGAAGAAGACAATGAAATATGTGTTGGTTGTGCAGGAGGGATAGAAGTAAACGTGACCAAGAAATACGATGAGAAAAATATTCCCGATAACCATAAAGGTTTTTCTATTTCGGTGAAAGGATTGAAGGGCGGACATTCGGGCGTTGATATTCACTTGGGAAGAGGGAATGCTAACAAAATAATGAATCGTTTGTTGTTCGATGCTTCTGAGAAATTTTCTTTGCGCATTTCCTCTGTAAAAGGTGGAAGTTTAAGAAATGCTATTCCTCGCGAATCTTTTGTGTCGGCAGTAATTCCTGCAGAAAAAGAAGATGCATTTCAAGCTTATTTAGTTGATTTCGCAAAGCAAATCAAACATGAATTGAAGATGGAAGATAAATTGGTGATTACGGCTGAGCCAACCGGACTTCCAGAAAAAGTGATGAAGGAAAAATCACAAAAAGATTTCCTTAAAGCAATATATGCTTGTCCGAACAATGTAATCGCAATGAGTACAGATATCCCCGGATTGGTAGAAACATCTAATAATTTGGCGAAGGTAACAGTGCATGGTGGTGAAATTTCTATTCAGTGTTTGGGGAGAAGCAACGGCGAAGAAGGAAAAGAAGAGTTGGTGAGAAGTCTGCGCGCAGTTTTTGAAATGTATGATGCTGAGATTCTGTTCAAAGGAAGCTACCCTGGCTGGAAACCCTATATGTCTTCACCTATTTTACAAGTAGCGAGAGATAAATACAAAGAGCTATTTAAGGAAGATGCAAAAGTGATGGCGATTCATGCCGGGTTGGAATGTGGAATTATTGGTAAAGC
>CAMBXP010000077.1 GCA_945871895.1 Chryseobacterium gleum | reverse complement strand
ACCTCAGGATGACAACCATAGTACTAACGGGCACTGTATGTCATCCTGAGGTACCCCGAAGGAACTATTGTCCTAGTTATCACACCCTACTAGAATCAGCTTAATTTCTAAATCACTTCGCCAACCCAATATCTCTCAATCGCTCCATTAAAAATTCTTCCACCGTGGCATTATCATAAGCTTTAGGGTGCTTTGCATCAATACAAGAACTCAAACATGTTAAATCCATATCTGGATTTCCATGCATAAAAAAAGGAATGGAATATCTTGGTGCCGTTGCTTTTTCTCCACTTGGATTGACTACGCGATGTAAAGTTGATTTTAATTTGTTGTTGCTGAGGCGTTGTAACATATCACCCACATTTACCACCAATTGCTCGGGTACGGCTGTAATAGGAATCCATTTGCCATCTTGTCTTTTTACTTGCAAACCTTCGGCGCTTGCACCCATTAAAATAGTGATGAGGTTAATGTCGCCATGTTCAGCAGCGCGCACTGCTTCTGATGCGGCTTCTTCTGCGGTGAGCGGGTAGTAGTGAATAGGTCTTAAAATGCTTATGCCCTTATCTACTTTATCTTCAAAATAATTTTCTTCTTGTTCGAGATAAAGCGCCAAAGCCTTCAAAATTGTTCTACCTACTTTTTCCAATTGCTGGTAAGATTGAACTCCATATTCTCCAAATTCTTTTGCTTCATCGGGAATAATATTGGCTTGGTAATGTGTGCTTGTACTTCCTGAAATTTCTCTTCCGAAATGATAGAATTCTTTTAGGTCACCCACTTTTCTGCCGGCAGCATGCTCTTTCATTTTGCCTGTATAGCCCCGTTGTCCGTGGGTTTTTGCGCCATCATATTTTTGCTTTACTTCTTGAGGTAGTGCAAAGAATTTTTTGCTTGTTTGGTATAAGTTTTCTTGCAATTCATCTGCAAAACCATGATTTTTTACTGCGATGAATCCGATGTTGTTGTAGGCTTCGCCAATAGCCGCTGCGAATTTTTTGCGTGCGTCTAAATCTCCTTTAATAAAGTCGTTTAAATCGAACGATCGAATGGCATCATATAATATTTGTGACATTTGTCTTATTTTTATCCCGAAGATAAAAATTAGTTTAATGTTCAAGGTTTAATGTTGAAAGTTAGCTAACATTGAACCTTGAACATCAAACCTTGAACGTTTAAAACTATGAAATACAATCTAAGCGAATTACGAGATATCATCCGCAACAGAAGAACCATTAAGCCTGAAGATTTTTCGCCAAGAAAAGTACAGAAAGATATGGTGGTAGAAATGTTGAACAATGCTTTGTGGGCACCAACTCACGGACACACTCAGCCTTGGTTTTTTAAAGTTTTTACCGACGGCGGTTTAAATAAATTGGGAGATTTTTTAAGCTCTACCTATAAATCTCTTACCCCAGAGGATAAGTTCATGCAAAAGAAATTCGAGCAATTGAAAGCAAGGCCGAATATGGCGACAGTGGTTATTGCGGTTTGTATGAAGCGTCAGGAAATTGAAAAAGTAGCAGAGATTGAAGAAGTAGAGGCGGTTGCGTGCGCTGTGCAAAATTTGCATTTAACAGCTACTGCTTATGGTTTGGGCGGATATTGGAGCAGTCCCGAATTAATTTACACTCCAGCCACCAACGAATTTTTTGGATTATCTCCTAAAGACAAGTGTTTGGGGATATTCTATTTAGGCTATCCTAAAGGCGAGTGGCCCGAAAGTCATCGTAAGCCTTTAGAGTACCAATGTGAATGGATTGAGGGCTAATGCTTGCAAAAACGACTTTTTTTACTAATTTCGTACTCCTTTTTTAAGTAGAAGGGGGTTTACCAAAAAGTTAGGCATTTATGAAGAACGACAGATCAGGTAAAGGTTTTAAAGCGAAAGTATTTAGATTTATATCTATTAGCGTTTGGGGAGTTTTACCAGGTGGCGCGCAGCGTAAAATATCACGCGTTTATGCTAATATTTACAATCGCCGCTGGACTAAGCATTTGATTAAGCCTTATGTTCGTGCACATTACGATGACCCTAATTATTTAGACAATTATCTTCCTGCGAGTCAATCTAACGAATACAGAAGTTTTCAAGATTTCTTCACCCGCGTATTAAAATTTCCACCACAAATTATTTCTGATACCATTTGGGCTTGCGAAGGTTTGTTGTGCGAATATGGTAAAGTAGGAGAGTTAGAGTTGGTTAAAGTAAAGGGTCAGAAACGCCACTTGCGCGCCGTATTCGGTGAAGAGGGCAAATCAATTCCAGACGACTACTATTTCTCAAACGTATTTTTGCATAACAACAATTACCACAGAATTCATGCGCCAATTGATGGCACTGTTACTAGAATTGAACATGTGCCAGGTGATTTAGTGTTGTTGAGACCTTGGGCATACAAAGATCCATCGCTTCCTGCTTTAAGAAACGAAAGAATCAATGTTGATGTAGTTGACAACAAAGGTCGCAAATGGTATATGAGTATTGTTGGCGGACCAGGTGTTGGAAGCATTGTATTAACACATTCTACATTTGTTGGCGCATCGGTGTTAATCGGCCAAGAAGTTGCAACTTTTCTTTTAGGTTCTACTTGCTGTATTGCAGCGCCAGAACCATGTGTTCAATCGCATGTAGGTGATCAGGTAGAAATGGGTGATCCTTTATAGAAATGTTTACCCTAGTTGTAGCTGTATCTCTTATCGTATTTGGAATCCTATTCGGCTTTATTTCCTCTACTCCTTTAGGTCCCATTAATTTATTGGTGGCCAACCATTATTTGTCTCACAAAAAATTAGCTATTGTACCTTTTATTTTCGGAATCATTCTGGCCGATCTACTTTTGGCTTTTGTGGCTTTCATGGGTTTTCAAAGTTTGTTGGAAGGTAGTAAGATTACTGCATGGGTTGGAGCGATTGGGGGTGTTTTGGTTATTGTTTTTGGTGTACTTGGTATTGTTGCAGCTTTCAACAATAAAGATACTTCAAAGGAAAATGAAGTTACACTGGCTGTTAGCGCAAAAAAGATTTCAGGTGACTTCTTTAAGGGGATGGCACTTTGTGGCTTGAATCCAGGATTGCTAGTTTACTGGGTAGCAATAGCTTCTTTGCAGCAAGGTATGTTCGAAGATTTGTTTGAAGAACATATCACTTTGGGACCACTTTTGGTTATCATTCTTTTAATAGGAATTACACTTGGTGAAATATTATGGTTTGTCTTTTTCATCAAAATACTGAAGTATGGGGCTAAAAAATTCAGCGACAAAATTCTTTTTTATTTACGTACTGTAATTTCTGGAATCCTTATTCTGCTTGGATCGTATTTAATGATATTCGAGGGGATCTTAAAACTTTAATTCAAAAACTTTTCATTTTTTGGAACTTCATTACGGGTAATACCGTATCAGTAGATGTGTTTAATTTTAATCTACTTTCCATGAAAATCGTAACCGCAAATCAATACAACGAAGTTCTAAAGAGAATCGATAGTTTATTAGACTTATCAGTTTTAAACCCCAATGAATCGGCCATGTTGAAGGCTTTGTTACACGCAGTAGATCAATATCAATTGAAAATATTTAACAAGAGAATTCCAGCTCAATATAAACTAGTGAATGAGTACATTAAAATGGAAAAAGTATTAAAGAATTAAAGATCAGGGGAGGATTGTTTTTAGTACAGATAAAGGCCCGCATCGAATGACGCGGGCCTTTCTGCTTTTTTTAGAATTCCGATTTAAAGTGGAATTGAATTTCTGGATATTTTTCTTTTGAAATATCAATAGAATAAGCAGAGTCGGCCAAGAATACGTCTTTACCATCTTTATCGCGAGCCATGTAACCTGCTTTACGCATTTTAAAGTCGGCTAATTGCTCCCTGTTGTCAGATGCGATCCAGCAGGCTTTGTGCAATTGAACTGGCTCATATCTGCATAAGGCATTGTATTCGTGCTCTAATCTGTATTGAATTACTTCAAATTGGAGCTGACCAACAGTACCAATAATTTTTCTTCCATTTTGAACCCTCGTGAAAAGTTGAGCAACACCTTCGTCCATTAGTTGGTCGATACCTTTTGCCAATTGTTTTGCTTTCATTGGATCGGCATTTTCAATGTATTGAAAAAGCTCTGGAGAAAAACTAGGAATGCCTTTGAAATGAAGTTTTTCTCCAGATGTTAGCGCATCACCAATTTTAAAATTTCCACTGTCGTACAAACCAACAATATCGCCAGGGTAGGCATCGTCAATCACTTCTTTTTTCTGCGCCATAAAAGAGGTAGGGTTAGAGAATTTAATCTGCTTCTCTAATCGAACGTGATAGTAATTGGTATTTCTTTCAAATTTTCCTGAGCAAATTTTAATGAAGGCAATTCTATCTCGATGTTTGGGGTCCATGTTAGCGTGAATTTTAAACACGAATCCAGTAAATTTCTCCTCGGTAGGCACAATCATTCTTTCTTCTGTCTCCTTCGGTTTTGGGGAAGGAGCGATACGAATAAAGGTGTCGAGCAATTCTTTAACTCCAAAAGTGTTCAAAGCCGAGCCGAACATTACTGGAGATATTTCTCCCGACTCGTATTTTGCAATATCAAATTCTGAGTAAACGCCATTGATCAATTCTAAATCTTCTCTTAGTTGATTTGCCGATTCTTCGCTGATAATGTCATCTAGTTCTTTCGAGTTGATGTCTTTAATTTCTACAATATCTTCGGCGATTTTTTGTTTGTTCCCTTCAAAAAGCACAATATTTTTGTCGTAAATATTGTATACTCCTTTAAGTTGCTCTCCTGTGCCAATAGGCCAACTCAATGGTTGAACCTTAACGTTTAGTCTTTTTTCAATTTCGTCGAGAAGGTCAAAAGCGTCTTTACCCGGACGGTCTATTTTGTTGATAAAAATAAGCATTGGTGTGGCACGCATCTTACATACTTCAACTAGTTTTTCGGTTTGTGGTTCAACACCTTTAGCAACGTCAATCACCACAATTACACTATCAACAGCAGTAAGTGTTCTGTAAGTGTCTTCAGCAAAATCTTTGTGACCGGGAGTATCTAAAATATTGATTTTTGTGTTTTTATAATCAAAGCCCATTACCGATGTTGCTACCGATATACCTCTTTGTTTCTCAATTTCCATCCAGTCGGAAGTAGCAGTTTTCTTAATCTTATTCGACTTTACAGCACCAGCAGTTTGTATGGCCCCACCAAATAAAAGTAGTTTTTCTGTTAATGTTGTTTTACCAGCATCGGGGTGACTAATAATGCCAAAAGTTCTTCTTTTTTCAATTTCTTCTTTAATACTCATGGCGCAAATGTAATAAATATGATTTTTAAGATAATGTATATTTTTCTTTGTAAAACGAATGCTACAAAGTATATTTGGCTCAACCCTATTATTTAAAATTATTGCTATGAGAAGAGGATTAATGCTTTCCGTGCTGGGTATCATGTTGTTTACTAGCTTTTTAGCTGCAAATCCCGCGATTTGCAAAAGGTCATTTTCGGCTTACCGCATTGCCGCGGGAGAAGAGGTTTTGGTAACTGTAGAAATTAACAAAGGAAATATTACTGGCATAGCTAAATTTGTGGAAGAAATTCCAGACGGACTTACTGCTTATGAGGGAAATAGCGCTGCCACCAGCGGTGTTTTTACTTTCGAGCAACAGAAATTAAAAATTGTTTGGTTAAATGTTCCTACACAAAGTGTTTTTAAAGTAACTTATAAGTTAAGAGTTAGTGGTGAGATTAAAAAGGATTACCGCATTATTGGCAAGTTTTCTTATTTAATGAGTGAGGTAAGAGAAGAGTTTTTCCTTTCACAGGGTGTGATTACAGGTTACACTGCTGCAGAGGCTCGTTTGCAAGCTTCAGCTGCCAAAAGTTTTGTAGTAGAGAACGTGGTTTCGGTAGCATCTAACAAAGTAGATTCTTCTTCGGCAGTGGTTCAGCCAGAGGCTGCCGTGCTAATTCCTAAAGTAACTACTTACAAAGTTCAATTGGGCGTGTTTGCCTCCAAAAAAGACCCTGCTGTGTTTAAAACATTAACGGATGTTTCTAATGAAGAGGTGGCTGGAAAGTACAAGTACTATTCGGGATCTTTTGCAACAAAGGCTGAAGCTGAGAAACGAGCGGAGGAGGCTAAAAAATCAGGTTTTTCTGGGGCTTATGTGGTTCCATTTGTAGATGGCAAAAGAGCTAATTAGTGAGTGCTATTTTTCCTGTCTTTTCATTGATTCGATAGAAATATATTCCTTTAGGAAAATCAATCTTTATGGAGGCTTCTTTTTGGATAATCTCGTGGAGAATTACTTTCCCTTCTATATTGAATATCTCAAGAGTAGCGTTTTTCTCAGCACGTGAAATACTAAGTTCATCGTTGCGAATTTGAACCTTTGTTTTGCTTTCATTTGTTGATTTTTGAATGATAGCAGAGAAGCTTGCCTGTCCGTCAAAATCTACACTTTTAACGCGAAAGTATTCATTGTACTCTTGGCTGCTTAATTCAACCTTATATTCATTGATGTAATTGCAGGTGCCGCAAGCTTTTACTTTTTCGATGGCATTAAAATGAATGGCGTCGAATGAACTTTGTACTTCAAAATAACTCACGTTTTGTTCGCTGGCAGTGCTCCAAAATAATGTTTGCTGATAGTTGATTAAAATTGTTTCCAACCATTGAACTGGAAGAGGATTGGCGAGTATGTTTTTGAAAGTCCAGGTGGAGAATGACGCAATATCATTTACTGCAATAGAATGGATGTTAGTGTCTTTTATTCCAGCGATATTTTGCCATGTTATTTCATCTTCCGATTTATATAAGCCCAGTTGCTGATGGCTGTTGCTTTCAAGTTCGTGAGGTAAGTAATAAAAAGTGACTTTTTCATTGAGATTGTTGTTGTTTGCTGGATGAATTTCAAACTGCCGCTTAATGGATGTTTGCCCTTCAATATTGTACAATTTATGTTTTCTAATAAATTGAGTATATCCCCAATTTGCAGAAGATTGTACGATTAAACCAATTCCATTTACAGTGTCTTTGCTGTTTTCCGCAATGGTTTTGTTAACTATTATTTTTCCGTTGTTTCCGTAAATATAGTTTTGTGCATTTTCATTTGTTATTTTGCTATTTGTGGTTAAAGTGATAGTGTTGCTTTGTAAATTTATTTTACCCGAATTCAGTTTGATTTCTGCTAGTATGGTAATGTCATTCTTCAGTTCCACATCCTTTGTAGATTTTGTAATTTCTATCTTATTGAAAGAGCTATTTCCAATAATTTTTTGATGGTTGGTGGAATCAGAAAAAATTATTTTACCTAAGCCAGCACTGAAACTTCCTTGATTGATCCAATCGCCTTTGATGTTTACTGTTGTTGCAACTTTAAATAGTAAAGAGGCTGTTGGTTGATTGATAAGATGTTTGATGGTTCTGCTTTGCTGCGTCGACGTAAAGTGAACAATATCGTGGTTAATTAGGCTATCGGTAATGCTTACTGTTTCATTGCCAATTTCCAGCAAGCTTTTTTCATTAATGAGCTTTTTACAAATAAAGGTGTTTGCATTTCCTTTTAGCATTGTTTTTCCTCCATTTTTTTTGATTCGGAGGATATTGTAATTGCCTATTTTGATCATTTGATTGGCCTCTCCGTTGTATATAACTTCTCCATCTCCAGGGTAAAGAGTACCGTAATTATTTCCATTTCCTTTGAGCTGAAAGACACCTTGATTCATTTGTAAATTCCCTATTCCATCCCAATCTCCTAGGCATTGAATGTGGCAAAGCTTGCATTTCAATTTAACCGAACTTTCTGCTATCCATAAATTTCCGCGTACTCTTAAACTATCGCTTTCTATGGTTTTAATACTTTCTGCAACAGCGCCATCATCGATAGAGAGATTGCCATAAGATATTTGTGAATTGATCATTTCATCTTTTTTTGCTTGATATAAAATGGTTGAGAATTGGTGAAGATTATGTTGTTTAAATTCGTTAGGAAAACCCTGTGTTGTTTCATAGTCGTTAGATCCGATGCATAAAGTAGAGGTGGAGTCGATGCTTAGTATAGCGCTATTCATGCCTTTAATTGCAAAAGTTTGTTGTGCTAAAACAGCACTGTCTTTTAGCTCGAGATTTTGTTTAATCGTTAGGTTTTGAGAAAGTATTTTTCGGCCATTTTTGAGCAGCAAATTTTCATAATATCCGTTGCTAGGGATAAAGATTTCTTGTTCATTGGTGTCGGCATAAACAACAGTGTTGTTATTTGCGTTTGTATTGAATTGTGCGACATGAAAAGTAAGTGGAGAGAGCGATAAAGTGAGTGTTTTTTTATTGGTAAGAATGGGATTGCCATCAATAGAAAGCAGCACATGCAATATACCTGAATTCACAATGGAAGTGGATGGTGCGCAATTCATTCTAGTGATATATGTTGTAGAGTCTCCCGAGAAATTGATGGTGTTGCAAAAGTGATAGGTGCAACCTGTATTTTTACAAGAAATAAATGTTCCGTTGTTGATGACATCTCCAGATATTTTTGGGTCGCCATTGTTGTTGTTGTTCCATTTACCTCCATTTTTGATGTAAATGTTTTCAAATTCTTTTTTACCTGTTTCAGAGTTCAATAGTAAGGTGCCCGATATACTGCTTAATCCCTTGCTTATTAAATGGACATTTGCTATTTCGCATGCGCTTTTTACATCAAACAATGAGTCTATGTATAGAGTACCCATAAAGTAATTGCTCGATATTGAAATAGCGTTTTCACATTCTACCACTTTTGATTTTAAAAGATAGGCATTGGTGAATTGAATGTTGCCTTTTAGCTGCAAGTGTTTTAATACAATAGAATCTTTATTGATGTTAATGGTATGATTTGCTAGAATCACTACACTATCGTTTTGAATTGGAATGGTTCCGTTTTTCCAAGTTGATGAGTTAGTCCAATTTCCAGATTGCCTGGTTTCAAATTGCTTTGCATGCAAAACACTGAATGCTGCGAACAGCACTGTAAATATGTATAAACGCATTTTTGTTTAGTTAGTGGAGCAAACTTAAAAAATGCGCTATTATGGTTGTTGTGTAGTTTTTAACATTGAAGTGCTGTGCTGCTGCATTTTTTTCTAAAAAGTGAGTGAAGCCCTCAATTTTCTTTGATGTAGGAAGTCGAAATTTGTTTGTTTAGAGGGTCGATAAGTACAATGTAGTATCTCCCCGATGTGAAATCATTCATGGAAATATAGAATTTGTTTTCACCCAGAAGTGCTGGAATCGATTCTAAATCTAAAATTTCTGATGGTGATGTGTCGCCGATTCCTAACTGCGCTTGAATACTTCCGATAGCACTAAGAGTAGAGAAGAGTAGCAAATTTCGCAAATTAATAAAAATTGAAGTGGGAGCTTTCAATATCTATGTTAAAATACTATTTTACAAAAAGGTGTTAAGGTTTTTTTAAGTTATTCATATTTCCGATGGCCAGCTTAAAATCTGGAGAAATTTCAATCGCTTTTTGTAAAAGAAAAAGTGCCTTGTCTTTTTCATTATGATTCATGAGAATATAGCCTGCCATATTGTATGCGGCGGCTTGCAGCGAAACGCTTTGTTCGTCGGGTGTTTTTTGTTCGTTTTGGTAGGTAACGGTGATGATTCTATTGCTAGTGGTGCTATCGTTAATGATTTTTTGCAATTCATTGAGTGCTTCTTGGTCGCGTTTCTTTTCAAACAAAAGTGTTGCTTTCTGGTATTTATTGTAGGCATCTGGGTACATAGAATCTAATTTGTTGTAAGCCAACAGAGCGCCAGTATTGTTTTTTTCTCTTTGATAGCACACGGCTAGCATTTGCCAACTTTTTTTGTGCTTGCTATTTTTCTCTAGTGCCCAGTAGCAAGTATTGATGCATAAGCTGAATTGCTGAGTATCGAAATACAATTCGGCCAAAGTGAATATTTTCGAAAGGTTGTTGGGGTCTTTAGATATGACTCGGTATTGAGCATCAATAGCCGAAGCGTAATCGCCTATTTTCATAGCGAAAGCAAAAGCCAAAGAATCGGCATTGTTTTGTTTTTTTTGTGCTGATAAAGTGCCTAAAGACAATAGAAAGAAACAAAGAATAATGATGCGCATAGCTTAAGGTTGGTTTTGTTCAAAGATAGTTTTTCCATGAATTTTTCCTTCTAGCCAGCTGCTTGCATCAAAATATTTGTAAAGTTTAAGTTGTTGCATATCGAACTGGCGACTCATTAAAAAATCTCGAAAATCGTAGAAATGACTTTTGGCTTGTTTTTTTTCTGAGCGAATCAAACGCAATAAAAGCTGAATGATTTCAGAATCAATTTCAAAGTATACATTTTCTTTGTCGAGTGATTTCATCCAAACTTTGGCCGTGTTTTTAACCGCTTCATGATTGCCATTTTCATACAAACACAATAGATATAGGATGTTGGAAATATTAAAGATATCCGATTTAACTCCTGTTGACTTATTGTTTAAAATACTTTGCAATACTTTTTCAGCTTGCTTGAATTTACCCACGGCGAAGTAGGCATAGGCTATATAGTAGAAAAGCTCTTGCTGTAATCCTATGTTTATTTGTGCTTTGTACTTCTCAATGCCTTCAAAAATTTCTTCTTCGAAGGGAATAATTTCTTGAAAACGATTGTGAAACTTAAGGTTTTCGAATTTGGCTAAGAAATAATAAACAAATAAGTTCGACTGGTGTTCGGGCGCAAATTCTTCGTGGGCCAAATACAGTTTTTGAAGCTGAGTAAGTAGCTTTTCACACAACTCTCTTTTGTTGGTTTCTTCGGCTAGCTCTGCTGTAAACTGAAGTGTAAACAAATAATCAGAAAACATTTCTTGCATGAAAACATCTACATTTTCAAAAAGCTTGAGTCTTTTTTCAAAGAAGGGTAGAGCTTTGTCTTTCTGAAATAGCAATTTATGGTACATACCCCATATATAGTAGAAGTTGAGTCGGGCGCGCAATGAAAGCGTTTTTTGCTCAGAAGAAAGCAAATCGTTTTTCATCAACTCTTCTAAGTAATGTAAATCTTTTTTTTGCTGAAACTGAGCGCCTTCAAAGTGCAAACGAGCAATGGGAAGCAGAAGTGTATCGTATTCTTTGATGTTTTCAATGGTATTTAAAACGTTTTTGGTTTCATCCATCAACACCTTAATTCTTTCCTTATAAGATTTCAAACTTTTAAAGGCCATGGCCGATACCAAAAGTTTTTGCTCCATATTAATGAGCTGCAGCAGGGTTTCAAACTGTTCGTTTTGTTCGGCTTTTTTCTTGGTTTGATCGATGAGCTTGTGTCCTTGCTTATATAAACCCTTTCTAAAAAGAATATCAATTTCGTTCAATTTGCTTCTAGTAAACATACGCGAGCTCTTTTCTGCGTAGAGTCCGGCCAAGCTTTTTAAAATGCTACTATACAGCACATTCTTAATCACAAAGTACTCCTTTACGTCTTTTAGCTCCTTCATTACTTTCACTTCATCATAAACCTTGGCTCTTTCCAAGATATCGAATAGGCGCAAGTATTGATTTTCTTCTGAATTCTTCATGACAAAAGAAGCGTGTAGCTTATAATAGCGCTTTTCGCTCTTGGTGAGCGATTGAATTAGTTCGTGTAATTTAGATGATGATTTACGCGGCATGAGTTAAAGGTAGATGAAAATATTTTATTAAAGTTTTGATGTTTAAAAAAAATATCTCATCTTTGCCGTCCTTAAAAAATCGAGTCATGTCAAAAGTTTGTCAAATTACAGGAAAAAAAGTGATGTCAGGAAACAACGTTTCTCACGCTCACAATAAAACTAGAAGAAAATTTTACCCGAACTTGTTCGAGAAAAAATTCTTCATTCCTGAAGATAAGTCTTGGGTTGTATTGAAAGTTTCTTCAGCTGGTTTGAAGTTAATCGACAAAAAAGGAATCACTGTAGCGATGAAAGAAGCTAAAGAAGGTGGTTTTTTGAAAAAGTAATTCAAGCAAAGAATATATAAGTATTGTCCTGCCCCAACCGGCGGGACAATCTTTTTTAAATCCCGCCCATTGAAAAAGGTTTTAGTCATTCTCTTCCTTCTTCCCTTATTTACTCAAGCTCAATTCACCCTTGCCGATACTTTGCGTGGTAGCTTGCGTCCCGAAAGAACTTGTTTCGATGTTCATTATTATCACTTAAATATTGCTGTAGATACGGCTACTAAAAGTATTGAAGGCTACAATGAGATTCATTTCTCTGCAGTAGATGATGTAGATAGAATTCAATTGGATTTGTTTGCCAACATGCAAATCGACTCTATTGTATTTAGAAAATTTCATTTGGATTACAAGCGCTCTTTTAATGCTGTTTTCATTGATTTTCCTGGAACCATCTTAAAAGGCTATCAAGAAAAAATTAGAGTGTATTATCATGGCTCACCTCAAATTGCTAAGAAAGCTCCATGGGATGGAGGATTTGTTTGGACTAAAGATAAAAACGGAAATCTGTGTATGGGTGTGGCTTGTGAAGGTGCTGGGGCAAGTTTGTGGTGGCCTAATAAAGATCATCTTTCTGATGAACCAGATAGTATGAGAATCACTTATACAGTGCCTGAAGGGTTACAATGTATTAGCAATGGTAATCTAGAATGGCAGCATCAAAATACTTTTCAATGGAAAGTTTCTTATCCCATCAACAACTACAATGTCACTTTAAATATTGGCGATTATGTTCATTTCAGGGAGTATTATGTCTCTGGAAATGACAGCATGCCTTGCGATTACTATGTTCTTCCTTACAATCTTGAAAAAGCAAAAGTTCAGTTTAAGCAAGTAAAACCCATGCTTAAAATTTACGAAGACTTGTATGGTCGTTATCCTTTTTGGAACGATGGTTATGCATTAGTGGAAACTCCTTATTTAGGTATGGAACATCAAGGGGCTATTGCATACGGCAATAGATATTTGCCAGGGTATCGCGGACAATTAGACAGCGCTTTATTCAAACAAGGAATTGATTTCGATTACATCATCATTCACGAAACTGCACATGAATACTGGGGAAATTCTGTAAGTGTAAGTGACTTAGCCGACTTATGGATTCACGAAAGTTTTGCTACTTATACCGAAGCATTGTATGTAGAGAAAATGCATGGCCACCAAGCGTACATGGATTACATGCAATTTTTAAAAAGAAACATTGATAACGATGCTCCAATCATCGGTACTTGCGGCGTTAACAGCGAAGGAAGCGGTGATATGTATCCTAAAGGTGCGTGGATGCTGCATACCATTAGAAATGTGGTGAATAATGATTCGTTGTTTTTTGCTTGTTTGAAGGGGATACAGGGGGAGTTTAAGATGAAGCAGGTGACGACTGAGGTGATTGAGAAATATATGTGCGAAAAATTAGGGTTGAGCATGACTTATTTTTTCGATACTTATCTAAAGGGGCAAAAATTACCGGAAATTGAAATTCAATACAGTAGTAGATTTCGGAAATATAAACTAGTAGCAACTTTCCCAAATGAAAGATTAAAACGTGATGTGAAATATTCTATGAATAATGGAAAATTTTGGGATGAGTTTCATTTCATGGTTGTTTGTCCAAATAGCAATTATCATATGGAATGCATTCAAGTAAATTTTTCTGAACTCATCCTCACCAAAAAACAATTCAAATCCCTTCGCTTCAACAACGATTTGTACTTATATGATGTGAAGATTTCCAAAAAGGCTAAAAATTAGCAGGATTCTTCTATTTTTGAACCTTCAACAAAAAATATGTCGGTAAAGAAAAATTTAGTGTTAGGTGGTTCGGGAATGATAGGTTCTCATTTGTGCACGTATCTTTTATCGAAAGGAGAAGAGGTGATCAGTCTAGATTTACTAAGCGGATTCGATTTACGCAAAGACGACTT
>CAMBXP010000076.1 GCA_945871895.1 Chryseobacterium gleum | reverse complement strand
ATTGGGCAGATTGCGGACGAATTACTCTTTGCCCCGGAAAACGCGCATCTTCGAAGTTAAAGTCGGATACGATTTGCACCGTCTCCAAAGTTTGCAACAAAGTTTTACCCGCGTACCAATCCATGTTTTTTGAAGCATCTACCACATTATCACCTTTCAAAGCGCTAATTGGAATGTATTGAATATCGGGCAAGTTTAAAGTTGATGAAAACTCTTGGTATTTCGTTTTGATGTTAGCGAAAACTTCTTCACTAAAATCAACCAAATCCATTTTGTTCACGCACACTACAATATGCTTAATCCCGAGCATAGATGCAATGAAAGTATGCCGAGATGTTTGCTCGATGATACCATTTCTAGCATCAATTAAGATAATCGCCAAGTTCGCCGTTGACGCACCTGTCACCATGTTACGCGTGTACTGAATGTGTCCGGGAGTATCAGCAATAATGAATTTTCTTTTTGGTGTAGCGAAATAGCGATAAGCCACATCAATGGTAATTCCTTGTTCACGCTCGGCTTTCAAACCATCGGTTAATAAAGCCAAGTTCACTGTTTCGTCGCCACGTTTTTCGCTTGAACGTTCTATGGCTTCTAGCTGATCTTCAAAAATCGATTTTGTATCGTACATCAATCTACCAATCAAAGTACTTTTACCATCGTCAACGCTTCCCGCAGTGGTGAAGCGAAGTAGGTCCATATCTAAATATCCATTCATAATTTATAGAGTTCAATGTTTAATGTTCAAGGTTCAATGTTAGCTAACTTTAAATCCGCAGAAATTCGGACGAACTTTGAACATTGAACAAATTTTTAAAAATATCCTTGTTTTTTTCTGTCTTCCATTGCAGCTTCCGAACGTTTGTCATCGGCTCTGTTACCACGCTCTGTAGAACGCGCAGCGGCAACTTCCTCAATTACTTTATCTAAATCATTGGCATCAGAGAAGATTGCTCCAGTAATAGTCATACATCCTAAAGTTCTATATCTAATGTGCATTTGCTCATATTTTTCACCCGGCAACAAAGTGTTGTAAGGAGATTCTGCCAACAACACTCCACCTCTATTTACAATACTTCTATCATGTGCGAAGTAGATGCTTGGCAAGGCAATATTTTCTTTTTTGATGTACTGCCAAACGTCCATCTCGGTCCAGTTTGAAATTGGGAATACTCTAAATGATTCGCCAGGAGCTTTTTTACCGTTGAATAAATTCCATAATTCCGGCCGCTGATTTTTAGGATCCCATTGTCCGAATTCATCACGATGTGAAAAAAATCTTTCTTTAGCACGAGCCTTCTCCTCATCTCTTCTACCACCGCCAAAAGCAGCATCGTATTTACCTTCTTCTAATTTTTCCAAAAGGGTAATCGATTGCAAAGTATTTCTACTCGGATTCAATCCTTTTTCTTCTACCGCTGTGCCTCTATCAATTGAATCTTGCACATAACCAATATCCAATTTCACATTGTAGCGCTTAGCCAACTCATCTCTAAAAACTAAAGTTTCCGGAAAATTGTGTCCGGTATCAATATGCAACAACGGAAAAGGAATCTTCGCAGGAAAGAAAGCTTTGTATGCCAAGTGCACCAAAGTGATAGAATCTTTACCTCCAGAAAAAAGAATCACCGGATTCTCAAACTGTTCAACTGCTTCGCGAAAGATGAAAATCGCTTCCGACTCCAATTGTTCTAAGTGATTTAAATTGTAGCTCATATTTTTTAGTGTTCAATGTTTAATGTTCAAGGTTCAATGTTAGCTAACTTTAAATCCGCCGAAAGTCTTACGAACATTGAACTTTGAACATTGAACTAATTCTTAATTACTTCCAATACTTTAGTCAATAATTTATTTCTGCTGATGTCGAAATCTTCATCGGCTGTTTTAATTTCTATAAACGGATTTCTAGGTGCATCAAAAGGAGCATCTAAACCGGTGAAGTTTTTAATTTCTCCATTCAACGCTTTTTTGTATAAACCTTTAACATCGCGTTTGGCGCACTCTTCAAAAGAAGCGTTGACATACACATCAAAATAATCTTGCTCACCAATGATTGATTTTGCAAGAGCGCGAATTTCGTCAGTCGGACTCACAAAAGAGCAAATCACCACTTCGCCATTTTCTAAAAACAATTTTGCTACTTCAGCAGCGCGCCGAATATTTTCCATTCTGTCGGCTTCTGTAAAACCAAGATTGTTGTTCAATCCAGTTCTTAAATTATCGCCATCCAACAACTTGGTGGTGTATCCTTTTTCAAACAAATCAAACTCTAAGGCGCGAGCCAAAGTACTTTTACCACTGCCGCTCAAACCCGTCATCCACAAAACAATACCGCGTTGCTTCAAAAGCTTTTCTTTATCGGCTTTTTGAAGCAAGGTGTGCTTTATAGAATGTATATTATTGTTCAATGTTCAATGTTTAATGTTCAATGTTCTGAACTGATAAATAATTTTTTCCAAGGCACAAGAAACTTCCGTTTCTCAAATCGTGTTTATTGTAAGTAAACACTTCTTTCATTTGGTCGCCCTTAAAAACCTCGCCACCTGCAGCGCGCAAAATAGCGTGTCCGGCTGCCACATCCCATTCCATGGTTGGTCCGAAACGGTAATAAACATGCGCACTTCCTTCGGCTATCAAACAAAACTTAAGCGAGCTTCCTATCGAAATTTTATCTTTTACAGAGAATCTATCCAGCACCACTTTCTCTTCGTCACTTTCATGAGAACGACTGCCCACAGCCGTTTTAATTTCTTTATCGCAAACAGCACCTAAAATTACTCTCACTCCCTCCACTTCTTTAAAAGATCCTTTACCAACTTCACCAGCATACACCTCTTTTTTAACTGGAACATAGATAACACCCAACACAGGAATTCCATTTTCTATCAAAGCGATATTCACGGTAAACTCACCATTTCTTTTGATGAATTCTTTGGTACCATCTAAAGGATCAACAAGGAAAAAGCTAGTCCAGTTTTTTCTTTCTTCAAAAGGCATCGACTCAATTTCTTCAGAAATAACAGGAATTTCGGGATACAAAGCATTCAACTTTTCTACAATAATTCCATTTGCCAAAGTATCGGCAGCGGTAAGCGGAGAATCATCGGCTTTAAAATCAACTTGCGCAAACCTACTTTCATCGGCATACACTTGCATAATCGCCTCACCCGCCTCAATGGAGATGGAAATAATGTCTTCTATGTTTACGCTTTTACTCATGCCCTCTTTTAATGAGGCGCAAATTTACGAAAAGAGGATGTACAATCCGACTGTTTAGTGAAGATTTAGGGAAATAGGGAAAAGAGAAAGCTTTGAAAGAACTGATATTACTAAAACACAGAATGTCTATTATATCGATAGGTTAAAGATAGTAGAGAGTGGAAATTGTCGGGATTAGGATTTTTAGGATGGGGAGATTTTAGGATGGAGTGCCGTAAAAACCTATTAAAAAGGGATGCTCATTAAACTTTCAAATTACAATTCGGTAAATGTTCGGCATATCACGAATTATATACCCAATGCGTCCTTGCGAAAATTTTGTACCCAAAATTAAAGCAATCTCATCACAACCTTTTACACCAACAACTTTAGTATATGAATAAAGCCAAATTTAAAAATCTCATCTATTAATGATGAGATTGCTTTAATTTTGGGTACAAAATTTTCGCAATGACGAACTGGGTAAAGAATAAATAGGGTTCAAAGCATCAGTGGTAATGAGATTTGAATCTATTTCACTTTTTTGAATTCATAATATGGCTCATCAAGTAATAAAAAATTAGCTGGATAATTATCTTTTGATTCTTCCCAAAAAATGTCAATTAAATTTGTCTGATAGGGCTCTTTTAAAAAACTATTCGGCTTCAGATAATCATTGCACATTATCCAATTTTCAAATCTTATTTTCATTCCATTTAAATGCCAAGTACTTTTATTAAAAACCAGAGTATCCCTTTTTTCTTTGTAACTAGATTCATTCAAATACACAACTTTCGAGTACGATGAATCTAAATTTATTTTTAAAATCTCTACTTGTCCAGTTGGATAGACAAATGAATACTCCCCTTCGATTTCTTTAGTAATTTCAAAAGGTGTGGAAGAGCATGCATTGCAAATAAACAACGCCGCAAACAATAAAAAAAACACTTCTTTGCTCAATATTATTTTCCCTATAACCATAATCTACATTAAATAAATGTTAGTAATCTCTCAACGACGAACTGAGTGTAAAATCTAGGCAGAGATCAAAACACCCCCAGCAACCCAGCCACCGTCTCATTTGCCGGCTTAGCAAAAACACTTTTCGTCTTTCCGTGTTGCACAATCTTACCTTTATCAATAACAATTAATTCATCACTCAAAGCCAAAGCTTCGTGATGATCGTGCGTTACAAAAATGAAAGAGGTATTGAGTTCTTTTTTGATGTTGAGCACCACCTCTTTTACCTCTCTTTTCGAGATGTTATCGAGGTGACTAAATGGTTCATCGAGTAGAATTAATTCGGGTTCGATGGCCAATGCTCTAGCAATGGCAATTTGTTGCTGTTGTCCGCCCGAAAGCTCGCGCGGAAATCTATTTTTAAATTTAGTTAGGTGACAAATTTTCAAAATTTCGGCAGTTCTTTTCTCTTGATATTTCACATCGTATTTTATCAATAGATGTTTGATGTTATCGTAAATATTAATCTTCTCAAACAACTGAAAATCTTGATGCACCAATTCTATTCCGGGGTGGCCGGGTACCAATCGGTTTTTCGGACCAAACACCTTTTCTCCTTTAAAGAAAACCTCTCCTTTGGCGGGGTCTGCCAAGCCTTTTATAATTCTAAGCAAGGTTGATTTACCCACACCAGTTCTACCAAGTAAGCCCAGAATTTTCCCTTTCTTAAGTTCGAAAGAAATGTTCTTTAAAACTGGTTTTTCGGGATATGAAAATGATATATTTTTAACTTCCAGCATAATGAAAAAACCCCTCCGTCGGCTGACGGAAGGGTTTAGGTTTTATTTCAATGCAACTTTTGTTTGCGATGCCAGCATCTTATCGATGTATATCTCAATAGTGTATTCTCCTTCAGGAAAAGTTTTAACATTTGGCTCTTCGTATTCTAAGTGAATATCGTCTTGCTGACTACCAGTATAAGTGAATTCTTTTTTAGAAGAAAACATAACTTCATTCTTCTTCTCAGGATCAATAAATTTACCTGAACCCGATGCTGCATTTCCCATTACTAATCCGGTTGGAGTAACAACGCGAAGGTAAACTGTTCTCGGACCATTAACAGCAATTTCATTTTTCAAAACGCTAAAGCTAACATCTAACTTTTTGGTTCTTTTAGCCATCCCCGTTTCTTTCATTCCATCGCCCATCATTCTATCGCGAAGTGCTTTAATTTGGACGTATTCGGCTTTTAATTTCGCACCAATTTCGGCTTTATTCTTAAAGTTGTCTCTGTCTTTAGAAACCACAGTAAGCTCTTCTTCTAATTGTGCTTTTTTAGCTGTTAATTCTTTGTTCTCTAGCAACAATTGATCGATTTGCTCTTCGTATTGAGCATTCTTTTTGCGCATCAACTCTCTTTCTTTTTTGATGGCAGCAATCAACTTATCTTTATCTTTGATGGTTCTCATAAACTCATCAATTCTAGCTTTACTCGCCTCCACTTCTTTGTTGCGCTCGTCTAAAACAGTATTTAGCTTTTCGTTGTCGCCTTTCAATCTCGCCGATTCTGCAGATACTTCATTGTAAATTACGGTCACCGAATCGCGCTCCTTCACCACTTCACTAATAGTGAAATCTTTCTCTTCCACTACTTCTTTGTTGTTGAACAATAAAAAGCCAATGCTTCCCAGCAATAGCGCTATTACTCCAATTAAAATTGGAACCAATTTGTTTTTCTTTTCTTTAGTTTCTTCCATAGCAATTAAGTTTCGTTAAAAGTAGAATTAATAGTGGGCTAACGACCTACTAAGTGTATATATTTTTTAACAAGTTATTAAACTCAGTACTCAAGCATTTCACCTATTCTTTTTGTTCGTTCACC
This sequence comes from Chryseobacterium gleum, assembly GCA_945871895.1. Classification (GTDB taxonomy): domain Bacteria; phylum Bacteroidota; class Bacteroidia; order Flavobacteriales_C; genus JAHEZL01. The sequence continues at coordinate 7,958 of CAMBXP010000076.1, read as the reverse complement.
TATTTAAACTTGTTAGCTCTCTCTTTTAAGCATATTTTCGCAGCAGAAATCTTACAACATGAAAAAATACATCTTTCTATTGGCCATCCTATGTAGTTCCTTCGCCTCTTTTGCGCAAGAAAAATTCACCATAAGTGGCTACGTAAAAAACAACGAAAACCAAGAATTAATCAATGGTGCCAATGTTCAGGTTAAAGAAAATGGTTTAGGCACCACCTCTAACGAATACGGTTTTTTCTCTATCACACTTCCAAAAGGAACTTACAATTTGGTGATTTCTTATGTGGGGATGGAAACCATTGAAAAAACAATCACTTTAGATCAAAACACTAAAATTGATTTTAATGTAGTTCCCAAGCCTACCGAACTTACAGAGGTAAAAATTAGCGCCAAAAGAAAAAGTGACAATGTGAAAAAAATAGAAATGAGTACCATTCAAATGGACATCAAATCAATTACTAAAATGCCTGCCTTGCTTGGAGAACCAGATGTTATAAGAACCATTCAAACCTTGCCCGGCGTATCTACTGTGGGGGAAGGCGCTAGTGGTTTCAATGTTAGAGGCGGTAATATCGATCAAAATTTGATTTTGCTGGATGAAGCTCCCGTTTTTAACTCTTCTCACTTGTTTGGTTTCTTCTCCGTTTTTAATCCCGATGCCGTTAAAAGTGTGAAATTAATTAAGGGAGGAATTAATGCTCAGTATGGTGGAAGAGCCTCTTCTGTATTAGATGTTAGAATGAAAGAAGGTAACAAAAATAAATTCACGGGTTCTGGTGGTGTTGGGGTTATTTTTAGCCGACTTACCTTGGAAGGACCTATACCTTTCACTAAAAAGAAAGCTTCGTTTATTGTGGCTGGCCGTCGTTCTTATATCGACGTTTTATCAAAACCCTTTAGAAAAGGAGATCTAAAAGATGCCAAATTCTATTTCTACGACCTAACCGCTAAAGCCAATTGGGATATCAATAACAGAAACAAAGTTTTCATTTCGGGTTACTTTGGTAGAGATGTTTTTGGATCAGCTACTTTTGGATTTAATTGGGGGAACTCCACTACTACATTGCGCTGGAATCATTTGATCAATGAAAAAATATTTTTGAATACCACCGCCTATTACAGCAATTACGACTACAACTTAGGTAGCGCCATAGCAGACGGCGCTAGCGACGGGTTCAACTGGAAATCAAATATCATCAACTACTCCATTAAACCTGAATTCACATGGTATCCTAACACAAAAAACACCGTTCGCTTCGGTGCTCAAAGTATCTTATATGATTTGAAACCAGGTACAGCCGAATTTTCTTCTGGCGGTCAAAAAAGTTCAATCGCTTTGGCTGATAAAAATGCAGTAGAAACTGCTGCATATATTGAAAATGAACAAAAAATAGGAAGCAACATTATCGTATCTTATGGAATAAGATTCTCGGGCTACCAATTTATAGGTTCTGGTAAAAGCTACAATTATAGAGATACTGCAATAGGTGCAGAAAAAGAACTAGTGAGTATCGCCGATCATAAAGTAGGCGAAATTATTAAACAATATTACAATCCAGAGCCACGGTTTTCTCTTAAATACGACGTAAACGACAAAAGTTCTGTAAAAGCATCTTACAACAGGATGGCACAATACATACATCTTCTTTCCAACACAGCAGCTTCAACTCCTTTAGACATGTGGACTTTAAGCACCAATAACATTGCACCGCAAATAGCCAATCAAGTGGCGGCGGGCTATTTTAGAAACATAGGTACTAAATCCATCATTGAAACATCGGTAGAAGTGTATTACAAAACGATGACCAATCAATTGGAATACATCCAAAACGCCAGCTTACTTCTAAACGAAACGTACGAAGGCCAGTTGCTGGCTGGACTTGGCCGCTCTTATGGTGTAGAACTTTTTGCACGTAAAAACGAAGGAAGATTAACGGGTTGGGTTAGTTACACCTTCTCTCGCTCTGAAAGACAAACAGAAAGCCTCAATCAAAACAATTGGTATCCTGCTCGTTTCGATAAAACGCACAACCTTAATGTTATTGCTTCCTACAATCTAACGAAACGAATTGAACTTGGTGCAAACTTCGTATTTACAACAGGTGCCCCTTCTACTTTTCCAAACAGTAAAATTAGCGTGCAAGGCTTAAACTACGCGCATATTGAGAATGATGCTAGAAACAACTACAGAATAACACCATACCATCGTGTCGACTTGTCGGTAACCTTCAAACCAAAATTCAAAGAAAACAGAAAATGGTATGGAGAGTGGGTGGTTTCTGTGTATAACGTTTACGCTAGAAAAAATGCCTTTACCATTTACTTTAGAACAAATGCCGAAGACCCTAAAAAAACGGAAGCTGTTCAATACACTATAATAAGTACTGTGATTCCATCAGTATCCTACAATTTTAAATTTTAAATTTTAACTATGAAAAACTTACTAATCATACTAGGCGCAACATTGCTACTAAGCTCATGTGAGAAAGTAATTGATGTTGAGGTAGATAAAGAAGAGCCATTGCTAGTGGTAGATGCTTTTATCAATAACGATACTACTGAGCAGCAAATAATACTAAAATACAGTCAGCCTTACTTCGAAAACGGTGACGCCAAACCTGCAATTGGAGCATTGGTTAATGTTATAAGTGCTGCTGGAGACACCTTTCATTTCTTTGACATTAATAATAGTGGCGTGTATTCGTGGAATATATCTCCAGGGGATAGTATCTGTACAACCGGCAATGGGTATAAATTGCAAATAGATTTCTTAGGATCTACCTACGAAGCCTCCTCTTTTGTGAATGTAGCACCTGCATTGGATAGCATTAAATTCTTTGAAAACAAAGATTTTCAAGGTAATCCCGACGGCTATACTGCCGAGTTTTACGCTAACGACCCAGCTGGTCAGTTTGATTTCTACCGCATTAAAACGTACAGAAATGACACGCTATTTAACAAATCGAGTGACCTTAAAGTTTCGGTGAATGGGGGACAGTTTTATCCAGGCTATGATGGCGCTTTGTTCATTAGACCTACCCGATCGGCAATCAATCGCAATGGCGAACCCTACCAACTGGGAAATAAAGTAAAAGTTGAATTGTGGTCGATAACCAGAGACACTTGGGACTATTTCTCTGAAGTATCAAGCCAAATAAACAATCAAGGATTATTTGCCACCCCCACAGCAAACGTAAGAACCAACATCATTAAAACCAGCGGTAATGGTCCGCTTGTTCAAGGATGGTTTTGTGCCTCTGCCCTTACTAGAATTGAGGGAATCGTGAAATAAACTTCACTTCAATTACTTATATTTACCGCAGCCTCTTCTTTTTTTTAGAAGGGGCTGTAACATTTAATTGTTTTAAATTGTTCTAGCTGCAAGGCTGTGAAACAAGGGTAACATCAGGAAGGTAATTGACAACACAGGAATACAATACGGTTGTGCGCTCCCTTAGCCATAGGCTCTACGGATACGTTTATAAATCTCTTCGCGATGAAGACGATGCAAACGATATTGTACAAGACTCGTTCTTAAAATTATGGCAAAATAGAGAAAGTGTTGAAACCGATAAAGCAAAATCATGGTTGTTCACCACCGCGCACAATGCACTCATCAACTTCGTAAAAAAAAGTAGCAGAATGCAGTCGATGGAAACCACGCCTTATGCCGAACCAATGGCAGAAAGCAACGACAACCAAAGTTTTGAATTGAAGGAAATCATTAACAAGTACATCAATACTTTGCCAGAATTACAAAAATCGATTTTGCTGTTGCGTGACCTAGAAGGATACAGTTATGAAGAAATTGGTGAAATGTTGAAACTGAATGAATCGCAGGTTAAAGTGTATTTGTTTAGGGCCCGACAAAAAATGAAAGATCAGATAAAAGATATTAATAATTTGATATGAACATTAGTAAAAGCAATATTGACGAAGTGCTTTTCGATTATTTCGAAGGCAATTTATCTGTGCAAGATAAATTGCAGGTGGAGAAATTCATCGGCGAAAATCCTTCGTTTCAAAAAGATTTTGATGCGTGGGAAAGTAGCTTCATTCAAGACGAAAACCTGCAATTTAAAAATGTAGATGCTCTTTTGGCCAACGAAGAATCGGGCAAAACGCCTTGGTTCAAATGGGGATTGAGCTCTTTGTTATTGATATTATTGTCTTTCTTAAGCTATGCTGTATACTTCGAATTCAGCGGCAAAAAAGAGAAAGCTTTAGCCAACAACGATAACAACACAAACAACAACAGCGGTGAAAAATCATCTAAAGGCATGCTCATTAAAGAAGATGCGCCTACTGTTAACACAATAGTTAAAGAGGAAAAAAACAATGCAGAAGTAAACGACAACAATAACAATAACAATAACAATAACAATAACAATAACAATAACAACATCAATAATAATAACGCTGTAACAATCAATCCGTCGGCACCTAAAAATCATACTAAAGATACTCACCGAATTAAAAATTCAAGTTCATATTCCATAAGCAATCCTTTTGCAACAAATAACAACACTGAGCAAGATCCAACAAACGTTTCTTCGTTGGTTGAAGACGATAGCAAACTGCAAGAAATTAATACAAATATTAAGGGATGGTCGGTATTCAATCACTCTATCGTAAATGCCATTGATGCTAATTTTTCATCTAAAAAACAAGATGAAATGAACAATAAGCCAGGCTCTTTTGAATTGATTAATTTAAATGACCCTTTTGTTATTTATGGTGGTGTTGCCCCAATACAAGAAAACCCTTCTTTTACTGGAAATGCCAATGGTATTAGATTGAAATCTGTAAGCAGATGGGAATGGCCAGAATTGGGTTCTGCTAGCTTTATCACCAATGCCGTATCGATAGATGCCTACGCACCGCAAGTTAAGGGAGGATTGGGTTTAGTGCTTTCTTCTGACATCATGGGAGGAAACAAATATGCAGCGAACGGAATTACTTTGGTGTATTCACCTAAAATAAAAGTAGGTAATATCAGTATTGAACCATCTGTTAAATACGGTTTAACCAACAGAACGATCAACTGGAGCTCGGTTGGCACAGGAGACTTCATCGATCCGCGCACCGGAACTCTATTGGCTTCATCTGCTATTCTGCCTGAAAACACACCTTCAAGTAATTTAATAGTAAATAGCTTTGGTGCTGGTTTCTTGCTAAATCACGACGTTTTCTATGCTGGATTCGCAGTAGACAACCTATTCTCTCCTAGCTATAAAAATGAGTTGTTCGACCAAGCCGTTAAAGTCCCTTTGAAAATTACAGCTCAATTGGGTACCGATATTCGTAAAAACGCTAAATCGCCTTGGATTTACTCTCCTAGCGTTAGCATCAGAAATCAGGGCTTATACAACAAAGTATGGATGTGCAACATGGTGCGATACAAAAAAGTATTGGCAGGAGCACACTTCTCTACAGCAGACGCAATGATGTTTAGCGTTGGATTCTCTAACAGTACTTTTAGAGCAACCTACAGCTATGGTTTATCAACGGTTCCTTTCAACACTAATTCAACCAGTGAAATGATTTCATCTCATCAATTAACGATGAGATACATCATCAAAAAGTAAGAGGAAAGAAGGTTTACATCGTATTTAGTCATTAAAAACAATGCTTAGGAAAAGCAAACTATTTACATGGTGTGCGATAACTTTGACTTGCATGAAGCTTAATGCACAAGACCCTCAATTAGTCAGTTTTACGCTAATCCTATTTACCTCAATCCGGCATTTGCAGGCACAAATGTTTGTGGTCGACTCCACTTAAACATTAGAGACCAATGGCCCGCCATTCAAGGTGCTTATGCTGCCTATAGTGCTTCTTATGATCAACAGTAGAGAAATACTACCTACTGTTTCGGTGATATATCACTGTTTTTCTGCTGCTGCCTTGCTTTATGGAAATAATTATCAAATTGAATTTTCAGCGTATCATTTATTGCAGCCCAATCAATCTTTTTTAAATCAAGAATCATTTCTTCCTATCAAATACAGAGCACGTACTGGTTTAGTTATTCCTTTTCCAGGCGGAAAAAACAAACCCCTTGTGGGGGCTTCCACTAAAAACAAAAAACTCCTTAGATTTTAAACTAAGGAGTTTTTTGCTTTTAAAACTTCTGTTTTACCTCTTATCCGCTTCAGCAAAAACTTTTTTCAATAAATCACTTGTTCTTGCATTAATGTCTTTTCTGATTTTTAATTCTTCAGCAGCCACCAATTTAAACAAGCCTTCAATACATTTTTTAGTGGTATAATCTTCCAAATCTGGATTCACTTTCTCCACTAAAGGAATACTATTGTATTTAGTCATCAAAGGATTCCAATATCGAGTAATTTGCACTTGCTGCAAAGCTTTCATCGCGATAGGTTTAAACTTATCATACAATTGCTGATAGGTTTGTTTGTTCAAATAATCTGTTGCAGCATTGTCGGCACCTTTTAAGATACCCATCCCATCCTTTACAGTCATACCTTTAATGGCATCTAAGAAAATATTACCTACTTCTTTACTTGCTAACTCAGCTGCTTCATTTAAGGTTTTCTCAAACTTATCCACCTCGGTACCCATGCCTATTGCGCGCAACTTGGTTTCCATTTTTTTTGCATCCTGGGGAAAAGGAATTTTAATTAATGAGTTGTTGCTGAATCCGCCAGCTGCCGAGGCCAATGTTGCTGCTTGATTTGAGCCTTTCGACAAAGCTTCTTTTAAGCCTTTGATAATATCAGCCTCACTCAAAGCCGGCGTGGCAACGGTTTTAGTTACCTTTTTTACTGCGGTTTTAGCTTTGTTTAAATTCACTTGTGCCGATAAAACTGCTGACAAGGAAAGAAAGGAAATAAAAAGTACTTTTTTCATGTTGTATAATTTTATAAAATATAAGCCAATGATAATGCCAACGTGCAAGCTAAAAAATATATTTTAGTACTCACTAAAAAAAAAACCAAATTATGCGAAGTGCTTTAATTATAGATGACGCAGGTTTCGATAGAACTATTATAAGAGCTTTGTTAACCCAATCGGGATTCAACGTTATTGGAGAAGCCGAAAACGGAAAAGAAGGAATTAAAATGGCCTTGGAATTATTGCCCGATATTATCACTTTAGATAAAATGATGCCCTACATGGATGGCATGGAAGTTTTAAAAGAATTAAGCACAAAAAATATCAATAGTAAAATTGTATTGATTAGCGGTGATGATTTAAGCTCTATAAAGAACCAAGCACTTCATTTAGGCGCTAAATATTTTTTGAAAAAACCAATCAGTAAAAGTGATTTGAAAGAAAAATTAGATGGTTTGTTTGTCTAATTAAACTTGTCTGTCGCCTTCCTCTTTTCTATTTCCTCTCCCCTATTTGCTGCCTCCACATGGCATAATACAAGCCTTTTTCCTTCAGTAAATCATCGTGTTTTCCTTGCTCAATAATTTGCCCTTGCTCTAACACATAAATTTTATCGGAATGCATGATGGTTGATAAACGATGCGCAATCAAAACCGTAATTTGATCTTGCTTGTTTGAGATGTTTCTAATGGTTTGCGTTATTTCTTCTTCGGTGATAGAATCAAGTGCTGATGTAGCTTCATCAAAGATTAATAATTTTGGATTTCGCAATAATGCACGAGCTATCGACAAACGTTGCTTTTCGCCACCCGATACTTTTATACCTCCTTCACCAATAGTAGTATTAATGCCATTTTCGGCACGTGCTAATAAATTATGACATGCTGATTTTTGCAGCACTGCATTTATTTCTTCATCGCTCGCATCAGGCTTCACAAACAGTAAATTATCTTTAATAGTTCCCGAAAACAATTGCGCGTCTTGTGTCACAAAACCCAACTGTTTGCGCAGTTCCGTTAAGTCGATCTCTTTCATATTTTTATCGTTGCAAGAAATCATCCCTTCTTCGGGCTGATATAAGCCTACCAACATTTTTACTA
>CAMBXP010000075.1 GCA_945871895.1 Chryseobacterium gleum | reverse complement strand
GCCCATGGTTTCGATTATATCAAGGTTAAATTAACAGCATCGAATACAGTATGTTCAGATACGATTACGAAAGATGTATTAATCAAAGATATCTTTACGATGTATGCGCCCAATGCATTCTCTCCCAATGGAGATGGCTTAAATGAATTATTTTACCCAATGGGAGCGAACCATAAATGTGAAACGTGCACGAACTATGAGTTCATGGTGTTCAACAGATGGGGCGAGCTTGTTTTTAGAACAACAACGCCATATGAGCCATGGAATGGAAAGCGCGCAAACAATCTACAAGATGCACAGATAGATGTGTATGTATGGAGAGTGTTGTACACCGATTCATTTACAGGTAAAGAAGGTAAACAAATGGGGGCGGTGACTTTGATGAGATAAGGCTGCAGTAAGCATTTAACTTAAGCTAATAGAAAAGGCGTTCGTCAACCGACGAGCGCCTTTTTCATTGAGCATAAAAAAACCTCCGATGAAAATCGGAGGTTTAATTTTATTGTTGAGTAAATTACAACGTATTGATGTTGTTCAAGTCTTGGAAAGATTGTTTCAATCTAGCGCTGAAAGACTCTTCTGCTTTGCGCATCCAAACACGAGGATCATAATATTTCTTGTTAGGAGCATCTTCACCTTCAGGGTTACCAATTTGTCCTTGTAAATATCCTTTTTTGCCTTCGTAGAAATCACGAATACCAGCCCAGAAAGCCCATTGTAAATCTGTATCGATATTCATTTTGATAGCACCGTAAGAGATAGCCTCACGAATTTCTTCTACAGAAGAACCAGAACCACCGTGGAAAACGAAATCAACTGGGTTAGCGCCAGTATTGTATTTTTTCTCGATGTATTTTTGAGAGTTGTCTAATATTTTCGGCGTCAATTTAACATTACCTGGTTTGTAAACACCGTGAACGTTACCAAAGGCTGCAGCGATAGTAAATTTATCGCTCACTTTTTTCAACTCTTCGTAAGCGTAAGCTACTTCTTCGGGTTGAGTATATAATTTAGAGCTATCTACATCAGAGTTGTCTACACCATCTTCTTCACCACCAGTAACACCTAATTCGATTTCTAAAGTCATTCCCATTTTGCTCATTCTCTCTAAATATGTTTTGCATATTTCGATGTTCTCGTGCAATGGCTCTTCAGATAAGTCAATCATGTGAGAAGAGAAAAGAGGTACGCCATTCGCTTTGAAAAATTTCTCACCAGCAGTTAACATACCATCCATCCAAGGCAATAATTTTTTAGCACAGTGGTCGGTATGTAAAACAACCGTTGCACCATACAAGCTAGCCATTTCCCAAACGTGTTGAGCGCCAGAAACCGCACCAGCAATAGCTGCACGTTGTCCGTCGTTGTTTAAACCTTTACCAGCATTGAAAATAGCACCACCATTAGAGAATTGAATAATCACCGGAGCATTAACTGCCACAGCTGTTTCCATTACTGCATTGATAGTGTTGGTTCCTGTTACGTTTACCGCAGGAAGAGCGAATTTTTTCGCTTTAGCCAATTGAAAAAGTTGTTGAACTCCATCTCCGGTAACTACGCCGGTTTTGATTTGTGTAGCAGTTGCGCTCATGTTGTTATTGTTTTAGTTTTGATAAAATCTTATTGTTCTTGCAATTTTTGCTTTTAAATCTTTACGTTCTACAATGAAATCGAGGAAACCTTGATCTAATACGAACTCGGCAGTTTGAAATCCTTTTGGTAAATCTTTTTTGATGGTTTCTTTAACTACTCTTGGACCAGCAAAGCCAATCAATGCGCCAGGTTCGGCAATATTTACATCACCTAACATAGCAAAAGATGCCGTTACACCACCTGTGGTAGGGTCGGTCATTAAAGAAATATAAGGTAATTGGGCTTTAGCTAATAGGGTTAATTTTGCTGATGTTTTAGCCATTTGCATTAATGAGAATGCTGCCTCCATCATACGTGCACCACCCGATTTAGAGATGATGATTAATGGTTTTTTGTATTTCAAGCAATGGTCAATAGCTCTTGATATTTTTTCGCCTACTACAGAACCCATTGAACCACCAATAAAGTTAAAGTTCATGGCTACAACAACTGCGTCTAGGCCATCAATTTTACCGTGTGCAGCAGAAGCAGCATCGTTCATTCCGGTTTTCTTGATGGAGTCTCTAACCCTGTCGGTGTATTTTTTAGTATCTGTAAATTTAAGTGGGTCACCCGAAGTCATGTTGGGTGCTATTTCAGTGAACTTGTCGTTGTCGAACAAGATGTGGAAATATTCAGGAGAATTTACTCTTTCGTGGTATCCGCAACCCGAACAAACCCAAAGAGTTTGTTTGTGTTCTTCAGTAGTTACCACCTTAGCACATTTGCCACACTGATACCATAAGCCTTCAGGGGTTTCCTTCTTTTCTTCGGTAGGAGTGTTAATGCCTTCTTTAACTCTTTTAAACCAAACCATAGTTTCAGATTCTATTGACATAAAATTTTAAGGAGGCAAATGTAGGAAAATAACTTTAAACTTTCCCCTAAAATGGATAACCTATACCCACATTGAATTCTGCCTCATTCAAATGAAAACTGATTACATCGTATTGATAGGGTTTTCTGATGGGCCAGCCCAAGTCGATTCTAGCCACCAAAAAGCCAAAATCGAAACGCAAACCAGCACCAGCGGCAATAGCCAGTTCTTTGTAAAATCGGTTGAAATGAAAAACAGCTTTGTCGTCTTTGTCTTCTAAGCGCCAAATATTTCCTGCATCGGTAAATAAAGCACCTTTAATCATGCTGTTTATTTTAAACCGGTATTCGGCGTTGAGTTCAATTTTTATTTCGCCTAATTTATCGATATTGTTCGAGTCTACAGAAGAGCCTGGTCCCAATGTTCTTATTTTCCAACCTCTAACTCCGTTAGCTCCACCAGTGAAATACATTTTATCGAAAGGAACGGCTATGTCTCCATTTCCAAAGGGAACTGCAATACCAGCATAGCTTCTAAAAATCATTTGACGCTCATGGTGAAAATTGTAATACTTTCTAAAATCTGCATCTGTTTTAATAAATTTTGAATATCTCACTCCACCTAAAAGCATGGCTCCCGTGCTGTCTTTTTGCACAATGTTGGTTGTGCTTAATAAAGATCCAATAACACCAGTAAGGTTAGCATTGGCCATTAACATTCGTGGGTGCTTTATTCCTTTTTTCAAACTTTCATTATAGATATAAGAGTATTTCACGCCGGCATTGATGTAATCTCTAAAGGAGAAGGCTAATCTCGGACTCAAAGTATTGAGTTGATTTAAAATAGGAGAGCTTTTGTCGATGTAGGATGCACTCCAGTCGGGAAATGAAAACTTATGCGCTTTATATTTTGTTTCCGAGAGTTCATAGGTGTTGCTTAAACCAAAAACCCAGCGGCGGTATTCTTCGCGATTTTGGTAGTTGAAATAAGAAGATACAGTTGTTTTAGGGTAAGATCCTTTAATGAGTTGTTGTGATAATTTTGGAAAGAAAAGCAGGCTGGGAATACGAATTGACAATTGCGGACCAATATCAGTACCTATAATGTATTCATTGGTGGCAGCGTTCTTTACGTTTTCGGCAAAACCTCGAATTTTAAATTCTAATTGCTCCAAGCCTCTAAACGGATTTTTTATTTTGTATACAACGATACCACCACCTCCAAAACCTTCTCTAAAAGTAAGCTGCCCTTCAAAAGAGATGGAGTAGCGTTTTTTAGAATTCATCTTAATGTAAACATCTAATTTTGGTGTGGTATCTGTAGTAACTTTTTTGTAATCTATTTTAATGTAATTGAAGATGCCTAAGTTGTTTAATTGCTGGTAAGTTTCTTGATGCTGACTGAGCTGATAATACTTGTTTTGTTTAAAATAAATGGCTTTATTGATGGGCGTAGGTTTATACTTTAATGTATCTCGAAAGATATAATTTATCATGGTTGTATCTAGTTTCCATGTTCTTCTGCTTCTGGAAATATCTCCTAACACTGTTAATGTGTCTGTGGAAGGTAAATTGGGATTGGCGGCATTGAAATCGGGTTGAACATAAATATCTCTTATGCGATATCGATTGTGTTTTGCAGTGTATAAAGAATCGCTGCCTTCTTGTTTAATAAGCGGATTGTCTATTTCAATAACAAGATTAACCTTCTGATTACCAATAGTTGTATCTGCTTTGTAATGCACATAGTATTCGTTGAAATCATAATAACCTTTGTTTTGAAAAAGATTGGAAATATATTGCCTTTCTGTATTTAGCACATTGATGTCGAAAAGAGATTCTTTTTTCACAGGTAAATTCAAAGAGTCTTCATTCAATAGCTTTTTCATATGCGCCAAGGGCGTTTTTAAAGTAATGTTGTTCACTGTGTAAGGTTTGCCTAAATCAACAGTGTAAATCACTTTAGCCTTTTTCTTGCCCTTGTATTTTATCTGCGCATTTATTTTTGAATCGTAATAACCTTTGTTTCTTAAAAAGCTTTGCATTTGTAGGATAGAGTAAGGGATTTTGGCGCTATCTAAAATTACTGGTGCCTCTCCTAATGCCTCAATCGATTTCAACCGTAATCTGCCTAGTAAGCCATGTTTTTTATGCTGATAATCAGGCATATCATCTTTTTTTCGATGTAAAAAGTTATAGGAAGTAAGATATATTCGCCAGGAATTTAATAAGATAGCTTTGTTGGGCTTTTGCTTAACATACATCGACAATTCTTCTTCATCAATTGTGCTTTTGCTAGTGAGGTGAACCTTGTTTTTTTGCAACAAGAATTGCTCGTCGGGCACAAAGTGAGTGGATTTGCATGCTCCAAGCAAAAGCACGGGCAGCATAAAAAATAGTCGTTTATTGAATTTTCTTTGATTCAAGGGGTGCAATTCTTTGTCAAAATAAGCTAATTTTAGCCGTAATATGCAAACACTGTCAAAGAATAAAATTTCTCATATCGCTTCCTTACAGCAAAAGAAGTACAGAACAGAGTATCATGAGTTTTTGGTGGAGGGCACTAAAAGTGTGGAAGATTTTTTGCGATCGGGATTTGAGCCATCCATTGTAGTAATAGCCCAAGAAGAATTACTTAGCATTTTTGATGTAAAGGAAGAAATCGTTTTTTTAGCAGCAGAAAAGGAGCGTCAGAAAATTTCCGCTTTGAGCACTGCTCCCCAGGTAATAGCGGTATTTAAAATGCCTAAACAGCAGCAAGAGGAGAATTGGAAAGATATGTTCTCTTTGGTGCTAGATGGAGTGCGCGACCCAGGTAATTTAGGTACTATCATCAGAACGGCCGATTGGTTTGGTATTCAGCATATTTTTTGCTCTTTAGATAGTGTAGATTGTTTTAATCCTAAGGTGGTTCAGGCTACGATGGGTTCGTTAGCTAGGGTCAAAATTCATTATCTCGATTTATCTGTTTTGATGAAAGAGGCGCTTCAAGAAAAATCTTTTAGTATAATGGGCGCATACATGGAAGGTGAAAATATTAGCGATTTTAAGTTTGCTGGCAAGGGGTTTTTGGTGATGGGGAACGAATCAGAAGGTATTAGAAATGAGATAGCGAGCTATATTTCTCAAAAAATTTCTATCCCAAAAGTAGCATCTTCAAATGCTGAATCGCTCAATGTTTCTGCGGCAACAGCTATCTTGTGTCATTCGTTAACAAGGTGATGTTTATTAATAAACTTGACAAATACTCTTCATCTTTATACTTTAGTCGAAAGTCAAAACGGAATTTGAATGGAAATCAAAACCACTTTTGAATACCTTAAGGTATTAGATAGTATAGCTGAAATTATTGATGCGCGACCTATAACTCCCGAACTTAGACAGAAGCTAAAAGGCCTAATGTCGGCCGTTCGCGATTTCGAAAAGCATGCGCTTAAAGTAGAATCTGCTCAACAAAGACTAATAGATACTTTTTTAAGTGAGCGCTATCTTCTCAATTAATTCTCTTTATTAACATTCCTTGATAACTTCCTTCACAAAAGGCAGTGTTTTTTCGCTAACTTAATTTAAATTAGGCCCCCAACACATTTAAATGAATAGAAAAACACTGATAATCATTTTTGTTTCTGTATTTGCAGCAGCTTCTTTATTGTGGTTTTTTCTATTTCCTTCATTTTTAGATTTAATTAAAGAAGAACCTCAAAATCAAAAGCTTTTTGAGGTGAAATCGAAAGCGATGGGCTTTGATTATTATGTGAAGTATTACGATACTGCGCAGGTTGATGTTCAAAAAGGAATAGATAGTATTTTCAAAGCTGTAGAAGCTTCTGTGTCAGTAAAAAATCCAAATTCTATTGTGTCTAAATTTAATAAATCTGATTCTTGCGTTCAGGTAGACGGCGTATTTTTAGATTTGTTTTTTAGTTCAGATGATGTTTACGAATGCACCAATATTGCTTTCGACCCAACAGTGTATACTTTGTCGCGCTTATGGGGCTATGGTGAAAATGGTCGTAATGCTTTAGATACCCTTTTTCCTAACGTAAGCGATGCTCATTTAAGGGATTCGTTAATTTTAGAATATGTCGATTCTGCCTCAGCTGAACTAGATGAGCACATAGGACTCAGCAACATAAAAATTGCCGGGGATATATTAAAGTCGGGTGACTTAAATGAGGGACAAGAAAATTTCGCGTGTAAGTCGGATAGTTTATTGAAAGTGGATTTCAGCGCTATTATCAGAGGCTATTTGGTGGATGAAATATTTGATTACTTGTTTTACAAAAAGAAACTCAGGAATTTTTTGATAACCGTGGGTGGACAAACCTTAGTTGCCGGAAGTAAGCCCGATGGCAGCCGCTGGTCGGTAGAAGTTAAAGATTTATTTGGCAAACAAGGTTCATCTAAATTTCATTTAAACAGTGATTTTGCAAGTATGGCCATCTGTGAGAATTATACTAATGCTGTTCAAATAGGTGATGAAGTAATTGCTAAAACTTTCGATCCACGTAAATATTTACCAGTGAATAATGGAATGCAAACCGTAATTGTATTCGGACAAGAGGGCGTTAAAGCAGAGGCTTTTGCTACAGCTCTAATGGTAATGGGACCAAACGAAGCTCGTGATTTCGTAGAAGTAAACCCAACTGAAACTCTTGAGGCTTACTTTTTATACAAAGATGAAAAAGGTGCGCTGCAAACTTATGCGTCGCCGGGTTTAGCAGAAATTATGGCCGCCGATGTGGTAAAGAAATCCGAAGATTAAAATTCCCTATGCAAGAAAAATTAAAAGCTTTTGAACGTCTTTTGGTAATCATGGACGAGCTGAGAGAGAACTGTCCGTGGGACAAAAAGCAAACACTAGAATCGCTTCGGCATCTTACTATTGAAGAAACTTACGAATTGTGCGATGCCATTTTGGAAAAAGATATGGAGGGCATTAAAGGCGAGTTAGGCGACTTGTTTTTACACTTGGTTTTTTATGCTAAAATAGCTTCAGAGACAAAACATTTCGATGTGGCAGATGTGTTGAATGGCGTGTGTGAAAAATTAATTCATCGTCACCCACATATCTACGGAGATGTGAAAGTAGAGAACGAAGAAGATGTAAAAAGAAATTGGGAGCAGTTAAAATTAAAAGAAGGAAAAAAATCGGTTTTACAAGGTGTACCTGCATCATTACCTGCATTGGTGAAGGCAACACGTATTCAAGATAAGGCTAGGGGAGTAGGTTTCGATTGGGACAATAAATCGCAAGTGTGGGATAAAGTTCAAGAAGAAATTGCCGAATTTCAACACGAAGAAAAACAAGGCGATCTAGCTAAAATGGAAGATGAGTTTGGCGATGTTTTATTCTCTATGGTAAATTATGCTCGTTTCGTTGGAATAAATCCAGAAGATGCGCTGGAACGCACCAACAAAAAATTCATTAAGCGTTTTACCTTTTTGGAAGAAGAAGTAAATAAACAAGAGAAAAATATGAAGGATATGAGTTTAAGTGAGATGGAAGAGATTTGGCAGAAGGCGAAGAAGAAGCAGTGAGAGTGAGAGTCTTCAATAAAACCCAGTGCGTCATTGCGAGATTTTTGTACTCAAAAATGAAGCAATCCTATTAGCAACTAGCTGCAAATGAAAAAACTACTTTTTTTCTTCCTCTTATTTTTCTTATTTCACACTATTTACATTTCATATGATGGGCTAACAGATGATAGTATTTCCTCAGAAGTAGCCTTGGTTTTAGGTAATAAAGTAAATGAAGACGGAACTTTAAGTGAAAGACTAAAAGCGCGATGTGATAAGGCTATAGAATTAATTAAGATACAAAAAGTTAAATACATTATTGTAAGCGGAGGAGTGGGTAATGAGGGCTTTAGCGAAGGCTTAAAAATGCGCGATTATATTTTGAAAAATGGAGTGGCAGATTCTTTAATTCTTACGGACACAAAAGGAAATACAACTGAAGCTACCGTGAAAAATTATGTGGCGATAAATCACTATAGAAAATTTTCTTCTGTTACAGTGGTGTCTCAGTTTTATCATATTACGCGTACCAAAAAGATGTTGCGCGATGCAGGAGTTGAAAATGTTTATGGAGCTAGTCCGAATTATTTTGAGTGGAGAGATTTCTACTCTACAGCACGTGAGTTTTTTGCTTTTTATTGGTATTGTGTTTTCGGTTAATGTCTTCGTAGAGGCAGATAGAATCTGACTTTAAAAGATTATTTCCTTTTATTTTAATTCAATCGAATCGGAATGTTTTTTCTGTTTTAAGCCAGATTCTATCTGCCTCTACGAGGACTTAACAGGATTTCCCTTAACTCATTTAACATCATCGCTGTTGCGCCCCAAACCACATGATTGTGTATGTCAAAGTAAGGTGTTTCAAAATTGAATCCAGCAGCAAGTTTTAATTCTTTTGATTTAAGAATTTCGTCTTTCAGTAAATCGGGAATAGATAGTTCTATTATTTCATCAACTTCTTTTGGGTCTTTTAAAAATTGCGGTCGGATTTCGCTCACTCCCACAAAAGGATAAACTTTAAAATTACTTGGTGGAATATATAAATCACTTAACTCACCAATAATTTTAATTGAGTTTGTTGCTACTCCAATTTCTTCTTCTGTCTCGCGTAAAGCGGTATGCATAAAACTTTGGTCGCCTTCTTCTTTCTTACCGCCAGGAAAAGATATTTGTGCGCTATGATGTCCTTGGTATGTTGGACGTTTCGTTAAAACAAGATGTGGAATGTTGTTAATTGGATAAATTAAAATAAGTACAGCCGCTGTTTTAGGGTCTTTTTGATTTTTAAATTTCGCATCTACAACATCACGATAAGGTGCCATTTTAAATTGCACCTCTTTGCCTGGAAGTTTTTGTGAAAGAGCTTTACTCAGCTGTATGGTGAATTCTAAAAACATAGTACTTAGTTGAAAGTTTAAAATTATGCTTAAAAATTAAATGATGCTCTCTTCTAGTAGTTTATTTAGGTGTTCTGGCAACTTCTTTAAGATAAGAAACTCATTTAATTATGTATTCACTTCTGTATTTCTGTAACTTAAGACATCACCTTGCCGTTACATTAGAAAATCAATTGCACTTTACTTAAAAGATGAAAACAAATGAAACCGCAAATACATATCAAAGGGCTGGCATCAGCTGTGATAGCGGTAATTCTGTTGTCATCACAACTTCAAGCTCAATGTAGCATCGCTTCCAACCTAGTGCCCAACGGCACATTCGAATCAGGGAATTCAGGTTTTACAAGTGCTTACGGATATAATCCAGGAAATTTAGTTCCAGAAGGAAAATACGATGTGGTAACTAATCCACGCGCAGATCATGGTTCTTTTGCCGCATGTGGAGACAAGACTACAGGTACTGGTAAAATGATGGTGATCAATGGCGCGCCAACAGCTGGTGTTAATGTTTGGTGTTCTACAATTTCAACAACCGCTAATTCCGATTATATTTTTTCTACTTACGTTACTTCGGTGCATGCAACTAGTCCTGCAGTGCTTCAGTTTTCTATCAACGGCGTTGCCTTGGGCTCTAATTTTAACGCATCGGGTACTACCTGTGCATGGAATCAATTTTGTCAAACTTGGAATTCAGGTGCCGCTACTTCAGCCAACATTTGTATTGTGAATCAGAATACAGCTGCAACAGGTAATGACTTCGCTTTAGATGATATAAAAATGGGAATCGTTGCTCCGCTTTATGTTGATTTAATTAGTTTTTTTGTGAAGAAAGATCAAACGTCAGCTGAGTTGCATTGGGCAAGTGCCACAGAATTAGATCATGATTATTATTCTATAGAAAGATCTGCAGATGCGCAAAATTGGGAAAGTATTGCTGTGATTGAAGGGAAAGGTAATATAAGTGGAATGACTTTTTATCAATACAAAGATGCGGAGCCATTGGCGGGTAAAAATTACTATAGATTGAAAATGGTTGACAAATCTGGGTTGGCCGATTATTCTTCTACCAAGTTTGTTCAAATGGATGAAAATTATGCGCTATATAAAATGTATCCTAATCCTACTTTTAACAAAGTGACATTGTTAGGTGCCGAAAAAATAGATGAAGTACAATTGGTTAACTCACTTGGAATGGTAGTTTATCAAAAAAAATTAGAGCATTTGGAGAAAGAAGTGGCTATGGACTTCTCAAATATTAGTCAAGGTATATACTGGGTTAAATTACTAACCAACGATGAGTTGATGCACAGCGAAACTTTAGTGAAAAAATAGGGAGGGGGAGATAGGTGTTTGGGGGAGAAAACCCGACAATGAACTTGTCGGGTTTTTTCATGCCTTATATTTTTTCTACTTCTTGAATTGGTGCTTTACCGTAAGCCGGACAAAGTTCGTGGCTTGAAGAGCAAGTAAACATAGTAGCGCTAGCTATTGTAATTCCTAAAATGTATTGGATAGTCTTTTTCATGTCTTAATATTAAGAAGCAAAAATAAATGATATATGTTAGTTCTAGGAACTAAATGTTTATATTATTATTAACAATTCTTCGTGATTTGTTGTTAATTTGAGCCAAACTTCAGCAATGAAAAACATATTTCTTGTCCTTTTTTCATTTTTCGTTTCGGGGCTATTCGCCCAGCAAAATTCTCTGTTGTGGGAAATTTCGGGAAAAGGAATAAGTAGCCCTTCGTATCTTTTTGGAACCATGCATTTGCGAGATAGCAGGTTGTTTTGTTTTCCCGATTCGGCTCAGCAGAAATTAGATAGTTGCAGTGTTTTGGCTTTGGAAGTGGTGATTGATTTCAAAGATTCTAAGGCTTTAATGAATGCTATTTTGCTGCAGGATGAGAGTAAGTACTTAACTCAAATTCTTACTAAACAAGAATACAAAAAAGTAAAAAAAGCAGTGAAAGAAAACTGCGATATAGCAACACTTATGATGATGGATAGGATGCGTCCGCTGATGCTTGCAGCTTCCCTCATGGAAGCTCAAATGAAAAACAATGTTAAGTATCCAATGGATATTCAGTTTCAGATAGACGCCCAAAAGCAAGGAAAGAAGATGTATGCTTTAGAGAGTGCTAAATCTCAAATTGAAGTGCTCGATAAAATACCACTTCAAATTCAAAAGCAAGAATTGCTTTCAGCAGTTGATAGTTTATCACAAAATAAGCTATTGTTAGATACCATGATTCAAATGTATTTACGCCAAGATTTAACAGCTTTGCAAACATCAACAGATGGAATGAGTGCCGAATTTGATTCCTTATGGCAATCTGAACTGCTCGATAAAAGAAATGAAATTATGGTTAACGGTATTAAAACTTTGTTGTTTAATGGAAATGCATTTGCAGCAATAGGTGCCGCTCATTTAGGCGGTGAAAATGGCATCATTGAATTACTTCGTAAGGATGGATACATTTTGAGGCCAATATTTTCACGCTGCAGTAAGAATTAATTTTAAGTTGAAAAAAATCAAAAAAAGAACTTGCGAAACGATGGGAAATGATGAGGTTTATTTTACTACCTGTGAAGAGTGTAAAGGACGC
This sequence comes from Chryseobacterium gleum, assembly GCA_945871895.1. Lineage (GTDB taxonomy): Bacteria > Bacteroidota > Bacteroidia > Flavobacteriales_C > JAHEZL01. Next base: position 2,258 of record CAMBXP010000075.1, on the reverse strand, counting down.
GGAAAGAAAAGAGGGAAAATTCGCAAGGGTTTGCGATTGCGTTACGAAAGGGAATTAGCTTTTTTTGAAAAAAATAATAGCGAAGGCACTCCACCTGTTCGACCAAAAGGTCCAATGCTTCTATGTGATACCTGCAATGGATCGGGCTTAGCTCCATCAAATGTTCCTGTGCTTGCAGATAAAACAAACTATCCTCATGTTGCCATTATTGGAGGAGGTATAGGAGGTGTTGCATTGGCAGTAGCCTGTTTTCATAGAGGAATTCCTTTTACGCTTTTTGAGCGCGACAATGGTTTTGATGTAAGAGCACAGGGTTACGGACTCACCGTTCAGCAAGGCGGCAAAGCGTTGCTCGGATTGGGTATTGCAGATTTGCCAGAAGCTATTGTTTCTAAATGGCATGTGGTGCACAATTCAGAAGGAAAGGTGCTAGGAGAATGGGGCGCAAGAAAGTCTATGCAAGGAGAGATAAAAAAGCCATTAAAGCGAACGAATATGCTCATTGCTCGCCAATCATTGCGCTTAACATTGCTGAAGCAATTGGGTGGAGTAGATGCAATACATTGGGGACATCAGTTAATAGGTTTTAAGGAGATAGAGGAGGGTGGAGTTGAGTTGCAATTTCAAGTGAATGGCGAAATTAAAATGGTGAAGACCGATCTATTGGTTGGGGCAGATGGCATTAGAAGTTTAGTTCGTAAGCAGCTTATTGGCGATGATGTTAGTCCTTTGCAATATTTAGGTTGCATTGTGATTTTAGGTATTTGTTCCTTATCAGCTCTCAAAGATGTTGATAGCACTTTGTTAGATTCTTCCACTATATTTCAAACTGTAAATGGTACAGAGCGCATTTATATGATGCCATACGATGCAAATTCGGTGATGTGGCAATTTAGTTTTCCTGTATCAGAAAAAGAAGCCGATGCTTTGAGTTTGAAAGGTCAGAAAGCACTCAAGGAGGAGGTATATCGCCGAGCACAGTGGCATTCTCCTGTTCCTCAAATTATTGCGGCTACTTTGGAAAGTCAAGTTATTGGTTATCCTGTTTATGATAGAGGAATTCTTAAACCTCAAATGATGGAGAGCGGCGGTGCCATAACCTTGATAGGAGATGCGGCTCATCCTATGAGTCCGTTTAAGGGCCAAGGAGCCAATCAAGCTTTGTTAGATGGCTTAGCTTTGGCTCGAGCAATATCTAAGGGGTGCCGACCAACTTCTCAATGGAGAGGGCTTGGCATAAGAAAAAGTGCGTTAATTGAGTTTGAAGCTGAGATGATAGAACGAACAGCATCCAAAGTGAGAGATTCAGCATACGCCGTTTCTATGCTTCATTCCGAATTTGTGCTATTTGAGGGCGATGGACCTAGAGGACGATTAATTATTCAGGAAGTAAAAAACAAAAAAGCCTGAAAACATTGTTTTCAGGCTTTTGCTTTCGTTTGCTAAAGGTTGCTATAAATCACATTAAAAAGAATGATTATCCGCAATTTTACCTTTAAACTTAATTGGGCCTCATCCCCATCCCTTCTCCAAAAGAGAAGGGAGACTGAGTGTGAAAAGCGTTTTTAAGTAGTGGTCCGTCAGCTTGCGGAAAGGACCGAGGATGAGGCCACTTTATAAATAATTTAACTGGTACCATTGCGGATAATCTATTAAAAAGTGATTTCACCTATTTAAATCTTACTCCGCCGCTAAAAACCACAAAATATCTCAGAAGCAGCCAAAGAGTGAAAATCTCTTGTGCGCGAATTAACACCCCGAAGCATTAGTAAGTCGCAAGGGTGATAACAGCAATGTTATAGCTATAGTAAGCGAGACTACAAAGGTTTGTACTTACGAACAGAAACTGGATAGGAGGCATAGCATACTAAAGTGCGAAGAACACAAAAGCAATGTTATGTAGATTCAGCAGTATTAAACCGAAGGCTATTTATCTTACCAGTATTATTTAGAGGGGCATCTCCCATTTTTTTTCAGAAATTACATGGCAACTGTTACTATTAATTTATTTAAACTGGGGCGCTGTCCCTAATATTAAACGAGACCCGTATTTACAGTGGTGTGAGAGGCGCACTCCGCTAGTTAACTCTAGCGGAGCCGTCTACTCGATTAAGGGCTGGCTTATTCCTTAATCACTTTAAATGTCTGTTGCACATTTTCTCCTGCACTGAACAAATAAATACCTACCGATAAATTTCCCAACTCAACGCTTGTGTTTTCAGCATTTATTGTTCCTGATAAAACTACTTTACCTGTGT
>CAMBXP010000074.1 GCA_945871895.1 Chryseobacterium gleum | reverse complement strand
AATGGGATTGCTTCAATTTTGGGTACAAAATTTTCGCAAAGACGAACTGGGGGTAATGTAATGAATAATCAGAGTGAGTGTCGGAGTGAGAATGGAGTGATTAAGCAAAATCCTCTTTTCGCAAATCACTAAACTTCCTTTTGCCTTTTAGAAAATATTGTTTCACAATACTTCTCTTGTAGATTCTAGGCAAGTCTTTGTTTTTAATGGTGCGCTGAATATGACGTCTTTTCTTTAGTGTTTTGGGTAAGGTAATATAAAAGCGAACGTGCGCGCGAAACACAGCATAAGCATGAGTGAAGTCTCTATCGAAAACAAATTTCATTGCAGCTACACCATCTAAAACCATTTTAATTAAAATGTTGGGAAACAAGTTTTTGGTGGGCAGGTTTTTCACCAGCATTACCAAGTTGTTTCTAAAGTTGAGGTAAGGCTTCATTGGGTTGTTGGTTGGTAAAGTGCCGCCGCCAATGTGGTAGATTTTAGAATGAGGGGTGTACATTATTTTGTAGCCCAAATTCTTAATTCTCCAGCACAAATCAATCTCTTCTTGATGCGCAAAAAAATCTTCGTCTAGTCCGCCAGCTTCCCAATACACTTCACTTCGCACCATCATGCAAGCGCCTGTTGCCCAAAAAATTTCGTCAACTTCATCGTATTGTCCGTGATCTTCTTCTACATCTTGAAACAATCTTCCTTTACAAAAGGGAAAACCCATGTAGTCTATAAATCCTCCAGCAGCGCCAGCATACTCAAACTTTGTTTTGTGATCGTACCACAAAATTTTTGGTTGAGAAACACCATATTCTTTATTGCTTTCCATTAATTCATAGAGTGGTTCAATCCAATTAGCTGTGACTTCTATATCTGAGTTTAATAGAATATAATAAGGTGTTTTAACTTGCTGCAACGCCAAGTTGTATCCTCGTGCAAAACCTTCGTTACCCGGATTGATGATGATTTCAATTTCAGGATAATTAGCTTTCATAAAAGCCACAGAATCATCTGACGATTGATTGTCGGCAATTACAATATTCGCATAAGAGGGAAGGTTATTTTTCAATACAGGAAGAAAACGCTCCAGGTATTTCTTGCCATTCCAGTTAAGAATAACAACAGCAACTTTTATTTCTTGGACTTCCAACATGGGTTTGTAAATATAGATAAGATTGGCATAACGAGAAAGGGTTGCATGAAATTCGCATTTACAAAAAAAATCCCCCCATCGGCTGAAGGGAGGATTTTTTTAAACTTTCGTTTGACTTATTTTTCGTAGATGATTTCAGTCCAACCTGTTTTTTCACCTTGTGTGTTAGCAGTGTCGGTCCATTTAACGATCCAGTAGTAAACTCCTGGAGACACCAAGTTTCCGTTGAATTTACCATCCCATTCAGGAATCACCAAATTGTTGTTTTTGTACATTAATATACCCCAGCGGTCGTAAACTTCAAAATGTACCGCTTTAAGTTTATTAATGGTTTCGTTGGTTACTAATAAAGGGTAGAAGTTGTCGTTTTTACCATCACCGTTTGGAGTGAAAACGTTAGGGAAATCCCATTTTAATTCACTGCATTTTTCGGTAAGAACAATGTTTGCAGTATCCAAGCAGCCACCAATATTGCTTACAATAACAGTAACTGTGCCCGCAGAACTTGCTACGTAAAAAGAGTCGGCACTTAAAACACCATTCCATTTAATAGTTGTAAATGTATCTGGAATAGACACTGTAAGTTTTTCACCTTCAGCAAAACATTTGTAGGTATCAGCAGGAAGTGAAACCGATGGCGAAGGTGAAATAGAGAAAGTAGCATTGTCGGTACCTTTACAATTTCTAGCATCGGTAACTTCAACAGTATATGTTCCACCAACGTTATAAACCTTAGAAGAAGCACCAACAACATTGTCCCATTCGTAAACCAATGGTGAAGTTTTAATTCCAGTAACTGTTGCTGTTAAAGTAGCAGAGCCACCAGCGCAAGAGTTTGGAGGATTGTTCAATGATACATTTAAAGGAGCGCCAGGGTTAATGGTGATGCGAAGGGTATCCTGACAAGTACCATTAGAAATAACCGCCCAGTGTTTACCTGTTGTTGAGATATTGTCAGTTTGACCAGTAGTTAAATCATCCCACAACACGGCATTTGCATTGGTAAATTGAATAGTACCACCCACACAAACAGAGGTGTCGATTGGCGTAACAGTAGGTAAAGCATTTTGAGTAACTACGATAGTGTCTTTAGATACACAAGAGTTCCCCTGGTTTGTAGTAGTAAGGTAGAAATTACCAGCAGTATTTACTGTTTTGGTAGCTGTGATATCTCCGCCTGGTGTCCATAAATAATCGTAAGCACCAATAGGTCCCGAAATTTGAACTGATTTACCAGCACAAAAATCAAAAGTTTTATCGGGAGCATTAGCTGGAGGAGTTTTTACAACTACCGTTTCGTTGGTGGTATCCTTACAGCCAGCACCAGCATTCGGAACTGTAAATACCACAGTGTAGTTGCCCGGATTGGTATTTAACTTAGTGGTAAAAGTAGAAGCCACGATAGTTGCATTTGCTTTACCAGGAGCAGGAGGAGGTGTTAAACCAATAGTCCAATTTCCAACACCATTTGTAACAAGAGTACTTAGGTTAAGAACATCACCAGGGCAGATAGAAGCGGGTGGTGCGTTGGTGCCAATAGGGCTACAACAACTTTTTACAGTAATTTTTATTGAGTCTAGTTCTATACAAGGTTCTTGTCCGAAATACACCGTTACATTTGTTGAATCACTATTGTTTGCTCCTGGATTAAATAAACCTTGAGCATTAACAAATCCTGCAGGTTTAGATGACCAATTGCCAAAAGCAGGGGTTGCAGTTAAATAGAATGCTGAAGTAGAATCACAAATTTTAGCAGCAACAGGAGCAATTTTGGTTTTGGTGGTGATTGTATCAAATCTAGGGAAATAAGTTTGTGGTAAACCTAACCAAACTTCGCCATTGTTATTGGTAGAGAAGCCGTTAAGCAAAAAGCCTGTCCCTGCGCCGTTAGCAGCATTTGGAGTAGAAATAACTGCTAAGCTTTTGGCTTGGAATTCAGGGTAACCACCTATGCTTGTTTCTTTACCAACGTATATTTTACCATCTCTACCCATTACCATTTCACCAAAGTGACCAGTAGCAGCAACAGAGGTAAGAGCACCAGTTAAAATGTTAAATTGTTGAATACCTGTATTTCCTACAGATTGATCAGAGAAGTAGAATTTATAACCATCAGCCGACCATTCAGTTCCATAATAACCAAGAGTTGCAATTTGGCCGTCTTTGTTTGGTCCGAAATTACTCGCTGTAACAATACCCGTTTTTTTATCGAAGTTAAAAATCCAAGCACCCAGACCATTTCCATAGGCCATACCTAATAAATTTCCGCTCGGACTCAAAGCCAAAGTACCTCTAGCTCCATCGCTTTTATTGGGAATAACTGGTCCGGCTGCAGATATTACAGGAGAACCAACTCCACTAGCAGAAACAGGGTAAACAGCAAATTGATTTGAAGCACCAACGTGGGTAAGTACCCAGGTGGTATCACAACTTTTTGCTACAGCTGTCATAGCTTCAGTACATTTTTCATTAGAACCATCACGAATCACTACGTCGGTAATAACAAAACCACCCAAACCACCATTTAAGTCCATGTCGATGATGTTTTTTCTAAAACCATTGGGAGTAGGATTGGTAACGTCCTCCATAGTAAATAAATAATATTGCTTGGGGTTACCCGGCACAGGAATACTTAAGGCACCTTGAGCAGAACTTGAAGACCACCCTCCGCCGTTATCGGCTTGTCCGCCGCTTAACATAGTATTGCTAAATTTCACATGGTTTTTGTTGTACACATAAACTCCATCAGAGTAGAAAAGTACATTTCCCAATCCATCAGATACAACAGTGCAACCTTCGTAGTAAGCGCGAGCACTTTGAGCATTAGCGTTTACCGGACTATTACCAACTCCCGTAAAAGAAAGTCCGGTTTGTCCACCTAAATTCCAACCACCAAAATACCACAATTCATTTTGTGCATTAACGTTTGCCGACAAGCAAAATAGAGCAAAGGCCAACGCCTTAAGTAAATGTTTTTTCATATAAAAATAATTATACCCCTTGTAATATTTTGCTCACAAGATAATGAAAAAAGAGAAAAAATACGAATATAAAATGTGCAGATTAGTAGCGAATCAATTTGGCCTTTTTGTTTGCAGAACCAGCTGTTACTTCAATAAAGTAAATACCAGATGAAAGGTTTTCATGGTAATAATTGAAATTCTGTACGTTGGTAAAAGTGGCGTTTTCAATTGTTTTACCGTTACAGTCGAAAAGTTTTACTGTTCCCGAACCAAGGAAGGGAAGTTGAATGATTAAATTATTTCCTTTAGCGAATTCTTCGCTATTGATAAGCAAAATATCGCTACTTGAAGGAGGTGTTATGGTGGTGTCGGCCGCAAAAAATCCTCTGTCTTGTAATCTTTTGTAAATTATGTTGTGGTATTTTCCATTGAACAAGGCGGTGTCGGCATCTATTAAGTTGATGGCTGCGTCAATCATTGAAGTGTTGGAGCTTTGCGCATATAGTGCCTGAAAAACCAAGCTATCGGCAGTTTTCCTGCCTAAGTCACCATTGATTTGCATAAGTGTAGATGACCACATTTCGCCGTCTTTCCAAAGATTTGCTTTGTAATCTTCTGGATAATGTTTGGAGGTAGAGGCAGTTCGTCCCTGCCAAGAACCATTGTTGCCATCCCAATTGAAAACTTTAGTCCAATTGTAAGCATTAATGCTTTTTGAGTAAGATGCAGCCAAATAATCACCAAAACCTTCATCTATGGCTTTTCTTTCCTGACCATTATTGCTTAATGGAGAGCCGTTGGCTGAAACAAAGTGTCCGAATTCATGCAACACCACATCTGCATCTTCAGCATCGTCAATGCCACCTTCACCAAAGATGAGTGCATTAGGAATCGTTGATTCATCAAACGAAGAGTTTTCATTTCCCGACCAGCCATGCGGGTCTATATAAAGTGTTTTATTAACCAAAGAACTAAACCCTAAATCAAGTATATAATTTCTTTCCTTGCTCAAATGATAGAATGCATTAATGTCTTCAAATCCGCTTTGCGAGCGATTGTAAGAAAAAGTGTCTTTTTCGGCGATTACAACAGCAATGTTTGGCGCATCAAGGTCTTTTAAGAAATAGTAATCGTTCTCTAAATAAAAGGTGTCGTTTTCAAATTTAAGGTCTACGCTTTTCCATTGTAATTCGGCGTTTAAAGAGGAGTTGGTAGCGTCGCTGTTGTCGTAATAAGGTGCGCCATAATTTGTTTGTGCTGTCGTGAGGGGGTCGGGATTGAAAACGCTTACTATCGCCGTAGTATCCTTTTTGCCAGCATATGAATATTGGTCATGATAGTACAAAAGTTCACCCTTCAAATTCTTTATAATTTCAAAATGATCTTCTTTGCTTTTAATAGCTGGAATTAATTGTTGTTCCTCGGGGAAAAGACAGTTGGCAGTTGAAACAGAAGAAGATATATTTTCCTCAGAAAAGGTAAGAGCCACAACGTCAACTACTTTCTTGTTTTGTAAAATATTGACTTTTACCATTGAGCGATAAACCTGAATGTTTGCTATTTTTTGGGTGAAGCAATAATGTTTACCTGCTACACTTTCTTTGGAATATAGTAGCTCAAGATTGCTGTTAGCGCTTTTTAAATCGTTGATGTTTTCTTCTAGAAGCAATGCTAAGCTTCTTTCGTTTTCGGGAAAAGATGTTTGAGGGAAAGTGTAGCGTTTAGCCAAAACCGTATCGATATAAAAAATAGATTCGCCGACTTCGCCCTTTTTTTGCGCCGAAAGAGAGAGACTAATCAATATGAAAAAAATGATTTTGTACATCTTGTTTCTATGACGCAACGTTTGAGTTTAGTTGTTTATTCAATAATTATTAAAGCAATAGATAGTAAAGCTAAAAGAATTCCAATGTAATTGATTCGGTTTAGTTTCTCCTTAAAGATAAAATAACCCACTAAAGCATTAACTACAATAATTCCGAGATTGGCCATTGGGAAAAGTTTAGAGCTATCCCAACCTGCTTTCTCGCTTTCTTCTAAAGCCGATAAGAAAAAGAAAATGGAGAAGAAGTTAGGAATGCCCAATAAAATGCCGCCAACAATATCACGAAGTTTTGGCGTAGATTTTTCTTTAACCGACATGATGATCATGTAAATTAAACCAAGCACTGCCGCAATACCAAAGGTACTTCCTGTAAACAACAGATTTTCTCCTTCTTTTATATATTGTGTTTCGCCGATGTGCAGAATGATGTCGATAGCCAATCCTGCAAAAAACAACAAAATGGGGAGCTTAAGTTTCTTGCTTTCTAATTTCTGACTGCCTAAACCTGAGCTTAAAATTACGGCAACTATGGCCAACACAACACCTAAGTTTTGTAAAATAGAATAGTGCTCACCCAAAATGAATATGCCAAAGAGAATAGGACCAACGAACGACATTTTGTTGGCAACACTGCTAATAGCCACACCAGCCTCCTGAGATGAGCGCGCCATGATGTTAAAAGAAACGATGAAGATGAGTCCGAGCAACAATGCCAACCATCTCCATTCAGCCATCACTAAAGCCGAAACCACGGTGCCATTGCTCATCATATAAGCCAAAAGAAATGCAGTGATGTAATTGAAAACAATCGCTTTAAAGGAATCTACACGATATTTTTCAAACAACTTGAAAGCAGTGAAAAGGAATGAAGAGCAAAATATGCCGGTGATGAGGTAAAAGTACATGGCGGCAAGTTAAAAGTAAAAAGGCAGAAGCCAAAAAAGTAAATCATAGAAATGAAAAAGCCTCCATTCGTCGGTTGACGCATTGGAGGCTTTTTTATTACAAACCTATAAGCCGGGTTCTGTCTAGCCTTATCATTTATCTAAACGTTCTACCCACCAGGTTAGAGCGAGCAGCTCCCTGGCCTATTTGAACTTTCATCCCAAGTGGTTTTTACAAAGTGCAAATTACTCTGCACAGTCGTGAGCTCTTACCTCGCGTTTTCACCCTTATCAGTCCGTCAACTGACGGACGGACGGTTATTTTCTGTTACACTTTCCGTCAAAGAACTTTTGCAAGTACTCTGCCCTCATTTTCATAAGGCATGGTGCTCTGCGATGCCCGGACTTTCCTCATCCGTCGAATGACGGACGCGATAAAGCAGTTTGTAATGTTGTAAAGGTAAGGGATTTATTTGTAGTATTCTTCCATCAACTTCTCCATTTCCTCCCGAGTAAGGTTTGGAAAGATGGCGCCGCCCTTGGCCAAAGACACTTTTCCTGTTTCTTCAGATACCGAAATAGCTACACAATCAGATGATTCGGTAACACCAATAGCAGCGCGGTGGCGCATACCATAATGGGCTGGTAAATCTTCCTGCTCGGTAACGGGCAATACGCAGCGGGCTGCTTTAATTTTATTGCCTTCAATGATTACTGCTCCGTCGTGTAGCGGACTGTTCTTAAAAAAAATATTTTCAATCAAACGAGCGCTTAAGGCAGCATCAATTTTATCGCCTGTACTCTCGTAAAAACTAAGGTCGCTTTGGTTGGCCAATACAATTAAGGCTCCCGTTTTACTTTGCGCCAAATGATAAGCAGCTTGTATTACTGGGTGAATTTCCTTGGTTTCGCTGCCTGCGCCACGCATCAATTTATTAAAGAAATTGGTTCTGCCCGAGAAGCTTTTTGTTCCTAAGAGAACCAAGAATTTTCTAATCTCTTGTTGAAATACAATTACAATAACTATAGCGCCGGCCTCAATGAATTGTCCGATAATCTTACTCAACAATTTCATCTCCAAAAAGCCCAAAAACTTCCAAAGAAAATAGATGGCTATTAGTCCGATAAAAATGTTAATCGCAACCGTGCCCTTAACAATCTTGTACAATTGATAAAATAAAATAGCCACCAACAGAATATCAACGATATCTGCCCAACGTAACTCAAGAAACAATAGAGTTGGTGTCATTTTATTTGGTTTTCGAGAGGGAAAGTAAAAAGTTAAAAGGATACTGCCAAACGCAAAAAGAATTATCTTAGCCACTATGAGGATTGCGCTGCTTTTATTTTTTGTTTTGATGGTGGGAAGTACTTCTTCTGCACAATATTTTCTAATCGGACAAAATTCCAGTTCCGTTCATTGGAAGCAAATCAATACCGAACATTTTCAAATTATATTTCAGCAAGATTTTGAGGAGAAGGCCCAGTACACCGCCAATTTACTCACTTTGGTGTACGATAAAGCAACAGTTTCATTAAAAACGCAGCCAAAAAAAATATCTGTTATTTTACAAAACGACATGGTGGAGGCCAATGGTTTTGTCACTTTAGCTCCACGTAGAGCCGAGTTTTTTACAACTCCTCCGCAAGACGATGAAGGTTTGGAATGGTTGAATTTATTGGCTGTTCATGAATTCCGACACGTAGTGCAAATCTCCAAATTCAATCAAGGTTTAACTAAGTTGGTGTACTTTCTTTTTGGAGAGCAGGGGGTAGGTTTTGTGTTAGGAGCAACCACCCCTTTGTGGTTTTTAGAAGGAGATGCTGTTGGTTTTGAGACTTTTGCCACAGGCTATGGAAGAGGAAGATTGCCTTCTTTTAACATGCAGTCGCAAGCCATGTTGCTGCAACTGGGAAGTTTTAATTACGATAAAGCATCATTTGGTTCTTTTAAAACTTTTGTTCCCGATAGATACGCTTTTGGTTATCATCTTACTTCTTATGTGAAGGAAAAATACGGCATAAATACTTGGGATTCTGTGATGAATAGAGTGGCTACTTTTCCTTTAAGGCCCTTTCCTTTTTCATCTTTTTTAAAGAAATATACAGGTAAAGGTACTTCTAAAATGTATAAAGAGTTGGTGCAATACCAAAGCGAAAAATGGAATCGTTCAATAGCTTTAAATCAAGCATTGTTTACCCCTTTCGAGGTGATGAATGATACCGTGCATCCAACGTTTACAAGTTATGCTTTTCCAGTTGAGACAGCTGCTGGTTTACTAGCCATTAAAAGTGGAATGGCTGATGTGGCTCAAATAGTTTTGTTGAAGAATAAACAAGAAAAGACATTGTTGAAATTGGGTTCACACGACAAAACATCTTTTTATGCCAATCAAAATTACGCAGTATGGGTAGAGACATTTCCTGATATTCGATGGGAATACCGCAGTTTTTCTGATATTGTTTTATATGATGTGCAGAAAGATAAAAGAGTTCGTTTTACCACTAAACAAAGATTGTTTGCGCCTAGTATATCTGCAGATAATAAGATAGTAGCAGTAGGGGTCGACAAAGCTAATGTTCCATCGCTGCAATTGTTTTCTTTGGATTCGAACACTGCTTATTTGAAGAAAGAATTTAAAGATATGGATATGATTTACTATCCGGTTTTTGGCGATAGCAGCTGCATTTACTTTGTGGCCAAAAAAGAAGGTTATCAAAACATTTACAAATGGAATTATGCAACAGATGTGCTTCAACCTTTGGTAGTTGCTGTTCCTTTTGTGATATCACATCTAAATTATCGTGCACAACATTTGCTTTTTCATTCCACTCAAAGTGGGGTAGACAATATCGTCGAATTAGATATCAATACCAATGAAATTCATCAATTAACAGTATCTAAGTTTGGCGCTTTCAATCCATCGTTTTCTGCCGATGGTAAATTGTTGTACAATGAGTATACAGCAACAGGTATGAAATTAGCAAAAACAGATTTTAATCCTGCAGCGGTAAATGTTAAACCAGCATTTGTTAGCAGGGTGATGATGTATTCTAACGTTTTACAAGATGAGCAAAAAGTGTTTTTAAACAAGAACAACATGGAGCAATATGCTTCAGAAAAGTATTACAACCATTTACATCTTTTTAATTTACACAGCTGGGCACCCTTGTCTATAAACGCAGAATCGAGAGAAGCCAACATGGGTGTATCGTTGATGTCGCAAAATAAATTGAGTAATACTATTAGCTCTTACAACTACAGCCTAAACCCTCAGCAGGAAAGAACGGCTCACGAATTTAAGATAGATTACAATTTTTGGTTTCCTAAATTCACCTTGTCGGCTGCCGACATTGTAATAGAAAATGTTAGTATAGAAAACGATACAAGCTATACCTATGAGCGCTTAAATCAGAAGGTTTTAGGGGTAGGGACTTCGGTAGATTTCAATTTAACACGTGGCTATTTGCAACGTTATTTAGGTATGGGTGCACGATATTCCTTTAATGAAATAACAAGAACCGATGATTTGCGCGCATCATTAAATGCCATTGATTACAATGTATATTATTACTGCGGTGCACGAAGATCAAAAAGAGATTTACAAGCGCCTTGGGCTATGACCTGGAATGCCTTTTACCACCAAAGTGTTTTTATTGATGAATATTACAGCAATTCGGTTTATGCATCTTTAAAGTTAAATACTCCTGGTTTACTTAAGCACAACGCTTTGCAAATTAAGGCCGAATGGCAGCAATCCAATGCATCGGGCTTTCAGGTTTCTAATGCTGTTGATTTGCCTCGCGGATTTACTAGAGTGTATTACAATACTATTTCATCTTTAAAAGCCGATTATACTTTTCCATTGCTTTACCCCGATATTAGATTGGGGGCCTTATTGTATTTGCAGAGAATTAGAATGGGATTTCATTACGATTATGCGCAGTTGATGGATACTGAAAATAAATTTCAAGTGCTGCAATCGCAAGGTGTAGAGTTGCGTGGAGATATTAATTTGCTTCGTTATTCTTACTTGATGGATATTGGCTGTAGAGTATCAGGATATCAAGATAATGGAGTGTTTTATTTATATCCGCAAGTGTTGTTTAATGTAGCGTTTAATTAAACTATGATTTTTGTGATAAAAATTAAAAAATATTTCTTTCTTATTCTTGGGGTAGTTTGGCTGTTTTTATCTTTTCTGATTTATGTTTTGATTGAAAGAGGAGTTGATGTAAATGTTCATTTAGTTTATTTCATGATGTATTCGAGCGGAATAATTTATTTGCTTGCATTAATTAATTTATTGTTTCTTGTTTTCAAATATTACGGAAAGAGATAGTTTTTGGAATTCCACAATCCTAAAATCTTTTCATCCTAAAAATCCTAATTCAGACAAAAGTTTATTGATACGAATTGTTATGCGTTTTTACGTTTATACCCAATCATTACTCTTTTTTCTTTTGGTTTTTCAATCAGTTTTTTAAGCACATCAAAAATATATTGGATTTCTGTATTGTGTTTTGACGATTGTCTTTCGAGCTTTTCGAGTTGAAGGAGAATGTCTTTGTGGGTGAGGAGAGCTTCACGTATTCTCGTAAATATTCTGATAATTTGAATATTCACTTCAATGGCTTTTTCGCTATTTAAAACACTTGATAACATTGCTACACCTTGTTCGGTGAAAACTAAAGCTGGTTTTCTTGTTCCTCCCCAACTTGATATCACATTTTGTGATATCAAGTTTGTTTGTTCTTCAGAAGTTAATTGAAACATAAAGTCTTCGGGAAATCTTTTTAAATTTCTTTTTACAGCTTGATTAAGTATTCTCGTTTCTACTCCATAAAGTTCAGCCAAATCTCTATCGAGCATCACTTTCTGATTTCTAATAATGTAAATTTTGTCGATGATTTTAGTGTCGGGAATACTAATTTCACTAGTGTTTTTGTTTTGCTTAGTCATTAATTAATAATTTAGTTAGGGCTTCAAAACTAATAAAAGACAAAGAGTACTTATTGTTGATTTTTCAACAGAAGAAGGCTGTAAAGCATTATTTTAAATTGCCCAACTCCACAAAATTTTCTATCTATGCTTTCCGCATAAATGAAGACCAGAATTACGCAAATATTTAACATTGAATTTCCACTGATACAAGCCGGCATGGTTTGGTGCAGCGGCTGGCGTTTGGCATCTGCAGTGAGTAATGCTGGCGGATTGGGAATTATTGGCGCAGGGTCGATGTATCCTGATGTTTTGCGTGAGCACATTCAAAAATGTAAAAAAGCTACAGATAAACCTTTTGCAGTGAATGTTCCTTTGTTGTATCCAGATATTGAAAAGTTAATGCAAATCATAGTAGAGGAGGGAGTGAAAATTGTTTTTATAAGTGCGGGTAATCCAAAAACATGGACATCTATTTTAAAGGAAAAAGGACTTATAGTAGTTCACGTAGTATCGAGTGCGAAATTTGCGAAAAAAGCGGAAGACGCTGGTGTTGATGCCTTAGTTGCTGAAGGGTTTGAGGCTGGCGGACATAACGGTCGTGAAGAAACAACCACCATGGTTTTAATTCCTCAAGTTGTTGATGCGGTAAAAGTTCCTGTGATTGCTGCTGGTGGAATTGCCAGTGGTAAAGCCATGTTGGCAGCTTTTGCTTTGGGTGCCGAGGGTGTTCAAATAGGGAGTAGATTTGTTGCTTCACTAGAATCTTCGGCCCATGAAAATTTTAAAAATAAAGTAATTCATACCCAAGAAGGAGAAACTTTGCTTACCTTAAAGGAACTCACTCCGGTAAGATTGATTAAAAATAAATTCTTTCAAAGTGTTGAAGAAGCAAAGCTACAAGGCGCAAGTGCAGATGAGTTGAAAGCATTGTTGGGCAAAGGAAGAGCAAAGAAGGGAATGTTTGAAGGAGATATGGAGGAGGGGGAGTTGGAGATCGGACAAGTGGCAGCTTTCATCAAAGAGATTAAATCGGCAGGGGAAATAGTAAGGGAAATAATGAGAGAATTTGATGAAAAGAGAAAATCGTTCAATGTTTAATGTTCAATGTGAGCTGTATGTAATATTCAGCTCTTGAACTGAGCTAACATTGAACATTAAACATTGAACATTGAACAAATAAAAATGATTAATTACAAAGAGAAAACATTGGCCAACGGCTTAAAAGTTATTGCGCATCGTGATACTTCTACACCAATGGCGGCATTAAATATATTGTACAAAGTGGGGGCGAAAGATGAAGATCCTGCCATGACTGGTTTTGCGCATCTTTTCGAACATTTGATGTTTGGTGGCACGCCAGCGGTTCCCGATTTTGATGTGTATGTGCAAAACATGGGTGGTGATAGCAATGCTTTTACTACGAATGATTACACCAACTATTATTTGTCTTTTCCGAAAGATAATTTAGAAATGGCTTTTTGGTTAGAAGCCGATAGAATGCGCGGTTTAGCTTTCACACAAAAGAGTTTAGATGTTCAAAAAAATGTGGTGATTGAGGAGTTTAAGCAGCGCTATTTAAATCAGCCTTATGGCGATACATGGTTAAAACTTCGTCCGCTTGCCTACAAAGTGCATCCTTACAAATGGGCTACCATAGGAGAGAAAATTGAGCACATTGAGAAAGCAGAATTGCAAGATGTAAAAGATTTTTTCTACCGTTATTATTTGCCCAACAACGCTTCATTGGTTTTTGCTGGTGATGTAGAAGAGGAGAAAATTTTTGCTTTGGCTGAGAAATATTTTGGTGGAATTCCATCAGGAGAAATCAAACGCCAGAAGTACAGTCCAGAACCAAAACAGAGTGAGTACAGAGAAGTGAGTTCCGATTTGAAAGTCCCTGTGAAATCGTTTTACCAAGTGTATCATATGGCGCAAAGAAATCACGATGATTTCTACGCCATCGATTTATTGTCGGATATTCTAGCGCGAGGGGCTTCTTCACGGTTGTACCAAAAATTGGTGAAGGAGAATCCGCTTTTCGCAGAGTTAAGTACCTACGTTTTGGGAAGTAACGACCCCGGATTATTTGTGGTGCACGCCATGCTTTCTGATGATGTAGAAATGGATGTGGCTAAGGCTGCTTTGCAAACAGAATTAGATGCTTTGTTGGCCAACGGTGTTACAGAAAATGAATTGAAAAAGGTGGTGAACAAATCGGAAACGAGCATGGTTTACCAAGAAATGAACGTGTTGAACAAAGCGCAGAACTTAGCGTTTTTTGATTTGTTGGAAGATGCAAAGTTGATGAATCAACAGCAAGAAAAATACAGTGCTGTTAAGCCAAATGAGGTGCTTCGCTTGGCAAAAGAATTATTGAAAAAAGAAAATTGTACTTGTTTAAATTATACGAATGTCTGAAATCACTACACTTCCAATTCCTGCAGTAAGCAACACTTTTGAGATAAAAATTCAAGAAGCCGAAAAGGTAAATTTAAACAATGGTATTCCTGTGTATTGCATCAATGCAGGTACGCAAGATATCGTGCGATTGGAAATATATTTCGATGCAGGTATCATTCGTCAGAGCAAGCCTTTTCAAGCATTTCTCACCAATCATATGTTGATGGAAGGAACAACCACCAGAACATCGGCACAAATTTCAGAAGAGATTGATTTCTATGGTGGATACTTAAATGTGGATTATGCCAAAGATTTTTCTACCATCACTTTGCATATTTTAAATAAGTATTTCGACAAAGGTTTAGCGGTGCTGAGAGATGTGTTGTTGAATCCCACTTTTCCAGAAAATGAGTTGGATACTTTGATTAAAAATCAGCGCTCTGCCTACATGGTAGATATTGAAAAAGTATCTTACATAGCACAAAAGAAATTAAATGAGTTGTTGTTTAAAGGTCATGCTTACGGTCGA
>CAMBXP010000073.1 GCA_945871895.1 Chryseobacterium gleum | reverse complement strand
ATCGTTGATGCAAGGATTTTTAAATCCCTTGAGCATCAAAAAAATACCGATGATAGGCGACGAAACCTATCGTGAATTATCGCGCATTGGTATTCGTGTTATTCAGCATTTGGCCGAAACACCGCAAGAATTTTTGTATCAAATGTTTGGCGAAAATGGCAACACCATTTGGAAAAAAGCAAACGGCATCGACAATAGTTTGGTGCTTCCTTACAACGAAAGAAAATCAATTTCTACCGAAAGAACTTTCGAGAAAGACACCACCGCCATTCAGCAGTTGAAAGCTTTGCTCATTAAAATGGTGGAAGAGTTGGCGTTTGAATTACGGCAGTCGGGACAGCTAACATCTACCGTCGTTGTTAAAATTCGCTACTCTAATTTCGACACCGAAAGCAAGCAAAAAAAAATAGCGTACACCGCCAACGACAACACCATTATAGAAACAGCGTTGAGTTTGTTCGATGTTTTGTATCAACGAAGAATGACATTGCGATTGGTTGGCATTCGCTTCAGCGGCTTGATTTACGGTCAGCCACAAATCGATTTGTTTGAAGACACCGAAGAACAAATTAAACTCTTACAAGCGATAGATAAAATGAAAAAAAGATTTGGCGCGCATGTTATCACAAGGGCTATAACGGGTAATGCGTATAGGGGGAGGTGAGTTCTTCTTCTCCTCGGAGGAGGAGAGTGGGTAAAGGCTTGCGAAGGGGGGAGAGGATGGATTTTTTTAACGAATAAACAGTATGCTTTTTTTCGGTAATGCCAGCACTAACCAATCCCTCTTAGAGAAGAGGGCGTGTGCAAAGGCCTGTGCAGTGGCAGGGAGATGGATTTTTTTAACCACAGAGGCACAGAGATTTTTCACAGAGTTCACAAAGTTTATAAAACTAAACCACAGTAATTTTTGCACACAAAGTCGCTTCGCTTAACGAGAGAACACAGAGTGCATACTTGAAAAAACAATTCTTTTCCAGCACCGCCACCACTAACCAATCCCTCTTAGAGAGGCACGCGCTTGGAAGCGCGCGCCTTAGAGAGTCAGATGACGGACGAAAAGAAGCTGAATTACATTCTCTCGGGCATTTCAATTCCCAACAACTTCATCGATTTTTTTAGTGTATCACCCACCTCTTTCGACAAGGCAACTCTAAAGTTTTTAGAGTTCTCGTCATCGGCATTTACAATTTGATGGTCGGCCCAAAATTGTGAGAAATCTTTCGCTAGTTCGTAGCTGTAGTTGGCCATTACTGCCGGACTATTCAATTTTCCAGCTTCTTTAACGGCAGAAGAATAACCCAATATTTTCTTGATTAAATCTTTTTCTTTTTTGGTTAATGTGGTGATGCTGTATTCTTTTGCTTCGCCCACTTTACGAAGTACAGAGCGCGTTCGCACATAGATGTATTGAATGAACGGTCCAGTATTTCCATTGAAGTCGATGGACTCCTCAGGATTAAAAATCATCGTTTTTTTAGGGTCGACTTTCAAGATGAAATATTTTAAAGCACCTAAAGCAATCTTGCGAATTACCTCATTTTTCTCTTCCTCACTCAATTCCTCTAGTTTTCCTTTTTCGGCAGTGCTTTGTGCTGCAGATGTAATCATTTCCTCAATTAAATCGTCGGCATCAACAACAGTTCCTTCGCGGGTTTTCATTCTTCCGCTTGGCAATTCTACCATTCCATAAGATAGGTGGAATAAGCCTTCCCAGAAAGAATAACCCATTTTCTTTAAGATGAGGAACAACACCTTGAAATGATAATCTTGCTCGTTGGCAACGGTGTAAATGATACCATCTACCTTGTAATCTTTATAACGCTCTACGGCGGTTCCAATATCTTGAGTCATGTAAACCGCAGTTCCATCTGAACGCAGCAATAGTTTTTCATCTAAACCATCGGCCGTTAAATCAATCCACACAGAGCCATCTTCTTTTTTAAAGAATACGCCTTTTTTCAAACCTTCTTCGATGATTTCTTTACCAAATAAATAAGTGTTCGATTCGTAGTAAAGTTTGTCGAAATCGACACCCAGTTTTTTGTAAGTATCTTCGAATCCCGCATACACCCAGCCGTTCATGGTTTTCCAAAGATCAACAGTTGCAGCATCGCCAGCTTCCCATTTACGCAACATATCTGATGCTTCAAGGAATAAAGGAGCTTTGGTTTTTGCACTTTTCTCATCCATGCCGCCAGCAATCAATTCTTGCATTTCCTTTTTGTAATGCTGTTCAAACATCACATAATATTTGCCTACTAAATGATCTCCTTTACTACCTGATGATTGCGGTGTTTCGCCATTTCCCCATTTCATCCAAGCGAGCATCGATTTACAAATATGAATACCGCGGTCGTTGATGATTTGTGTTTTAATCACTTCGTTGCCGTTGGCTTTTAGTATTTCTGATACCGAATAACCCAAGAAGTTATTGCGAATATGGCCTAAGTGTAAGGGTTTGTTGGTGTTGGGAGAAGAGTATTCAACCATTAATTTTTTACCGCTTCCGTAGCGGCTGCTTGCATCAGCCGACAAATTATTCTTAAAAGCATCCAACCAGTAAGCATCGGAGATAGATAAATTCAAAAATCCTTTCACCACATTGAAAGCAGAAACCTCTGTTAAATTATCATTAATAAATGCACCCAAATCTTGTGCAGTTTGTTCGGGTGATTTCTTGGAAATCTTTAACAATGGAAACACAACTACTGTTAAGTCCCCTTCGAACTCGGCTTTGCAAGGCTGCAACTGCACTTGCTGTTCGGTGATAGTTGCTCCGTATAATTGTTGAGCAGCACTTATTGCTGCACTAATAATTTTGCTTTCGATGCTCATGCTAATGAATTGAGGCGCTAAGGTAAATTATTTTGTAGCATTTTTTACAGTGTGCTGTAATTCCAACAATTACTTCTATCTTTGCCGCCTTAAATAGATTAATAGAGAAGTATGAATATTAGAAACATCGCGATTATCGCCCACGTTGACCACGGTAAGACTACCTTGGTAGATAAAATTTTAACAGCTGGGAAATTGTTTTCAGACCATAAAGAATCTGGTGACTTAATCATGGACTCCAACGAATTGGAGCGTGAGAGAGGTATTACTATTCGTTCTAAAAACTGTTCTGTTACTTACAAAGACACTAAAATCAACATTATCGATACTCCCGGTCACAGTGACTTTGGTGGGGAGGTTGAGCGTGTATTGAAAATGACCGATGGTGTATTGTTGTTGGTAGATGCTTTTGAAGGCCCAATGCCTCAAACTCGTTTCGTATTGCAAAAAGCATTGCAATTGGGAATTAAACCAATTGTGGTGGTGAATAAAGTAGATAAAGAAAACTGTGATCCTGAATTGACCAACGAAAAAGTATTTGATTTGATGTTCGAATTAGATGCTAACGAAGATCAGTTGGATTACCCAGTTGTTTACGGTGCAGCTAAAATGGGCTGGATGAGTGATCATTGGGAGAATAAAACTGACAATATCAATATCTTATTAGAGAAAGTAATTGAGCATATTCCTGCTCCTAAAATTGCTGTTGGTGCTACTCAGTTGCAAATTACTGCATTGGATTTCTCTTCTTTCGTTGGACGTATTGCCATTGGAAGATTGTTTAGAGGTTCTTTGGTTCCCGGACAAAACATCATGTTGATTAAGAGAGATGGTCGCCAAGTAAAACAAAAAATCAAGGAATTGATGGTGTTTGAAGGCTTAGGGAAAATTAAAGTTGAAAAAGTAGAAGCAGGTGAAATATGTGCTATTGTTGGTTTAGAAGATTTTGAAATTGGTGACACTGTTGCCGATATCGATGCTCCTGAAGCAATGCCAGCGATATCTATTGATGAGCCTACAATGAGTATGTTGTTTTCAATTAACAACTCTCCATTCTT
This sequence comes from Chryseobacterium gleum, assembly GCA_945871895.1. Classification (GTDB taxonomy): domain Bacteria; phylum Bacteroidota; class Bacteroidia; order Flavobacteriales_C; genus JAHEZL01. The sequence continues at coordinate 10,915 of CAMBXP010000073.1, read as the reverse complement.
TGGTAAAGAAGGTAAATTCGTTACTTCTCGTCACATCAAAGAAAGATTAGAAAAAGAATTAGAGAAAAACTTGGCGATGAAAATGGAACCAACTGGTTCTGCTGATAGTTTCATGGTTTACGGTCGTGGTGTATTGCACTTGTCTATCTTAGTTGAAGAGATGCGTCGTGAAGGTTATGAGTTGCAAGTTGGTCAGCCACAAGTTTTAATCAAAACTATTGATGGTAAAAAATGCGAGCCAATTGAGGCATTAACTATCGATGTTCCCGAAGAATATTCTGGTACAGCTATCGATATGTTAACAAGAAGAAAAGGGGAGATGTTAAGCATGGTGCCAACTGGTTCTCGTGTTAAAATCGAATTCAATATTCCTTCTCGTGGTATCATTGGTTTAAGATCGAATATGCTTACAGCAACTGCTGGTGAAGCTATTATGGCGCATCGTTTCAAAGCTTACGAGCCTTGGAAAGGTGATATTCCAGAAAGACAAAATGGTTCATTAATCTCTTTGGAGCAAGGTACATCTATCGCATACTCAATTGATAAGTTGCAAGACAGAGGTAAATTCTTTATCGACCCAACTACTGAGATCTATGAAGGTCAGGTTATTGGTGAACACAGCAAAGAAGGTGACTTATGTATCAACGTTACTAAGTCGAAACAATTAACCAACATGCGTGCTTCTGGTTCTGATAACAAGGTTAGAATTATACCTGCTGTTAAACACTCGTTAGAGGAAGCATTAGAGTATATTCAATCAGATGAGTTCGTAGAGGTTACTCCGATTTCAATTCGTTTGAGAAAAATATTATTGAAAGAAGGTGAAAGAAAAAGAGGCGGTAAATAATAGAAAGTAAAAAGTAAAAAGCAATAAGCCAAAAAGGATTCGTTAGTTGACGAATCCTTTTTTATTTTACGACTTATAGTTTTTGAAATTCTTCCAGTAAGGATTATCGGGCACAGGTGCTTCAATAGTAATTTTCATATTGGTAACCGGATGCATAAAGGTGAGGTATCGAGCGTGTAAGCATATACTTCTGTCTTTGTTGGGCATAGGCGCGCCATATTTGGTGTCGCCTTGAATAACACAACCAATCTTAGAAAGCTGAACACGTATTTGATGATGTCTACCCGTTTTAGGAGAAACCTCCAACAAGTTTTGATGATCGTAGGATGTTAGCCATTTGTAGGTAAGTACAGCCAGTTTCGAATTTTTAATCTCTTGTTTGAAAGCAAAAGATTTATTCTTTTCTGAGTTTTTAACCAGGTAATTTTCTAGCTGATCTTCTTTCAATGGTGGCGGTTGTACCACAAGAGCCCAATATGTTTTTTGAATGGTTTTGTCTTGAAACATTTGGTTCACTCGAGCCAATGCTTTTGATGTTTTAGCAAACAAAACAACGCCTGTTACTGGACGGTCGATACGATGCGTCACACCTAAATAAACATCGCCAGGCTTGTTGTATTTTTCTTTTAAGAAAGCTTTTATTTTGTCGCCCAGTGGTTCATCGCCCGTTTTATCGCCTTGTACTAAGTCGCTTGCAGCTTTATTAACTGCAATTAAATGATTGTCTTCGTAAATTACATCAATCATTAGTACTGTTCTTTTTCGTTAGGGAAATCGCCACTTTTTACATCTTTAATGTAGTTTTTGGTGGCTTTTGTCATGTCGGCAAATAGGTTGGCGTAGCGGCGTAAAAAGCGCGGACTAAATTCAGTATTCATTCCAAACATATCATGAGAAACAAGGACTTGTCCGTCTACATAACCACCAGCACCAATGCCAATCACCGGAATTTTTAATTTCTTAGCCAATTGTTTTCCTAAGGCAGCAGGCACCTTCTCCACCACAATGGCAAACACGCCAGCTTCTTGTAAAATCAAAGCGTCTTCCATTAGTTTTTTTGCTTCAACATCTTCTTTAGCGCGAACGCTATAGGTTCCAAATTTATAGATAGACTGTGGAGTTAATCCTAAATGTCCCATTACAGGAATACCCGCCGTTAATATTCTTTCAATCGATTCTTTTACTTCACGTCCGCCCTCCAACTTCACTGCATGAGCGCCCGCTTCCTTCATAATTCTAATGGCAGAGTTCAAGGCTTCTTTTGAGTTTCCTTGGTAAGAACCAAAAGGCAAATCAACCACCACCAAAGCACGATTGGTGCCGCGTATTACCGATGCAGCATGATAAATCATTTGATCTAAAGTAATAGGAAGCGTAGTTTCGTGTCCGGCCATTACATTCGATGCCGAATCGCCCACCAAAATAACATCAGTACCAGCGCCATCAATGATTTTCGCCATGGTGAAATCGTAGGCAGTAAGCATAGAGATTTTAGTCTTTTTGCTTTTCATCTCTTGCAGAGTGTGCGTAGTAACTCTTTTAAAATCGGTGGTGTTTGTTGACATTGAAAATAATTAAGTGGGTAAATCTAACAATAAACTATAAATCTTCTATGAGTAAGTTCATTGCTTCCTCTATTGACTCTACATTTCTTTCGCGAATGAAAGATTTTATGAAACAATTTTTCATGATTTCAGTGCACAAATTGTAGCGCATTAAATTACTGTCTTTGTCCCATTTGATAAAGGGTTTGAAGTGATTTTCTTGCAGAACTCTAATTGCATTCAAGCTATTGATGCTACTTATTTTTGGTTTTCCTTGCTCAAATTGAAGGAGATAGATAGATTTTACAGGAATGCTTTTTTCTTTGATTTTATTTGGAAGGTCTTCCCAGTTTTTGCGTCTTTCTGTATTTAATGGTGCGCTATAAACTCCTTGGCATGCAGGCAATAGATAAGTAACATTGTTTAAGCTGTATAGCGGTGCCATTTCGTCGGAAATAACAGTAAATCCTTTTTCTGCCAATAACTTCACACAAGTTGATTTTCCCGAACCTGATAGTCCGGTGAATAAAATTACTTGCCCTTCATGTAAAATTGCCGTGGCGTGTAATGGAAGTCGTTGGTGTTTTTGACTGAGTAAACCTAAGATGTGTATGGCAATGAAGTTTAAATTTTCTTCATTTTCTTGAGTGAGTAATTCAATAGTAACATTGTCATTTCTATCAATGGCTATTTTGGCCAGATTAAAGACTTGGTGAAATATTGCGTCAACTGAATTACTAAGTTTTCCAGTTTTCCAAACGGTATTGGTTTTTTCGTTGCATTCTAAAAAAAAAAGAAAAAGACAAGGCGGTTTCTATGACAAAACCGCCTGCATAGTATTTTTTTATTAAAAGCAATTATGCTGTTATGTTAGCTGCCAAGTGCGCACTTCTGATACTGCAGGAGTTACTCCTCCTTTAGTTTGATCAATTGTATACTCGTCTAATTCTGGTGCAATCCATTGTTTTTTTGCAGGTTTAATCTTTATCGTTCTATTTCTGCAAATATATTATTTTTCTTCTTCCTTCATAGGAGATTTTTCCATGATGGGCGTTTCAATGTTTTGCGGCGCAGGGGCATCAGGTTTCTCATCCTTTACAGGTTTACCAAAATCATCTAAATGAATGGTATCTCTTCTGCTAACTGCTTCTTTTAAGAATGCAACATTCTCTTGAAGTTTTTGATTTACTCTTTCCAAAGAATCTATTTTACGAGCTAAGACATAATCTATTTGGTGTTTTAAACTGTCGTTTTCTTTTTGTAAACTATCGAGTTTAGAAGTCACTGCACTTAGGTTATCTGCAATATTCGCAGATATTTTATAGAGGTAAAATAAATCAACTTTGGCTTTCGATTCAGGACCCAATAACAATCCGAATTCACCTTGTTTGAAATTGCCTTGTTCGAACGAGAAGGTGTATTGGTCGTTGAAGTAAATGTCGTATTTGCCATTATATCCTTTGATGACAATCTTGTTGAATTCATCGGCACCTTTCACATTTTTTGATTTTGTCCAACCGTTTTCTCCAGTAGAAATGTATTGTCCGATATTGGTTATTCCTCTAACTCTATACTGCTGCTTTTTATTAATTTCTAGAACAAATCCGCCACTTCCATCAGATTGTGCCATAAACAAGATTCCCAATGTTTGTTGATTAGGAGAAGTAGAAATCAACATCAAAGATGTTTTAATCATGAACTTGTTTTCTTGCTTTCTGAACGAAGGAATAACCGCTCTAGATTTCTCACCGCTTATTTTAGATAGGTAGTAATAACCTTCAACAGCGTAAGTTTTAATGTCGGGTTCGTTGAAACTAGGCCAGTTTTCGGTGTTGTCGGTAAAGTCATCATAAAACAATTTCTCGGCAACTTCATTGGTAATAAAAGGCTGAGCCAAAAGGGTGCATGGCACTAAGCTCAAAAGCAAAATAATTTTTCTCATAGGATTTATCTTCGTGGGCTAAAGGTAATAAATGTCTTTTTGTCACAAAATATTCTGCGATAATAACGGACTTGGCGTATATTTCTGACAAAAAATGCCAGCTTGTCCCATAAAACCGCGTGGCATAGGCATTGACAATAGCACATCAAACATTTAAAAAAAAATACAATGGCTAAGATTATTGGAATCGATTTAGGAACTACCAACTCATGTGTTGCCGTAATGGAGGGAAGCGAGCCCGTAGTTATCGCAAACAGTGAAGGTAAAAGAACAACACCATCTATTGTGGCATTTGCCGACAATGGTGAGCGTAAAATAGGTGACCCTGCAAAACGTCAGGCTATCACTAATCCAACAAAAACTATTTTCTCTATCAAGAGATTTATGGGTATCTCTTATGATCAGGCTTTGGCCGAATTGAAAAGAGTACCTTATTCTATCGTGAAAGGCGATAACAACACTCCACGTGTTAAAATCGACGATAGAAACTATACTCCGCAAGAAATCTCTGCAATGATTTTGCAAAAGATGAAAGCAACTGCTAAAGATTTTATCGGACAAGATATTACTGAAGCCGTTATTACTGTGCCTGCATACTTTAATGATGCGCAAAGAAAAGCGACTAAAGAAGCGGGTGAAATTGCTGGTTTAGTAGTTAAAAGAATTATAAATGAGCCAACAGCTGCGGCTTTGGCTTACGGCTTAGACAAGAAAGGAAAAGATATGAAAATCGTGGTTTTCGACTGCGGTGGTGGTACTCATGACGTTTCTGTGTTAGAATTGGGTGATGGTGTATTTGAAGTAAAATCTACCGATGGTGATACACACTTAGGTGGTGATGACTTCGACCACGTAATTATCGACTGGTTGGCTGCTGAGTTTAAAAAAGACGAAGGTTTAGATTTGAAACAAGATCCAATGGCTTTGCAACGTTTGAAAGAAGCTGCAGAAAAAGCTAAGATTGAATTGTCAAGCACAGCGTCTACCGAAATCAACTTGCCTTACATCATGCCAGTGAACGGAATTCCTAAACACTTAGTGAAAACCTTAACTAAAGCTAAGTTCGAGCAATTGGCCGATTCATTAATCAAAAGAACAATTGAGCCTTGTAAAACAGCTTTGAAAAACTCAGGTTTTTCTGTAAGCGATATCGACGAAATCATTTTAGTTGGTGGTTCTACTCGTATTCCAGCTATTCAAGAAGCGGTAAAAGCTTTCTTCGGAAAAGAGCCTTCTAAAGGAGTTAACCCTGATGAAGTTGTAGCAATTGGTGCTGCTATTCAAGGTGGTGTATTAACAGGTGAAGTGAAAGATGTGTTGTTGTTAGATGTAATTCCTCTTTCTTTTGGTATCGAAACTTTAGGTGGTGTATTAACCAAAATGGTTGAAGCAAACACTACTATTCCTACCAACAAAAAAGAAGTTTTCTCTACAGCTGCCGATAACCAGCCTTCAGTAGAAATTCACGTGTTGCAAGGTGAGCGTTCAATGGCGAAAGACAACAAATCATTAGGTAGATTCCACTTAGATGGTATTCCTCCAATGAGAAGAGGTGAAGCGCAAATTGAAGTTACTTTCGATATCGATGCAAACGGTATTTTGAACGTATCTGCTAAAGAAAACAAAACAGGTAAACAACAAAATATTCGTATCGAAGCTTCTTCTGGATTGTCTAAAGAAGAAATCGAGAAAATGAAACGCGAAGCTGCTGAAAATGCAGATTCAGATAGAGAAGCTAAAGATAGAATCGACAAGTTGAACCAAGCCGACGGATTGATTTTCCAAGTGGAAAAACAATTGGAAGAGCTAGGTGATAAATTACCTGCCGATAAAAAACAAACTATTGAAAGTGCATTAACTGAATTGAAAGCAGCTCATCAATTGCAAGATCTTGCAGCGGTTGAAGCAGCTACAACTAAAGTAAATGAAACTTTACAAGCAATGGCTGCCGATATTCAAGGTGCATACCAAGGTGGTGCAGCTGGTGGCGCGCAAGCTAACGCTGGTGGTTCTTCATCTAAAGATGCAGAAGTAACAGATGTTGACTTCGAAGAAGTAGCTGACGAGAAGAATTAGTAGAGACGCAAAATTTCGCGTCTGTGCAAAAGATAGAAAAAAGGGAGCCGTCAGCCGACGGATCCCTTTTTTTGTTTAAAATTAAATTAAAGTCGTGAAGTTATTAGAATATAATCCTTAATAATTTATTCATCTTAATCTGCTGTATTTTGGCTTAAAAAGTATAGTTTTGCAAGCTTAGCAAGCGCCCTTTAAAGCATTGAAATATTCATGAAAACAGCTGAAGAAATACGCTTAGAAGAAGCCAAATCGAAAGTAAAACCTTGGAAGCGCTGGGGACCGTATCTTAGTGAACGCCAGTGGGGTACAGTGCGCGAAGACTACAGTGCCGATGGTTCTGCTTGGGATTATTTTCCGCATGATCATGCACGATCTCGTGTTTATCGTTGGGGTGAAGATGGTATTGCCGGCATTTCAGATCATTACCAAAACCTTTGTTTTAGTGTTGCTTTGCATAATGGTAACGACACCGTCATCAAAGAAAGATTGTATGGTTTAAGTGGTACATTGGGTAATCATGGTGAGGATTGTAAGGAGTTGTATTACTATTTAGACAACACGCCTACGCACGCTTACATGAAGTATTTGTATAAATATCCTCATGCTAAATTTCCTTATGGCGAATTACATCATGTTAACAGAAACAGAAGTAAAGAAGAACCTGAATTTGAAATTACTGATACAGGAATCTTTGACGAGAATAGATATTTTGATGTTCAGGTGGAATATGCGAAAGACGGACCTTTCGATATTCTTATAAAAATAACTGCCTTCAATAGAGGTAAGGAAGCACATGATTTATCGGTTTTGCCTACCTTGTGGTTTAGAAACTTATGGGACTTTGGTATTTGGAAACAAAAGCCAAGTATTGAAAAGATTAACAGTCTAAAAGGGTTTTCGGGAGTTCATGCGCAGCATCACATCATTGGCGATTATTACTTATATTTTAATGAGCCTGATAGATTGATGTTTACCGAGAACGAGACCAACATGGAGCTTATTTTTCATACGCCCAATGCTACGCCTTACATCAAAGATGCTATCAATGATGCAGTTGTAAAAAACGATTTTAAAATTTTTGAAAATCATAATTTCGGCACTAAGGTATCGCCGATGTACAAAAGAAATATTGCTGGCGAAGGAAAAGAGGTTTTTTATTTGAAGTTGACGAATAGAGAAACTAAAGAAAATCCTTTCGGTGAAGAGTTTGAAGCTATTTTCAAAAAAAGAATTCAAGAGGCTGATTCGTTTTATGACAAGTTTGTTCCTAAAACAGCAAGCGACGATTTGAAGAATATCCAACGTCAGGGTTTTGCTGGTATGTTGTGGACTAAGCAATATTACTGCTATGATGTGGAGCGTTGGTTAGAAGGTGATCCCGGACAACCAGTGCCACCAGAATCGAGAAAGAAGGGGAGAAATAAAGATTGGAAAACTTTACAGAATCAAGATATCATTTCCATGCCCGATAAATGGGAGTACCCTTGGTATGCGGCGTGGGATTTGGCTTTTCACTGCGTACCTTTGGCAATGATCGATCCCGAGTTTGCTAAAAAACAGTTGATTATTATTACGCGTGAGTGGTATATGGCGCCTAACGGACAAATACCTGCTTACGAGTGGGCATTTGGAGACGTGAATCCGCCCGTGCAAGCTTGGGCTGCCATTAAAATTTACGAAACAGAGAAGAAACATTATGGTAGAGCCGATGTGAAATTCTTGAAAAAGATTTTCCATAAACTCATGATCAACTTTACTTGGTGGGTAAATAGAAAAGATGCCAAAGGAAAAAATCTTTTCGAAGGTGGTTTCCTTGGTTTAGATAATATTGGAGTGTTTGATAGAAGCAGTGAACTGCCAGGCGGTGGAACTTTAGAGCAAGCAGATGGAACAAGCTGGATGGCGATGTATTCGTTGAATATGATGAAGATGGCAATTAAAATTTGTGAGTACGATTCTTCTTTTGAAGATGTAGCGACCAAGTTTTTTGAGCACTTCGTTTATATTTCAGAATCGTTGAATAAGGCTGATAAAGATTGGATAGGAGCGTGGGATGAAGAAGATGGTTTTTATTACGATGTGTTGAAGTTGCCAGGAAGAAAGTTTGTGCAATTGAAGATTCATTCTTTGGTTGGTTTGTCGCCATTGTATGCTGTTAGCTTAATCCATAAAGAGACGATGAAGGATATTCCTGGATTCAAAAAACGATTGAATTGGTTCTCTAAAGACAGGATAAAAGAAGGTAAGTATTTAGCTATTGAAAAGTACAATGAGGATGAGGATGTTTTGTTCTCATTGATTCCAAAAGATAGAATGATTAAGCTAATAAAAGCGATGATTGACGAGAGTGAGTTCTTGGCTCCAGGCGGAATTCGTTCTTTGTCGAAGCGTCACCAAAATGCTTATTGTATTAATATAGAAGGAGGGGAGTATTGTATTGATTATCAGCCGGGTGAATCAACAAGTGATTTGTTTGGTGGTAACTCTAATTGGCGCGGGCCGGTTTGGATGCCGACCAACTATTTGCTCATTGAATCGTTGAGAGAGTACCATAAATATTATGGTGATAGTTTGAAATTGGAGTTTCCAACAGGATCGGGTGTGGAGATGAATTTAGATGAAATAGCGAATGAGTTGTTTAAGCGTTTGATTTCTATATTCGCGTTGGATGAAGATGGTAACCGTCCGGTAAACAACAATGAAGAACTGTACAAAGACGAACATTTTAAAGACTTGGTTTTGTTCTATGAGTATTTTCATGGAGACAATTCGAGAGGAATTGGGGCGAGTCACCAAACAGGTTGGACCGGTATTGTGGCCAAGCTAATTAACAAGTATCATTAATAACTAAATAATAATTTAAATCGTGATTTTATGGTAGCAAAAAAAGCAACAACAGCAAAAGCAGAAGCTAAACCTGCAGCAAAAAAAGTAAGCGCGAAAAAACAAACGGCTATCGTGACTTTCGAAGACGTTCAACATCGTGCTTTCGAAATTTATTTAAGCAATGGTGGATCGCAATCTGCAGAACAAAACTGGGCACAAGCTGAAAAAGAATTGAGTAAGTAGTGAGTTATCTTTCTTTCGATAAGAAGCAGTTAGGCAACCACGAATTTTCTTTTCACCGAGAATTTCTAGAGGCCAACGAAACTGGAGCGTATTCGAGTTCTACAATTTCTTTATGTAACACTCGTAAGTATCACGGATTGTTGGTTTTACGTCAGCCTTATATTGATGATTTTTGCTATGTAATGTTAGCTAACTTGAGTGAGTCAATCAACTACAGTCAGCATCATTTTCAATTGGCAACTCATCAATACCCGGGTGTGGTTTATCCGCAAGGATTTACTTTGATGGAAGAATTTGAGCTAGAAAAAATTCCTACATGGATTTATCAGTTGGGAGAGATAAAGCTAAAGAAGGAATTGCTCTTGGTGCAAAATGAAAATCGTTTGCTAATTCGCTACACTTTATTGAAAGCAAAAGAAAACGTTCAGCTTAAATTAGAACCCTTCACGGCATTTCGAAATTACCATTCGGTTGGAAAAGTGGGTAGAATTCATCAAGATGTAAACAGCATTGAAAACGGCGTGAGCTATCAAATGTATCGCGATTTTGATTCTTTGCACATGCAGGTTTCTAAAGAAGCGCATTTCATGCCTACCTTCGAATGGAATTACGACAATGAATATTTGCGAGAATTAGATAGAGGCTACGATTTCAAAGAAGATTTGCTTGCTCCAGGCTATTTCTCAATGTTGATGCATCCTGGAGAAGAAATTGTTTTCTCTGCAGGTACATCTGAATTAGTTCCATCACAGCTGCAAAGTTTGTTTGCTTCTGAGCTAAAGAACAGAAAGAAAATTACCGATTTCGAATCGGCACTAGACATCGCCGCCGAACAATTTATTTCTGAAACCAAGAAAGGTACTGAGATTACTGCAGGCTTTCATTGGTTTGGAAGATGGGGTAGAGATACCTTCATTTCATTGCCTGGATTAACCCTAAGCAGAAAGCAACCTCATGTTTGCAAGTCGGTAATGAATACCATGTTGCAAGATTTGCGAGATGGCTTACTTACTAATGTTGGCGCAGGAGAAGAAGCGCGCTATAACTCGGCCGATGCATCGCTTTGGTTTTTTTGGTCTTTGCAGAAATACGCTGCACATACCAAAAATACAAAAGGTTTGTGGGTAGAATTTGGTGATAGAATTAAGGAGATAGTAGAGAGTTATAGAAAGGGAACTTGGTATAATATTCATATGACAGAAGATGGGTTGTTGTGGGGCGGACAAGAAGATGTTGCGCTTACGTGGATGGATGCTATGGTAGATGGCAGACCCGTTACTCCTCGCGCTGGTTATGCAGTTGATTTGAATGCTTTGTGGTACAACGCCATTTGCTTTTCATTAGAATTGGCGAAGGATGCAGAGGATAAAGAGTTTGTGAAAAGCTGGACTAAACTTCCTGCCTTGATTAAGAAATCGTTTAAAGCTAAATTCTATA
>CAMBXP010000072.1 GCA_945871895.1 Chryseobacterium gleum | reverse complement strand
ATGTATTTTTTAAGATACAAGAACTACTTTATTTCTGTTATAAAATTTACTTCTACATCGGTATCACCCACACCGCAAGTGCCATTTTTCACGCCTGGTTGATGCTTAAGTGTGACTTTAACAGTTCCATTGCTTGCCGCAGCAACAGTCCATCGTGAATCCAAGCCTATTTCATATTTTCCATCACTATCTGTTCGCGCTACATTAATATTTGCGCCAGTAACATCAAAGCAGAACAAATGCTCATCACCTTCTGTTTTAACTTCATCGGAAATTTTAACTGCCGGATTCTTACTTTCGTCCAATAAAGTGATTTTTACACTGTACACTGTGTTGGCAGCCAATGCAATGGTGTCGAATTCGGTTGCTGCATTTCCGCCTTCGCCATCTGGATCGCGAAATGCTACAGTAACATTGGGTTGCACATTTGCTGTGTCGCTAAACTCTAAAACCATTGACGTAATTAATTCGGGGTCGTCATCGTGGTGGTGAGGATCTTCTACAACATCTTTGTCTTTTTTACATCCTGCAGTTAACAAGGTTCCTGCAATGACAATCATTGCAGTGTTTCGCCAAAAGGCTTTTGATCTAATCATTTTCATTTTTGATTGATTTTTGGTTAATAATTAATGGAACTCTTAATCTTAAAGTGAATGTTCTCCCCAGTTCATCGCTGAAATATCGAAAACGATTCATGTAGTCGCGGTAACGACTGTTTAATAGGTTATCTGCTTCAAAAGAAGCGATCACTGGTTGATGTTTAATGTGTATGGTGGTGCTAATGCTTGCCGATAAAACAGTGTAGGCCTCAGGAGGAGCAACCACATCGGTATTGGCTGGCACATTGTTTTGTTTAAACACATGCTTAGCATTGAACTCGGTTTTTGTTTTGGTGAATGTTTTATTGTCTTTGAAAATGTATTCTACAGAAGCGCTTATTTGATTAGAAGGCATCAACACAATGTAGTCGTTTATCGTTCTGTTCCATGCGTGTAAAAACGAACCTTTGCTTTTAAAAATGATTGATTTTACACCTTGTTTTATTTGGTAGTTTACACCACTTAAAATAGCATTGCATTGCTTGTATTCAAAGGCTGGAAATGCTCCGCGAATGGTGAGAACAGGGGTAGGGGTAGGACTCAAAAAAATAAAGTCGTTGATGAAATTATAGTACGCTTCGGCCTCCAATGAAAACTTCTTTCTTTCGTATTTGCCGCTTGCAATAGCATTCCAGCTTCTTTCTTTTTTTAAGTTTTCATCTCCCACTTCAATAGCTGCAGCGCCATGATGCAAGCCATTGCTGTACAATTCATTGATGGAAGGCGGTCTCCAGGCGTAACTTCCATTTAAAACGAAGGAGAGGTAATTGTTCACTTTTCTACTAACTCCTATGTTAGCTGAAGCACCATGATAATTGGCTCCCGGATTTTGCGAAATCTCGTTTTTGTAATAAAACGCTTCTTGCCATCTTACATCCCATCGGGCACCAGCTTCCAACACCCATTTTTTGTTCCACCACTGAGTGAGTAAAAAAGCACCTCCGTTGTAATTTAAAAAATTGGGAATGAACATTTTTCCTTCATAGGTGTTTTTTTGCGAGGAGGCACTTAAACCTGCAGAAATCAATTGATTGCTTTTGTTGTATTCCCAAACCGATTGAAGCGATTGAGTAGTCATTTCTAGATGCATGGCTGCTGCTCCTTTGCTCGCTCCGTAGCCCAAATGATTATCAAACTCTTCTCGTAAATTGTATTGTCGGGCAAAGGTTGTTTTTAAAGAATTATGTGACGAAATATTCCAAGAAAATTTTGCTTTAAATAACTCGTGTATAATTAATTGAAAGGGTCTACCTAAATCATAAGAAAAACCAGAAGAATCTATAGGTTTATCGGCACTAAATGCTTTTTGAAGATCACTTAAGTTGCCAATGTGTGAGCCCGAAAAAATACAAAGCTGCGTGTTGAACTGACTGTAATAAATCTCCGATTCGGTGCTTTTGAATTTGTAAGCACTGGCGAGTGAAAAGTTGTATTCTTCAATGCCTGTGTTCTTTAAATAATAGGTAGGTGTGTTCAAATTCCCGCCTCTTTTATAAGTTCCTTGGGCGCGCCAAGCCAAGCCTTTAATTTTAGGAATTCCGCCTTGCAACATCATGGAGCCAACGCCCATTCGTCCGTTACTCACTCCAACAGCGTTTACTTCACCTTCTAACTTGCTATCGTATTTCAGTTTTTTAGGGTCAACCAACAGTACTCCGCCAATTGCATCAGAGCCATAGCGAACACAGGCAGCGCCTTTAATGACTGATATTTCATCGGCGATGAAAGGATCTATTTCCGGACCGTGTTCTGAGCCCCATTGCTGCGATTCGTGTCGCACACCATTGTTAAACACCAAAATTCTGTTGCTGTGTAAACCATGAATAACGGGTTTAGAAATAGAAGAACCAGTATTTAAAGAGTTAACGCCCATATTTTCTTCGGCGATCTTGCCTAAGGTTTTGCCTTGTAGTTTGAACAACGCTTCTTTATTTAGGGTGTTCTTTACTGATGCGTCGGTACTTTTCTTTTCAGCCGACACTTTAATTTCCTTCAGTAATTCGGCGTGATGCTCTAGCTTAAAATCTTGCTTATAATTGTCATTTATGTTGAGCGAAATGCTGCTGTCGCTGCAACCTACATGCGAAAAAGTAATGGTGTATTTACCAGCACAAAGCTGTTGTATCGAGTAAAATCCGTTTTTATCGGCTACTGCACTTTGTTGGGTTTCCTTAATGAAAATGGTGGCCGATGACAAAGCAGATGAGTCGTGGTCATCGGTTATTTGTCCCGATAAAGTGAGTCTACAATCTTTTTGAGCATACACAACGCCCATCATAATGCACAGGCACAAACACAAAAAACTTCTCATAAACGAAGTTTAAAAAATAAATAAAATGATTTTTAGCGGAGTTTACGCTAAAACAGGAGGGGCCTTGTTGTTAAGGCTAATGATCATCTGTTGGGCATCACTTTCGAAGAAGCTTGCTGTTTGAAAAGTAGGTAGTTTTAAAAACTGCAGTTGTGAAATTTCATTGGCATCAAAGAGCTTTGCTGGCGATGCATCACACAAATCACAAGAATTGTCTTTGGTAAAACTTTCTGTATTGTACTTCGCTGTTTCGTGATGGTGGTGCAAGTAAGAGGAACCAATAAACACGAACGTGTAAAGCGCCACTAAAGTGAGGCTTAACAGACGTAAGATTTTATTGTTGTTTCTTCTTAGCACGATCCTAAGATATGAAAATGTTATTTATAATTTCTTAAAATTATTTCTTATCCTCTCATCCCAATTACTAGGATCCTTGCTGGTATGGAAAACGGCAATTACTTTCAAGTCCTTTTTATCAGTGTAATAATGAATGCCGAAAGGGAAATTTTTAGTAAAGTATATTCTAATCTTTTTGTATTTGAGCTGGCAAATATTTGGATTTTGAGAAATGGCTTCTAACGCTTCATTAATAGCTGCTTCAAATGAATCGCCTAAACTACTTTTCTGTATTTCATACCAATGGAAGGATTCGCTGATATCCCATTCTGCTTCTTGGGAAAGTAAAATGTTGTATTTCATTCTACGAACGCAATCTTTTTTTTACGTCGGCCCAAGTAGAAAAGGTGGTTTCTCCATTTTCTGCTCTTTGCATGCGCTTGTCTAATTCTTTTTTTTGAGCAGAAGTAATTTCAAGTGCAGATGTGTCTATAGTGTTCCAGATTTGATGAATTAGATTCAATCTCTCGGCTACGCTTAACTTTAGTATATCTTGCATTCCCATAAAACAGGATTTGTTTAATCAAATATACGATATGTTGACTTGAAATGAAAGCTAAGCAATCAACTTTCCCTTATTGAATATCCCCAATACTTTTCCTGTTAGGGTTTTGCCAATAAATGGATTGTTTTTAGACATCGCCTGTAAGTTTTTTGCTTCAACCGTTTCTTTTATTGTTGGATCGAAGAAAGTGATGTTCGCTTTTTCTCCTTCTTTAATCACTGGAATTGGGAGATTGAAAGCTTTGCGTGGAGCAACCGATATTTTTTCAATAATGGTATTTAACTCTAAGTCCTTGCTTAAGTAGGTGTTTAGCACTGCAAAACTGTTTTCTAAGATAGCAGCGCCAAATTCAGCATGGTCGAACTCACATAATTTACCTTCTATATTCTGAGGTTCGTAGTTGGAAGTGATAAAGTCTATCGTTCCATTTTTGATGCCGTTAACCAAGGCCTTGCGATCTTTTTCATCACGCAAAGGAGGAAGAACTTTTAAATTACTATCGAAGCTTTCCATCGCAGTATCGTTTAAAACCAAGTTCAAAACGGCCACATCGGCACTTATGTTAAGCTTGTTCTTTTTAGCTTCTTTTACCAAATCAACGGCTTTTGCACCTGATATAGAATTGAGGTGCAGTCGGCCTTCTGTATATTCTAACAAAGAAATATTTCGCGATACAGCAACGTCTTCGGCAATGAGCGGCCGAGTTTTCAAACCTAAGAAAGCACTCGTTTTTCCTTCGTGAATATATCCGTCGGCTGCCAAGGCAGGGTCTTCAGAATATACTACTATAATAGAGTTGAAATTCTTTCCGTAAAGTAAAGCCAGCTTAATTAATTCGGTGTTGGCCATAGCTTGTTTTCCATCAGAGAAGGCGATAGCTCCCGATTGGGTCATGTCGTACATCTCGCTCAAGTCAACGCCCTTTCCTTTAGCAGAAAGGTGACCCATTGGATAAATATCTATGTTGAAATTTTTGGCTTGATTGATTAGGTATTCAATTCCCGATTTAGAATCTACAACGGGTTGTGAGCCAGGCGAGAGCACTACGCCAGTGTATCCGCCTTTGGCTGCAGTAGCCACACCGTTCAATAAGGTTTCTTTGTGTTCATTGCCAGGGTCGCAAAAGTTTGCATTAACATCTAACCAGCCTGGAGAAACACAAAGCTTTGCTGATTCAATGGTTTTCACTCCCTTTTTAGTGATTTTTCCAATTTGCGCAATCTTGCCGTTTTGAATAAGTATGTCGGCCTTTTTGTTGTTAAATGGAGAATTTGGATCGATGATGAGTGCGTTCTTAAGCAGAAGATCCATTGGCGTTTAATTTTTTCAAAAATAGAAAAAAAAATTAGAGTATGAAGGGTCGAAATTATTCTTCATTCAATAGCCCTTCATAATTTTTTCAACAACGGTTAACAACGCCTCGCAAAGCCCGAACAATTTATCTATTTTAGCCCCTCAATTTAAAAATAGATTTATATGGCTACTTGGTTCAGCACGAAGATTAGTTTTCTTAAACAAGCAGAAAACGGAAGTATTTACAAAAAATCGGAACAATATTTATTAAACGCTGAATCGTTTACTGAAGCAGAAGCGAGATTGCAAGCAATATTAGAAGATAGTATTCCAGAATATAACTTGCTTACTTGCGCTAAAGCCAATGTAAGTGACATCGCTTTTAATGAAGGTGCAGAAGCTTGGTACAGCTGCAAAATCTCTTTCTTGTCTCACGATGAAGATACAGGTAAAGAGAAAAAAGTGACTCAAACTTTCCTAGTAGCTGCCGATTCTGTTAAAGAAGCAGGAGAGTTGTTAGAAGATAAAATGAGAGGTACTGTTGTTGAGTGGGAATTGCTAACCATTAACAAAACGCCTATTGTTGATGTTTTTGCTGATGAGGTAGAAGGCGACGAAAAAGGAAAGAAAAAAGGAAAGAAATTAGCGAAATCTAAAGAATACGAAGATTAGTAGATGTCGATTACCGTACTAATTATACTCATTACTGTTGTTACTTCGTGGCAGGGCTTTAGTCAGCCTGGCTTTACGCATAAGTATATGTTTAATGCTTATCAAGTAAGGCATAGAAAAGAATGGTATAGAATGGTGACGCATGGATTTTTGCATGCCGATTGGGGGCATTTGGCTTTCAATATGTTGTCATTTTATTCTTTTGGAGAATCAATTGAAAAGGTATTTAAAGGCATCTTTGGCGAAACACAAGGAATCATTTATTACCTGTTGCTGTATTTTGGAGCAATGGTTTTTAGTTCCTTATATTCATTAATGAAGCATAAAAACAACAGTTACTATAACGCCTTAGGAGCGTCTGGCGCTGTAAGTGCTATCATTTTTACTTTTATATTGATTGCTCCTTCAAGTAAGATGTATGTGTTCTTTTTGCCGATGAATTCATTGTTATATGGTATTGTCTTTTTAGCATTGTCTTATTATATGAGTAAAAAGAATATGGATAACATCGGACACGATGCTCACTTTTGGGGAGCGGTATTCGGCTTTGTTTTCCCTATTATTTTACAACCTATGCTGCTGGATAATTTCATCATGCAAGTAAATCAAATGTTACACTAATGAACAAAGCAGTATTCTTAGATAGAGACGGTGTTATCAATTATGATCCAGACGATTACATCTACAAAATGGAGGAATTCCGTTTTCTGGATAATATCTTGCCTATAGCAAAAGAGGTAACCAAAAGAGGGTATATGATTGTGGTGATAACCAATCAGGGTGGAATGGATAAAAAGCGTTTCGATGGTGAAGATGTGGAAAGAATACATACGCATATTGAAAAGGCGTTTGCCGAAAACGGTTCTCCAATAAGTGAAATTTATTATTGTCGGCACCACAGCGATTTGCAAAAATGCCTTTGTCGCAAACCCGATTCCTTAATGGTAGAAAGGGCTTTAGCGAAATACAATATCGATCCTTCTCAATCATATTTCATTGGTGATAAACCTAGAGATATAGTATGCGCAGAAAAAGCAGGGGTGACAGGAATCAAAATTGATGTGAATATAGTAGATTTGAATATCTTAGATAAAATTAAAAGCTAAAACGTAACAGAGATGCACGTTTATCATAACTATAACGGATTTTTAGTGGAAGACAGTGAAAAACTATTCACGTCGGCCAACAGAGGTTTTAAGTATGGCGATGGTTTTTTTGAAACACTAAGAATCTCTAACAACAATATTTTGTTTTGGGATCGCCATTACGAGCGATTGGTGAAGACCATGGAGTTTTTAAACTTTGATGTTTCTGCCATGGATAGAGAGTTTTGGGAGACTCAAATTAAGAAGTATTTTGTTAGAAATAACTTTCCCGATTGCCGACTAAGATTAACCATTTATCGTGATGCGGGCGGATTTTATACTCCAGATAGAAATAAAGCAGGATTCATTATTGAAGGCTATATTTTAGATAAATCGATTTACGAAATCAACGAAAAAGGCTTAAAGTTAGGGCTGTTTTGCGATGTGATGAAAAGCCGACAACCCTTTTCGAATTTAAAAACCACCAACTCTTTGCCTTATGTTTTGGCAGGAATATTTGCCGAAAAAAGTGGATTTGATGATGTAGCTATACTAAATGATGCTGATAGAGTAAGTGAAAGTATAAGTTCAAATATTTTCATTGTTGAAGGAGATAAGATTATCACTCCTCCTTTAACCGAAGGTTGTATTGAAGGGGTGATGCGTAGTTTGATTTTTGATTTAATGCCTCCAGGCAAAGTGTTGGAGGAGACTATTGATGTAGATAGAATGAAGGATGCCGATGAAATTTTTTTAACCAATGTGATTAGAGGCTTACAATGGGTAGGTTCATTTTCGGGCCGACAGTATTCAGCAAATGTTTCCTCTTCTTTGGTTAACATGCTGAATATGGCAGTGATATGATGCTTAGGTTGATTGTATTGCTTGTTGCATTTCCCTTCACTTTGTTCTCTCAAAATATTTCCGAATTCGAAAAAAAACTGCAAAAGAACGCTCAAAAAGATGAGTTGAACTACGACGCCGACTACATCTTTTCATATAGGGAGAAGCTCACTATAAAAACAGATTTAACGTGAGTTCGATATAAAAATAAATTACTATTGCCCTACACATAAATTATGCGTATTTTAAATTCCAATAAGTAGTAATAAATTCACTAGCAATCGTCACTACCTTTTCAATACCTTGAATTTGATGTATGCCCATCGTTTTGATGTAACAAAGAAGACTAATAAAGATTAGCAGCATAACACATAACTTTCCCTAATTCATAGTGCGCTTTTACTCAAAATTTATATTTTTGCCTCAAACAAAAGTATTATGGCAGTTTCATTGGTTACCGGAGGTGCAGGTTTCATAGGTGCACACGTTGTAAATGAGTTAATTAGCATGAACCACAAAGTTGTTGTGTTAGATGATTTAAGTGGTGGTTTTGAGGATTATGTTAATTCTCAAGCAATTTTTATTAATGGTTCGGTGTACGACCATGTTTTGTTAGAGAAATTATTTAACGAATATAAGTTCGATTATGTGTACCATTTGGCAGCCTATGCTGCTGAAGGTTTGAGTCATTTCATCAGAAGATTTAACTACAACAATAACCTTGTTGGGAGTATCAACTTAATTAACGAATCGGTAAAACACAAAGTGAAATGTTTTGTATTCACTTCTTCAATTGCTGTGTATGGTGCTGCTAAGCCTCCTATGAAAGAGGAAACTTTTCCTATGCCCGAAGATCCTTATGGTGTAGCTAAGTTTGCAGTGGAGATGGATTTGAAAACAGCTCACGAAATGTTTGGATTAAACTATGTTATTTTCCGACCGCACAATGTGTATGGCGAATACCAAAACATCGGTGATAAATACAGAAACGTTGTAGGTATCTTCATGAACCAATTGATGCAAGGGCAGCAATTGAGCGTTTTTGGTGATGGTTTGCAAACACGTGCTTTTAGTTATATTGGTGATGTTGCTCCTTATATCGCCAACTCGGTGAATGTAAAAGAGGCTTACAACGAAGTATTTAACGTTGGTGCCGATCAAGAATACACAGTAAAAGAATTGGCTACCGAGGTAATGGCTGCTATGGGCATTACAGGTGAGTTAAGATATTTAGAAGCTAGAAATGAGGTAGTTCACGCACACTCTGACCACAGTAAAATCAAAAGAGTATTTGGCATTAAAGACAGCGATTTCACAACTTTACCTGTTGGCTTAAAAAAGATGGCCGACTGGGCGAAGGTAGTAGGTGCTAGAAAATCGGGAGTATTCGAAAATATAGAAATCTCAGAAAAATTACCTCCATTTTGGGTGGAGAAAAAATAAGCATGAAGAAAGTACTTTTTGTTGCAGCTCATCGTCCCGACAGATCTCCTAGTCAGCGTTTTCGATTTGAGCAGTACATCTCATTTTTAGAATCTCAGGGCTGGCAATGTTCGTTTTCTTATCTTATTTCGGTCGAAGATGACCAGTTTTTTTATAAGCCAGGTAATGGTTTTAAGAAGTTGGGTGTTTTATTGAGAAGTATCAAAAAAAGATTGGCCGACATTGCTGAAGCCAAAAAATCTGATATCGTTTTTATTCAAAGGGAGGCTTTTATGTTGGGCTCTACCTACTTTGAAAAACAGTTTGCCAAAAGTGGTGCGAAAGTGATTTTCGATTTCGATGATGCTATTTGGTTTATGGACGTGTCAGATGCCAATAAGAAATTCAAGTTTCTTAAAAATCCGGGTAAAACAGCCGATATCATTAAAGTTAGTGATTTGGTTTTTGCAGGTAATCAATATTTGGCCGATTACGCTAAATTGAACAATAAGAATGTGGTGATAGTGCCAACAACCATTGATACTGAAGAATACCAACGTATGTCATTACTAAAAAATGATACTGTTTGTATTGGTTGGAGTGGCAGCGTAACCACCATTAAGCATTTTGAATATGCTGTGCCAGCGCTTACCAAAATTAAGGCGAAGTATGGCGACAAAGTAAAAATTAAAGTGATTGGTGATGCGAACTACCGCAATGAAAAATTGGGTATTGTTGGTATTGGTTGGAAACATGCCGATGAAGTGAAAGAGTTGAGCGGCATTGATATTGGTATTATGCCTTTGCCCGATGATGAGTGGGCTAAAGGTAAGTGTGGTTTAAAAGGCTTGCAATATATGGCTTTGGAGATTCCTACGTTGATGTCGCCTGTGGGCGTGAACTCCGAAATTATTCAAGATGGAGTGAACGGCTATTTGGCCAATGAAGTGGATGAATGGGTAGAGAAAATTTCAAAATTGGTGGAGTCGGAAGAGTTAAGAAAGCAGCTCGGACAAAAAGCGCGTGAAACGGTGTTGAATCACTATTCTATCGAATCAGAGAAAAAGAATTATTTGAAATATTTTGAAGAATTAACCAAATGAAACAACTCGTATTAAAACACAAACACGAAGCGTTGGGCGCTAAAATGGTTCCTTTTGCTGGTTTCAATATGCCTGTTACTTATGAAGGTGTAATTGCCGAGCATGAAACAGTGCGCAAGGCGGTAGGCATTTTTGATGTGTCGCATATGGGTGAGTTTTTGGTAACTGGCGAAGGGGCTTTAGCTTTAATTCAAGCGGTTACTTCAAATGATGCTTCGAAGCTTACTGATGGTAAAATTCAATATTCTTGTTTGCCTAACAACGAGGGTGGAATTGTAGATGATTTATTGGTGTATCGTGTTTCTGACATTGAATATATGTTGGTGGTGAATGCCTCTAACATTGAAAAAGATTGGGATTGGATAAGCAAGCACAATACTTTTGGCGCTGAGATGAGAAATATCTCCGATGACTACTGTTTGTTCGCCGTTCAGGGTCCGAAAGCCAAAGATACATTAGCCGATTTAACTCCGTATCCTATAGAAGGAATGGATTATTATACTTTCGCCATCGATCGTTTTGCTGGAGTAGAAGATGTAATCATTTCTGCTACTGGTTATACTGGTGCTGGTGGCTTTGAAATTTATGTTCATAAAAGCGACGCCGAAAAAGTATTCGATGCTATTCTAAAAAAAGGAGAAAAGCATGGAATTAAACCTATTGGTTTGGCTGCGCGCGATACGCTTCGCTTAGAAATGGGGTATTGCTTGTATGGTAACGATATTAACGATACTACTTCACCAATTGAAGCTGGCTTGGGCTGGATTACCAAATTTTCTAAACCTTTCACCAATAGCGAAGCTTTAAAAGCACAAAAGGAGCAAGGTGTTTCTAAAAAATTAATTGGTTTTGAATTAATAGATAAAGGAGTTCCTCGTCACGACTACAAAATTGTTGATGCCGCAGGAAATGAAATAGGTATTGTAACTTCAGGTACCATGTCGCCAAGCTTAAAAAAATCTATTGGAATGGGCTATGTTACTAAAGATTTCTCTGCCTTGAACAGTGAAATTTTTGTGCAGGTTCGTGAGAAGAATTTGAAGGCAAAAGTAGTTTCAATTCCCTTTTTAGCAAGTGGAGTGAAATAAATAATTATTAAAAGTTTAATGTTCAATGTTCAAAGTTAGAAAGCTAATATGTAGTTCGTTTTTGGCTTTTGCCTTTTTACTTTTGCCTTTGGCTAGTTTCTCATGGGGTTTTTACTGTCACAAACTCATCAATCAAAAGGCGGTTTATGCTCTGCCTCCTGGCATGATTCAGTTTTATAAAGACCACGAAGCTTATGTTTCTAAACATGCTGTCGACCCCGATTTGCGCAAACATTCTGTTGAAAAGGAAGGTGCGCAACATTACATCGATATCGATCATTATGGATTGCATCCCTTCGATAGTGTTCCTCATTATTGGAAAAATGCCGTAGCAAAATATACTGAAGATACTTTGCGGAAATATGGTGTTTTACCCTGGACTATCAATGATTATTACTATCGATTGGTAAAGGCGTTTAAAGATTTAGATACTGCCAAAATATTAAAAATATCGGCCGATTTAGGTCATTATGCCGCCGATGCTTGTGTGCCTTTGCATGTTACAGAAAATTATGACGGACAGTTTACGCATCAGCAAGGAATTCATCGTTTGTGGGAAACATTGATTCCCGAGCGTTATTCTAAAACTTATAAATTAGACTATAGCATCGCTCATTATATTCATCACCCTTTAGATTCAACATGGACTGTCCTTCAGCACAGCTTTTCGCTAAAAGATAAAGTGCTTGATGAAGACAAGAAGCTTAGAGAGAAGTTCGAACAAGATAAGATGTACGAAATTTATACCGGTAAAAAGAAAAAGGATTTTAGTGCGGCCTATATCACACAATACAATTCCACTTTGAATGGAATGGTAGAACAACAACTCAAGAACTCAATAGATTTTGTATCGAGCCTATGGTATAGTGCATGGGTAGAAGCCGGACAGCCCAATTTATCCACCAAGAAGTAATCATTTGCGTCGCCTGCAAGATATATCCTTACCTTCGCGCCTCGCACTTCAATTTATACCATAAGCATGAACATATTATCTATCTCTAATCTAAGTAAGTCTTTCACCGCCAAACCTTTGTTTCAAGATGTTTCTTTTGGAATAGATAAAGGTCAGAAAATGGGCTTAATCGCCGTGAATGGCGCTGGTAAAAGCACCATGTTTAAAATACTTACTGGTAAAGAATTGCAAGATACTGGTGAAGTGGTTTTTCGTGATGGAATAAAAATAGGAATGCTTGATCAAGAGCCCGAATACAAAACAGGAGTGACTATTCGTGAATTCATTTACGAGAGTAATCCGCGTATTCAAATGATCAAGAAATACGAAGCTTTAATTGCCGAAGGTGACATGGAATCGGATGAGTTTAAAACTACCTTCGATGCCATTGAAGCACACAACGCCTGGGCAGAAGAAAGCAAGATAACCGAGGTTTTAGATAACTTGAATTTCAAGAATTTAGATGTCTCAATCGATAGATTTTCGGGTGGAGAAAAACGCAGATTGGCTTTAGCTAAATGCTTAATTGAAGAACCAGATATTTTGTTGTTAGATGAGCCAACGAATCACCTCGACTTTGCTATGGTAGAATGGTTAGAAGGTTTCTTAAGTGAAAGTAGTTTTGCGTTGTTGCTGATTACCCACGATAGATATTTCTTAGACAATGTGTGCAATACTATTTTAGAATTAACACCCACTGGCATTTTTACCTATCAAGGTGACTATGAGTTTTTCTTAACCACTAAGGCCGAGCGTGAGATGAACGATGAGACTCAAGTGCACAAAGCCAAAAATTTATTTAAAAAAGAGTTGGAGTGGCTCCGTAAAATGCCCAAGGCGCGTGGTACAAAATCTAAAAGTAGAATTGAAGCCGCTGGAGAAATAGAAAAAAAAGCCAAACAAAAAGTAGAAAAGTCCGAAGTGAATATCACCACTGCCATGCAGCGCTTGGGTAAGAAAATTTTAGAGGTTGATCACCTTTGTAAGAGCTATGGCGACCGCGTTATAATTAATGATTTTAGCTACTATTTTAAAGGTGGCGACAAGATTGGAATAGTGGGTGATAATGGTGCCGGTAAAACTACTTTGTTGAATTTACTCACAGGTAAAGATCCCGATTTCTCTGGTGAAATAAGCTTAGGTGATACAGTTTCTGTTGGTTATTATACCCAAAAAGGTATCACTGTAAAACCAGGTAATAAGGTGATTGATGAGGTTAAAAATATAGCCGAAGTCATTGAACTAAAAGATGGTTCGCGCATTACAGCTAGTCAGATGCTTACACAATTCAACTTTCCCCCAGATAGGCAACATGCCGTTGTAGAAAAGCTGAGTGGTGGCGAAAGAAAGCGTTTGTATTTGGTGACTATTTTAATGAAAGCACCTAATTTTCTAATTTTAGATGAGCCTACCAACGACTTCGATTTACTTACTTTATCTACATTAGAAGAGTATTTAATGAACTTTAAAGGTTGCGTTTTAATTGTTTCGCACGATCGTTACTTCTTAGATAGAATTGTAGAGTCACTTTTCGTTTTCAACGAAGGTGGTTATATTAGCAATTATCCTGGCAACTACACTTTGTATCGTGCCTTTAAAAAAGAGCAGGATAAGCTTAAAAAGTAAATGTTTAAACGCTTCAAAATAGTTCACCGCTTAACCTTTGCCTTCTTGTCTTTAGGTGCGTTGGTTCTTATTGTAGTGTCTACTGTTTTTTATTTTCAGTTTAAAGAAGCTTTGATTGAAAGAACTTTAGAACAGCTTTCTTCGGTAAACATGCTTAAGAAAAAAGTGATGGAAGAGGCTGTTGAAGCAAAGAAAAACAAGTTGTCTTATTTTGTTCAAAGAAATGACCTTTCCGGACTCAAAACCGCTGCGCGCGATTTAAACCTTAAACAAATTGAAAGTTCACTTTTACCCGATTCCTTGCTGCAAGAAGGTAAAATAGTCGTTTATGATGCAGGCACTCTTTTGCATTCCGATTCATTGCTCATTGCCTATTGTGTTCCTTTTGCAACGCAGTTTTTTGTGTTTGTAGAACATCCTTTTTTTATAGAAAAAGCACTGCGCGAAAGAACAGGAATGGGCGCTACAGGGGAGTCTTATATTGTTGGACAAGATACTTTGATGAGAACTAAATCTCGATTTTTTCCAGAGAAAAAGCCAAGAACAATACAAGTGAAAACTTTAGGGGTGAAAGAAGTTTTAGCAGGCAGAGAAGGAAGAAGTGTGATTAGAGATTATCGCGATGTAAGGGTGCTTAGTGCATATAGAATGCTAAATATTGAAGGATTAAAATGGATTTTACTTTCGGAAATTGATGAAGAAGAGGCCATCTATTCTGTAGTTGTTATGCGAAATAGATTAATAGTGATATCCACTGTTTTTCTTTTACTTATCATTATGCTGTCGGTTTTTATTTCAAATAGAATAGCTATCCCAATTAAAGAATTAGAACACGTTGTTTTGGAGCTAGCCAAAGGTAGCTTACCTAAAAACTTACCATCTCCCAGTGATGACGAGATTGGTGAAATGGCTGCTGCTATTGAGAAGCTGGTGCTTGGTTTGGAAAAAAGTATTGTTTTTGCCGATAAAATCGGACAAGGAGATTTTGAAGCGCAGCACCATCTGTTATCCAATGAAGATGCCTTGGGAA
>CAMBXP010000071.1 GCA_945871895.1 Chryseobacterium gleum | reverse complement strand
AAGAATGCGTAAATAAGGAAATGAGTTTGGCTCAACCACTGGCCGTCCGCGCCGTTGCGGATGGATTGACTTACCTGCTTTAAAATACTCTATAGCTATCAATGGTGTTACTCAGTTAATCATGATGAAGGCCGATGTATTAAGTATCTTCGATACCATTAAAGTTTGTACACACTACAACTACAAAGGTGTTAAAACCGATAAATTCCCTTACAACGTTGAGCCAGAAAATGTACAACCTATTTATGTTGACATGAAAGGTTGGAACAGCGATTTAACTGGTTTAACCAACGCGGAAGATATGCCGAAAGAATTGATGGATTATATCCTTTTCTTGGAAAAAGAATTGGAAACTCCTATCACTGTGGTATCTGTTGGTCCGGATAGAAAACAGACACTGATTCGCGATAAAGCCTTGGCGTAAATCGTTTCAAAGAGTGATATGATGAATAAAGAAATCCGTTGGCTGAAGCCAAACGGCAATATGAACCAAGTACTTCTCTCAAGTATAATTTCATTTTGCCGTTTGGCTTCAGCCAACGGTTATAAAGCATTTACCACAAAAAAAACAAACCTCATTTTTGCGCTCACTCTCTTTTTTTCACTCTCACTCATCCCCCTTAACGCTCAATTCAACAAAAACGAATACGTTGAAATCATTTCAGCCAACTCTTTAGAATCAACTACTCCCGGTATTCAAGAATTAATTGGCGATGTAAAGCTTAAACAAGGTTCGATGTACTTGTCTTGCGACAAAGCGGTAATCAACGAAAAGACGAACGATTTTACGGCTACCGGACACGTGTACATGAATAAGAAAGATTCTGTGCGCACCTATTCGAATGTGATGGAATATTTGGGCTTAACCAAGCAAACCATTTTTAGTGGAAATGTGAAATTAGTTAGTGATAAGACTACTTTAGAAACCGACAAACTCACCTACGAAAACAATGGTGATGCGCACTACGAAAACAGCGCCAACATCACTCAAGAAAACACCAAAATATTTAGCAAAAGAGGAACCTACCACACCTCAAAACACATGATTTCATTCAGAGAAAATGTGGTGGTGAAAGCCGAAGAATTCTACATCACATCGAACGCCTTAGATTACGATACCAAAACCAAAATCACTTATTTTATTGGTCCGACTAACATCATTTCTAAAAACGGAAAAATATATTGCGAAGCAGGTTATTTCGACAACAACAAAGGTGAATCGGTATTTAAAAAGAATGCGGTGGTAAGAGATAAAGCAATGATTTTGAAAGCCGACTCCATTTATAGAAACACCAAAAAAGAAGTGAGTCATGCCTATAGAAATGTGCATGCAACAGATACAGTTGACAATGTAACCATCACTGGCGAGCACGGTATTTTTTATGAAAAAGCTGGCAAAAGCATCATCACCGAAAATGCTTTATTACAGCAAATGATTGATGGCGACACTTTGTTTTTACATGCAGATACGTTGCGTGCTGTGAACGACGAAAAGAAAAAAGAAAAGAAGATTTACGCTTACCACGGCGTTCGCTTTTTGAAAGATGATTTGAAAGGAATTTGTGATTCGCTTACCTACTTCCCTTCTGATTCGCTAATTAAATTATTTAAAGACCCCGTGCTGTGGATGGATAAGAGTCAGATTAGCGGCCAATACATCGAAATATTAATTTACGGCAATAAGATTCATGAATTGCGCATTAAGAAAAACGGCTTCATCATTTCACAAAATGGCAAAAATGCTTTCGACCAAATCAAAGGAAGAGACATGACAGGTTATTTCTCTGATGGTAAAATGAAAAAAATGAAAGTGATGGGCAATGGCGAAACAGTTTATTTTGCTAAAGAAAAAGACAGTTCATACACAGGCGTAAACAAGGCCGAGTGCAGCAACCTAATGATTCATTTTAAAGACAACCAGGTATCTAAAATTAAGTTTTACCAAAAGCCCGATGCCCTCTTTATTCCTATCGATCAAATCGATTTAGAGAAATTAAAGTTGAAAGATTTTATGTGGCGAATTGAAGAAAAGCCAAAAGATGTGGCTGATTTATTGAAGAAGAAAGCACACTAAAATTTTCTAATTCAATTTCAACAAACTCAACATTTTACTATACAATAATTTCTCATCTATAGGTTTGGCAATATAATCGTTCATACCAACAGCTCTACATTTCACCACATCAACAGTAGTTACATCGGCTGTTAGCGCAATGATAGGAACAGTTAATTTTAAAGTATCGCGAATATACATGGTGGCATCAAAGCCATTCATCACAGGCATTTGCAAATCCATTAACACAATATCGTACGATTTTACTTGTAGCATTTCTATGGCAACTTTACCATTCTCTGCAACATCTCGGTCAAAGGCAAAATCATCTAAAATGGTCTTCATTAATAATTGATTAAGAGGCATATCTTCTACCACTAAAACTTTAATGTTTTTTATTGGGGCAACTGCAGTAGTGATAACCTCACCGATACAATATTCATTTTTAGATTTTAAAAAAGGCAGCGTGAAACTAAAAGTTGACCCTTTATTTACAATACTTTTAACTTGTATTTTTCCTCCTTGTGCTTCTACTAAATTTTTAACAATGGCCAAACCTAAACCCGTGCCACCATACAAACTAGAATTTATATTTGTTGCTTGTTGAAAATTCTCAAAAATACAATCAAGCGCGGGTATAGTATTAACCATTTTAGGTTTTGCCTCTTTAAAGAAGGTAAAGCAATCGTCGCAACTGTATTTTGCTGCCATACCCATCATTTTTGCGCTTCAACAATTCACAGAAGGATTTTTGTGGCTATCGTTTGCTCAAGAGAATTATGCCTTTTTAAAGCCTTACACCACTTATATTTTCTTTTTTATTGCACAAATTGTTTGGCCTACATGGGTTCCTTTATCGGTTTATCAATTAGAAAGAGATGAAAGCAAGAAAAAACAATTAAGAACTTTACTGGGTTTAGGCATTCTGGTTTCTAGTTATTTAGGCTACTGCTTGCTTCGATACGATGTAAATGCCGACATCGCGGGACACCATATTTCTTACCTAAACACTTATCCCAGTTATACTTTTGCCATTTGTGGTGCTCTGTATGTTATTTGCACCATTATACCTCCTGTATTTTCAAGCGTACGAAAATTATGGATTTTAGCCTTAACCATTTTAGCCGCTTACATCATCACCATGATTTATTATGAAGAATATCTAGTTTCTGTTTGGTGCTATTTTGCCGCTATCATAAGCGTTTTGATTTATCTATTCATGACTTACATCAACGCAAAAAGCCCCCGAAATTTCTTTCGAGGGCTTTCTATACCTTAAATTACTACTAGTAATTGTCGTTGTTGTAATCTCTATCGCCACCACCGCGGTTGTAACCACCACGATCATTTCCTCTGTCGTTACCGTATCCGCCTCTATCATTGCCTCTATCGCCACCGCCGTAACCACCGCGATCGTTACCGCCTCTGAAGCCACCGCCACCATTTCCACCTCTATCTCCACCAAAACTTCTTGGTCCGCGGTTTCCACCACCGTAACCACCACCGCCACTTCTTTGTCCTTTAGGAGCTGGAGGATTAGCTTTGCTAATTTTTAATGCACGACCGTTCACTTCTTTACCACCTAAGGCATTGATAGCGTTTTCGCCTGCGTTGTCATCGGCCATTTCAACGAAACCAAATCCTTTAGAACGATTAGTTTCACGATCAATAACTACTCTTGTTGATACTACTTCTCCGAATTCGGCGAAAAGGTCAGATAAAACATCTTCTCTTACATCATAGTGAAGATTTCCTACATAAATTACCATTGGAAATAAAATTTAAAAAATTAATTAATTTAAGATTCGACAAAAATCAAATCCATACTAATATAACGAATAATCTTTCTTTTACAATAGGATTAAAAAAATATTTACTTTTTTTCACCCCCACCCAACCTTCCCTTCTTTTGCTTTGTTCCCATCATAAGAACTTTAAATTATATCTTATGAAAAAGCACTTCAAACTACTCGCAATTGTTGTTACTATTGGTATTTCAACACTCGTTTCTTGTTCTAAAGAAACGCCAACTACAGCAACAGCATCAGCACCAGCAAAACCTACCATCGTTGAAGATGAATGTCACGACCCATCTCTAATTAAAGAAAACAGCTACATACCTATGTATTACGAACCAGTTTGTGGCTGTGATGGAGTTACCTATAGCAATGAAGTTGAAGCAACTTCCATATATGGGATTAAACATTTCACCAGAGGAGAATGCAATAAAAAAACAGAAGAATGCATCGATAGCTCACTCATTCCTACCGACCCATCTCAGTTAATCATCCCTCAATATTATGCTCCGGTTTGCGGTTGTAACGGCGTAACTTACATCAATCCTACAGACGCATCTGTTCATGGCGTGAAAAACTACACGAACGGAAAGTGCGGTGACAATGCATCAAAAAATGATTGCGTTGATAGCACACGTATTATTGAAAATGCTATTATACCTACCTACTATTTACCAGTTTGCGGTTGTAACGGCGTAACTTACTCCAATTCGGTGGAGGCTGAAGTAAACGGTGTTATTAAATACACGAATGGTATTTGCGGTCAACAAAATGATTCAGTGGTGTGGATTATCAACTCCCCAACTAAATAACAACTACAAATAATGCCATCAAGAGTAACAATCTTGATGGCATTTCTGTTATAATATTATCGGAAACACTCCTAGAGTGAATGGAAATAAACGAAGAGTTAATAAAACAATGCATATCGGGCGATAGAAGAGCCCAAGAAAAGCTTTATAAAATTTGCTTTCAAATGCTTATGCCTCTTTGTTACAAATATGTGCGACAAGAAGAATTTGCCCGAGAATTACTCAATGAAGCCTTCGTTAAAATAATTTTTGCTTTAAAGAATTACAACACCGATTTATCGTTTAAAAAATGGGCGCAAACCATTGCCATCAATCATTTGATTAACGAATACCACAAACAAAAACGATTAAGAAAAATAATTGACGAAAACACTGAAATAGAAAGCAGCGCCGCAATGTACCAGCAGCGCGAAAGCAATACCTACGAAACACAAACAGAAAATGAGAGAGTAAGTAATTTACTAAATAAGTTACCCCCTTCGAGCAGAAAAGTATTTAGCCTTTTTGCCCTCGAAGGGTTTTCTCATGAAGAGATTAGCAATATGCTTAACATTTCTACAGGCACTTCTAAATGGCATTTATCAAATGCACGTGAAATGCTTAAAAAATTAGTTACCGGAGTATTCGCATTTATATTATTTATCAAATGAGTGAAGAAAGAAAACATATGGAATTCGAATTCAAAGATGAATATTGGTTAGAAGCCAAAAAACTTCTTGAAAAAGAAGAAAAGAAAAGAAGATTTTTCTTTTGGTTTACCAATGCAGCTCTTGCAGGGGTGCTATTTTTCATTGTTATTAATTTCTACAACAGCAACGATGCAGTAAATACTCAAAAATCTGTAACAGAGAAAAGCACAAGTAATGCTACAAGTAACACTACAACTAATAGCACAGCGAGCAATACAACAAGCATAATACAACAACCGCCTCTTGAAGAAAAAATAGCGTTTACAGAAACTAAGAAATCATTAAAAACAAATGGAATAGAAAATCATTACTTAGAAATCAATGTGAATTCAAATGCAAAAGAAGCCATCGAAGAGGAAGTAAAAAGCGAATTGTTTACTGAGCCATCATCGAACCTAAACTCCATTGATATCACCAATAAATCGAACTTGGAGTTCACAACTAATTTAGAAACTAAAAACGTAAAAAATGACACTCCTATAGCGCAGCACAATTATGGCAAATCGTCGATTTACATAGGCGCGCAGCTCAATCAGGCTTTCTATCAAAAATCGACAAACAATGCGCAAAATTTATCTGGCAAAATTGGTGTTAGTCACCAATTTTACCTTCGAAAAAATATTTACATCACAGCAGCACTTGAGTTTAACCTATACCAACATTTGTTACGCAGCACAAAAAACGCAACGACAGATGATGAAATTCAAAATTTCAATTTGACTAAAAACCAAACTTCAACAAACGCCAATGCAAGCTCTGGCGGCATATCCATTCAAGTGCAAAACGACGTTTCATTTAACACTAACAACACTTACACTATTGCCGGTATCACCTACAATCCGACCGATATTGTGACAAGAAAAACAATTACCACTGAAGATTGTGTGTATGGCGGAACAATAGGATTACCAATTGCTATCGGACTAAAACTACAGCGATTTTCTTTTCAAGCCGGATTAACTCAAGAGTACCTGCTCTTCAACAAAGTACACCAAAACACCAGTCTGTTCATTAACAATACTGCATTAACGATCACCGACCAATACGTGAAAAATAAGTATACCAGTATGAATCGCTGGTTAACATTTGCCACCTTTGGTATTGACTACAATATAACGCAACAGATAAAAATTGGAATTGAAGCAAAAAACCTCGTGAACAAAAACTACCACAACACACTACAATCAAGTGTTATATTTAAATATGCTTTCTAAAATCTATTTAGTTTGAGGTTCTCCAAGCACAACCTTTTCGCCTAAAAATTTAGGTTCGGTGCCTATCATGAAATCCACCAAAACCTTTACACGCGCAAAGGCCTCTCGCAACATGGTCCATTTACCATAAGCGGCACTTACATCAGCTGCATTATAACCACGCACAAACATACCACTACGTTCACCTATATAAATAGCTCTTTCGTTATGAAACTGCTGCGAAATAACCAATACCGAATCTTGAGAAAATATTTCTTTGCAGCGCACCATACTATCAAATGTGCGAAATCCTGCGTAGTCTAAATATATCTTATTAGAATCGATTCCGGCTGCCACCAAATCATTTTTCATATCTGTTGGCTCATCATATGTTTTCTTGCTATTGTCGCCACTTATAATGATGTAATCTAGTTTTCCTGCTAAAAACAATTGAGCCGCAGCATGAATTCTTTTGGAATAATAAACATTCAACCTGCCTCCCTTAGTCATTTTTGATGTTCCTAGTAGGAGTCCGGCTTTAAAATGCTGCACCTCATCCACCATCACAAAGGTTTTACCCACTGCATTGCTTTCTATCTTATGGTTGGCATACCACAAGAGCAGAAGTGAAAGTGAGAGCGAGATTAGAAAGAAATAAAAAATTCGTTTTAAAGTGAAGAGCTTTTTCATGCAACAAACCAACTAAAAATATTTTTGTATTTCTTCCCGTAGGGGCGTACCCTTGCGGTCGCCCTAATTGAACATTACATTGGGCGGCCGCAAGGGCAGCCCCTACCCCACCAACTTCTTACCAAACTCATCCAAGTTCATCCCATCATAATTCCCACTACTCATCAGCAAGTAACTCGTATTATCACCCTTTCTGCTTAACAAATGTTCTTGTAAAACATCGGGCTGCGTAATCACTTTTAGTTTTGAATTGCCAAATGCTTCTTGCACTTGTTCGGCAGTAATTGCTTTCAGCTTTTTGTGTTCAATAGCGTGCGGAGAAAAATAAACTATTGCTTCATCGGCAGTGTTCATCGATCCATCGTATTCTTTTAAAAATTCTTCATTTAAAGAACTAAAAGTATGCAACTCCATGCAAGCCACCAATCGTCTTTTTGGAAACTGATCTTTCACAGCTTTAGTCGTTGCTTTCAACTTACTTGGCGAATGAGCAAAATCTTTGTACACATCGCAAGTATCATTTCCTGCTACCCATTCTAATCTTTTGGCTGCGCCTTTAAATGATGCTATAGCAGTATAGAATTGTTCGTCGCTTAATCCTAGTTCTTTGCAAATCAACATGGCTCCACTTAGGTTCTGAAGATTGTGTTGTCCGAAAATTTTCATCGGCAATTCCTTACCACCAGCCAACAAAGATGTCTTTCCATCTTTCACCACATTAGCATGTGAATTGTATGGAATACTTCTTACATTTTTCTTTTTCACGATGGCTTGAATATTTTCATCACCATCGAAATAAATTAAGGTTCCATCTTTCTCCATCACATCTACCAACAATTCAAACTGATAACAATATTCTGGAAAAGTTGGAAACACGTTGATGTGATCCCACGCGATACCGCTCATCAAAGCAACATGCGGCCGGTAATGAATAAACTTAGGTCTTCTATCTGTTGGAGAACTTAAATACTCATCACCTTCTAAAATAATTACCGGCGCTTCCTTGGTTAATTTAACCATGGTATCAAAGCCTTCTAACTTCGCTCCTACCATATAATCGCAATCGACATTATTTACCGTAAGCACATGCAACACCATGGCTGTAATGGTTGTTTTACCGTGACTTCCGGCAATCACCACACGCTTTTTATCTTTCGATTGTTCGTAAATATATTCGGGATAAGAATAAATAGTTAATCCCAATTCTTGTGCGCGAAGCAACTCGGGATTGTCTTTTCTGGCATGCATACCCAACACCACACAATCAATATCTTTAGTAATTCTTTTAGCATCCCACCCCATAGTTTCAGGAAGCAGACCTTTGTTTTTTAATCTGGTTTTCGATGGTTCGAAAATCTCATCATCGCTACCTGTTACCTGATATCCTTTACCATGTAAAGCCAAAGCCATATTGTGCATGGCGCTTCCTCCTATTGCAATTAAATGTATGCGCATATAATATTATTTGGAGGTTAAGTTATGTTTTTACTTGATTTGCGAAATGCCTAAATAATATTTTTATGAACGAAAGAGGTGTTGATATGTGGGGGCGTAACGTCAGCCAGCGAACGCTCAACACTGCTCACAACACAACTATATATTTGGGGCGGCCGCAAGGGCACGCCCCTACACAAAAAACTTATCTTCGGCCCATCGCTCAGTATTAGAAAATATATACTCATCAATCAATTTCCAGGAATCATCATTTCTTATAATGTGCTCGAAATAGTTTCTTTGCCACAAAACACCCATTTTTAAATTTTCTTTTTTATAAATATCCAAACACTTGCGAAATGAAATAGATTTAAATGCTCCTATTATTTCAGAAATTTTTGCATTGCCCCCGTCTTCTAAAACAATAACTCCATGTAAATGATTGGGCATTATTTGAAAAGAATCAATAGTTACTTTCGGAAATCTATTTGGCAAATTCATCCATTCATTATAGATGACCTTTCCACATTCATTTAAGTTCATTCTTGAATCGACAATCTCTCCAAAACGACAGATTTTATCTTTGCAACACAGCGTAATAAAATAAGCGCCTTCAGTCGCATAATCATACTCCTTCAACCGAATGGATTGCCTACGATGTATCGCAGGATTAAAAATATTGGGTAACATAAAATTTAGTTAGGTGAAACAAATATAATATTTTCTCATGTAGGGGCGAGCCCTTGCGGCCGCCCAATATTTTATTGTGTTTTATTTACGTTGGTGTCCGTCAGCTGACGGATCGCCCCTACAATTCAACCATATTCCTTATATTTAAACCTCTAAAAATCGCACATGCAACTATATTCTGTAAATACCGGCTACTTCAAACTCGATGGCGGCGCTATGTTTGGCGTGGTGCCTAAAACCATTTGGAATAAAACCAATCCGGCCGATGATAAAAATTTATGCTCGTGGGCCATGCGTTCTTTATTAATCGAAGATGGCAATAGATTGATTTTGATTGACACGGGAATGGGCGACAAACAAGACGATAAATTCTTGAGTCATTACTATCTTTTTGGCGATGATACTTTGCAAAAATCGCTTAACAAATACGGATTTACCGAAGACGATATCACCGATGTTTTTTTAACGCATCTGCATTTTGATCATTGCGGTGGTGCTATTAAAAGAGATGCAAACGGCTTACTAATTCCTGCTTTCAAAAATGCGAAATTTTGGAGTCATTCTGCGCACTGGAATTTAGCAATGAATCCAAATCCGCGAGAAAAAGCTTCTTTCTTGAAAGAAAATATTCATCCTATTGAGGCAAGCGGACAATTAAACTTCATCGATAAAAGCACAGATGTTTTTCATAAGGATATTGACGTTTTAGTCGTTAGCGGACACACAGAAGCACAAATGATTCCGCATATTGCTTACAAAGGAAAAACAGTGGTTTTCGCCGCCGACTTATTACCTTCTGCCAGCCATATTCCTTTGTCGTATGTTTGCGGGTATGACAGTAGACCGCTGCTCACTATGAATGAAAAAAAATTATTTTTAGACACTGCTGCAAACAAAGAACAAATCTTATTTTTACAACACGACCCCATTAACGAATGCTGCACCGTGCAACAAACAGAAAAAGGGGTGCGATTAAAAGAAGCCATTAGAATTTTTGAATCATGAGTTTCAATTTAGTTTCCACTTACTCACCAACAGGTGATCAACCCGAAGCAATTCGACAATTGGTTGATGGAATAAACTCTGGCGTTGCCCACCAAACTTTGCAAGGTGTAACTGGTTCGGGTAAAACTTTTACCATGGCCAATGTGATTAAAGAAATTGGCAAACCAACATTAATCTTAAGTCACAACAAAACTTTAGCTGCCCAATTATATGGAGAATTCAAACAGTTTTTTCCAGAAAACGAAGTGCATTATTTTGTTTCCTATTACGATTATTATCAGCCCGAAGCATACCTTCCAACAACTGGAACTTACATTGAAAAAGATTTATCCATCAATGCCGAAATAGAGAAATTGCGTTTAGCTACTTCCTCTGCTTTAATTTCAGGAAAAAGCGATGTGATAGTTATTTCATCGGTTTCGTGTATTTACGGTATGGGAAATCCTGATGATTTTACTTCGAGTGTTTTTGAAATAAAAGTCGGACAAACCATCGCCCGCAATCAATTGCTTAGAAAGTTTGTAGATAGTTTGTATTCGCGCACCGAGATAGATTTAAATCGAGGAAATTTCAAAGTACGTGGTGACACCATCGATATTTTTCCAGCCTACTTAGATATCGCTTACCGCATCTCATTTTGGGGCGATGAGATAGAAGAAATTTTTTCTATCGATCCCATCAGCGGAAAAAAAATAACCAGTATCGCTAAACTGATGCTCTACCCTGCTACCCTCTTTATTACATCAAAAGAGAGAATGAATGATGCTATTTTTCAAATTCAACTCGACATGGTGAAGCAAGCTGATTATTTTAAATCGGAAGGTAAATTGGTGGAGGCGCAACGTATTCAAGAACGAACAGAATACGACATCGAAATGATGAAAGAGCTGGGCTACTGCTCGGGTATTGAAAATTATTCGCGCTATATGGATGGCCGCGCTCCTGGCGCCCGACCGTTCTGTTTATTAGATTATTTCCCCGATGATTTCATCATGATGATTGATGAGAGTCACGTTACCATTTCGCAAATTAAAGCGATGTATGGTGGCGATAGAAGCAGAAAAATAAACTTGGTAGAATATGGTTTCCGCTTGCCTGCAGCCATGGATAACCGTCCGCTACAATTCGAAGAATTTGAATCGATATTGCACCAAACAATTTATGTGAGTGCTACTCCTGCCGACTATGAATTAGAAAAATCGGAGGGCGTTGTGGTGGAGCAAATTATTCGTCCTACCGGACTACTCGACCCATTAATTGAAGTGCGACCAAGCATCAATCAAGTCGATGATTTACTCGATGAAATCGACAACATAGTAAAAAAAGGTGCACGTGTTTTGGTGACTACCTTAACCAAAAGAATGGCCGAAGAATTAGCAAAATACATCACGAATTTAAATATCAAATGTCGCTACATCCATAGCGATGTTGACACCATGGAGCGCGTTGAAATATTGAGAATGCTGCGCCTCGGCGACATCGATGTATTGATTGGCGTTAACTTACTAAGAGAAGGATTAGACTTGCCAGAAGTATCGTTGGTTGGAATTTTAGATGCCGACAAAGAAGGATTTCTCCGCAGCGAAAGATCGCTCACCCAAACAGTGGGTAGAGCTGCAAGAAATGTAGACGGTAAAGTAATAATGTACGCCGACAAGGTTACCGAGTCGATGCAAAAAACCATCAACGAAACCAACCGAAGAAGAGGTCTTCAAATGGCCTACAACGAGAAATACGGCATCACGCCAAAAGGCATGAGCAAATCGCGCGAAGAAATTATGGAGCAAACGGGTTTACTCAATTTCTACAAGGTGAAAAACACCAACGAAGAAATAAAACCAGCCCTCGCCGCCGACCCTATCATAGAATACATGACAGCACCTCAGCTCGAAAAAGCAATCACGCAAACGCAAAAATCGATGGAGAAAGCGGCGAAAGAATTAGACTTTTTATCGGCCGCGAAATTTAGAGATGAATTGTTTGCGATGAAAGATAAATTGGCAAAAAAAGTGTAGGGGCGTTCCGTCAGCTGACGGACACCAACGTAAATAAAACACAATAAAATATTACTCGTCCGTCAGCTGACGGATCGCCCCTACATAAACCCAACTCCCCAGTAGTTTCAGATTTAGCGCAGCGCAATCTGAAATCTTCTTTTCAGCGATTTTTAATCGCGATGAATCACACAAAATAAAAGCGATTAAAAATCGCAATAAGTTCGTTTCAAATTGTAAATTTGGAGCTACTGTGAACGTTATAGTCAAATTTGAAAAAACAGCAATGCATTTGCCGTAGAAGAATAAATTGTAACTTTGCACTTATGACGTTCGTTAACGAGGGACAAATAACAAATATTAAGAGTGGATACCAGAACCACTGAAAAAAACGGGGCGTAATCCGAAAAGCCTAACAAGTAGGACAAAAAATTGTTAATAATTATGTTTAAAAAATTCACTCTTACAGACAAATTACTCATCATTTCGGCATTGCTTTCTTTGATATATTCCGAAATATTGTTTTTTAATGGAAATGCCGACCACGCGATTTTCATTGGACTTTGGGTTCCTAGTATTTTAAGTTTTGGCATTTATTTGAAACTATTAAACAAAAATAAAAATGATTGATTTTATACCATACTTCGCTGCACTTATTACTTTATTGTTTGGAGTAGCAATTAGCTATGCCGTTTCTGATGGTTGGAACTTTAAAGATAGAGAAAAGTAATATCCAGTAATTTCAGATTTAGCGCAGCGCAATCTGAAATCTTCTTATCAGCGATTTTTAATCGCGATGAATCACACAAAATAAAAGCGATTAAAAATCGCAATAAGTTCGTTTCAAATTGCAAATTTGAAACTACTGTAGTATTTTGATTTCCAACATTTCAAAAAAAACCTATTAAAATCAAACAAAAACATCTTATATTTCATTCGCTGAGCACTATTTTAAAAAGAAACCCCGAAAACAAAAAACCCCACAAATCGTGTTTGTGAATAACTATTTTTTACTGTCATTTTCAAATTTACTCTCAATCAATACGTTATAGATTTTTTCACAAAAATTGGTGAATAAGTATATCCCGAAGGTATTGTGGGTTTTAAATTAAAAGCAAATATTTGGGTATTCATCAAGTGGATCAATGAACGAGAACGAATTCAATCAAGAGCCCAACGAAATTTTAAACGATATCGAAAGATTCGAAGAAATGATTGCGCGCAATGATTTGTATTATTTCGATCGCGAAAAGTTCTCGGGCATTATTGATTATTACGCCAATCAAAAAGATTTTCATAGAGCAATGCTCGTGCTGAAATATGCGAAATCACAACATCCCGAATCGAAAGAATTGATGTTGAATGAAGTTCAAATTCTTACCGGAAATTACAAATACAAGAAAGCTTTACGATTACTTGCGCAATTGGAAAACGAATTGCCTTGGAACGCTGAAGTGTATTTAACCAAAGCTACCATTTTAAGTAAATTGAAATTGCACGAAAAAGCAATCGTTTATTTGAAAAGAGCTTTAGATTTTGCAGAACATAAAGACGACATTTATGCGATGTTGGCGTTCGAATATCAATTCTTAAACGATTTCGATCAAGCGATTGTGTTTTTCAAAAAAGCATTGGAAGAAGATTCTGAAAACGAAGCTGCTTTATACGAATTGGCTTACTGCTTCGACGTTAACAATTACAACGAAGAAGGAATTGATTTCTTAATGAACTACCTTGAGAAAGAACCTTACAGCGATGCTGCGTGGTTTAACCTAGGTAATTTATACAGCAAAATAAATAAAGTAGAGGAAGCTATCGATGCCTTCGATTTTGTTTTAGCTATCAATCCGAGTTTCGCCGCCGCCTACTTTAGTAAAGGAAATTTATTGGCGCATTTAGAAAAACACGAAGAAGCCATTGAGATTTACAAAGAAACTTTTGAACTAGAAACTCCTGGAGGAGTAGTTTACTGCTACATTGCAGAATGCTACGAAAAATTAGGTCGCTACGAATTAAGTTTAGAATTTTACAACAAAGCTATTTCTATAGATCCCGAATTTGGAGACTCTTGGTTAGGTAAAGCTATTTGTTTGGATGAACTGGGAAGAACTAAAGATGCCTACAACTGTATTCAAAAGGCTTTAGATATCGATAAAGAAAATGCCGATTATTGGTATGCTTTTTCTGAGCTGGAAGATAAACTCGGACAAACAGAAGATGCTATTTTTTCTTTCAAAAAAGCATTGAGCTACAACCAAGAAGAGCCTGAACTTTTTTTAGAGTTCGCCGATTTAATTATGAAAACAAACAATCATGAAGCTGCCATCGCTGCCATTCATGAAGGATTGAACTTACACGGTGATTTCCATCGTTTTCATTACTACCTTGCCGCAATTTATTTAGAAAGAGGTTCATACAATAAAGCTTACGAACACTTCGAAAAAGGATTGATTATGAATGCTCAAGATTGCGAATTTTTGTTTGAGGTAATGCCCGAAGCTAAAAGCAATCAAAACATTTTGGAGTTGATTGACCTGTACCGTTAATCTTCCGTAGGGGCGAGCTGCGCTCGCCCGCATATTGCATCGATTGTTACGGGCGTCCGTC
>CAMBXP010000070.1 GCA_945871895.1 Chryseobacterium gleum | reverse complement strand
GAAATACCATGAATACGTTCAGCATCGAAAGGAATATTGAAACCATTGGGTTTAACCAGATAATCTTTGTGCTCCATCAAACGCCCCATATCATCGTGCAACTGCCAAGCAATTTGAATACAGCGCGGCCAATTGTCGGTATCGGTAATGGGCGCATTCCAGTTGCGTGGTAAGCCGGTGGTTTCTGTATCGAATATTAAGTACATGAAATATGTTCAATGTTTAAAGTTCAATGTTCAAAGTTAGGATGGTTTTTTCTACTCTGGTTGTCATCCTGAGGTACCCCGAAGGAACTATTGTCCTACTTTGAAATTCAAGCTTTAAAAATAAGGAAGAAAGGGTGAACAGAAAAGGGATGTTGAAAAGTAGTGGGAAGATGATTTAAATTTAGAATTTAAGCTCTGGCCCAAACCTATCAAATTCATTAACTTACTTCAAAATAAAAGTCATGGCTCAAGTTGATTTAATACGAAATGGAATTATAGATAATTTCTTATACCCAATCATCACCCTTTCCTCCTTCGGTTTTTCAATCAATTTCTTCAACACATCAAAAATGTATTTTATTTCTGCGCTGTGCTGCTTAGAGGCACCTTGAAGCTTTTCGAGTTGAAGTAAGATTTCTTTATGTGCTATCAGCGCTTCTCTCATTTTTACAAAAATCTCGATGATTTTAATACTCATTTGCACTGCTTGTTTACTTTTTAGAACGTTAGCCAGCATTAGAATTCCATGTTCTGTGAAGGCATACGGAAGGTATTTAATATGCTCTCCTCTCTTTAAGGTCGCAATTTGCGACCTTAAAGAATTGTGTTCTTCTTCAGTCAATTCAAACATAAAACTCTCAGGAAATCTTTCTAAGTTTCTTCTTACCTGTTCTTTTAGTCGTTTTGTTTCTACGCCATAAAGTTCTGCTAAATCTCTATCGAGCATTACTTTTTGATTGCGAATGAAATGAATTTTATCAGAAATGATAGCTTCTTGCGGAGTTGAGTTAGATTGTTGTTTCATGTTGTAATAGTTTAGTTAACGTAAGTTTTTTGATTATTTCTTATACCCAATCATCACTCTTTCCTCCTTCGGTTTCTCAATCAATTTCTTCAACACATCAAAAATGTATTTTATTTCT
This sequence comes from Chryseobacterium gleum, assembly GCA_945871895.1. Taxonomy (GTDB): domain Bacteria; phylum Bacteroidota; class Bacteroidia; order Flavobacteriales_C; genus JAHEZL01. Next base: position 13,858 of record CAMBXP010000070.1, on the reverse strand, counting down.
GCGCTGTGTTTAGAGGATGTATTTTCAAGCTTTTCAAGTTGAAGGAGAATATCTTTGTGCGTGAGTAATGTTTCTCGAATTCGCGTGAAAGCTCTGATGATTTGAATGTTTACCAAAATTGCTTTTTCACTATTTAATATGCAGGATAGCATTGTTACACCTTGCTCTGTGAAACAAAACGGAGCATATCTTAATCCTTTAGCATCTGATTTGGAGGTCACAAATTGTGACCTCCAAATTTCTAACTCATCTTTTGACATCTCGAACATAAAATCGTACGGAAACCTCATGAGATTTCTTTTAACAGCTTGCTTTAAAACTTTTGTTTCCACACCATAAAGCTCAGCCAAATCTCTATCGAGCATTACTTTCTGATTTCTAATAATGTAAATTTTATCGATGATTTTAGTATCGGTAATCATCATCTCCGTAGATGTTTTTCTTTGTTTAGTCATGATATAATAATTTAGTTAGGTGCCCAAAACTAAAAAAACCATCCTCTCACTTATTGTGTAGTTTTTAACAGGATTGTGCTGTGTAACACATTTCCTGAAATTTCAATTTATTTTCTTATTTTCGAGCATCTAAAATCTACTATGTACACTAGCGATTTACCTCAAGAATTAATTTCTGTTATTGGCTCAGAAAAAATTGAATTTGCTGCTAAAGCAAAAAGACATCAATCACGAAGTAAAACCATTATAATGTTTGTATTCGCTTCTTTCTGGTGCGGTTTTATAAGCATTTTTGTAATAGTATTTTTTGGTCCTTTGTTCATTGGAGAAGAAGTACATTTTAGTGCCAATGGAGAACCTGTTGTTGGTTCGTTGGACAACCTACAACCAATGATTGTGCCTGGCTTAGTGATAGGATTATTTGTTTTGGTGGGAATTGGTTTGATGATAGCCGCAGTTAGAGGAGCACTCAAGAAAGGTGGCTATTTTGTAGGTACACCAACTCGTTTTTTACGATATAGCAACGGCACCATTAACGCCTATGATTGGGAACAGTTCAATGGAAATATTGAAGTGAATTTCACAAAAGGCGACATTACTTTTCAATTGAGAACTGGAAATATGGTGAGTAAAAAGAACAGACCCGATCAATTTGTTGCCGATTCAATTGAACTTTCGGGAGTGGATCATGTAATGGAAATTGAAAGTATCTCCCGCAAAAGAATGAAAGAAAACGACCCAACGCCTGTAATTATTTAGTGCTGCTTTAATCTAATTTTTCATAAACCGAATTCTGACTCCTAAATTCGGGAACTATGGCCTTCATTTTACTTACCATTAATTCGTTGTTGGTTTCTTTGAGCGAAGCAATTAAATCATTAATGCTATTAGTTATTTCACTAAGGTCGTATTCACGAACTTGTGCAATCATTATCTTGTTGTGATGCGTTTTTTGTGTGTTTTCTTCGTTGTTAAGCAGCTCTTCGTATAGCTTCTCGCCGGGACGCAATCCAGTATATTGCAATTCAATATCTTTGCCTAACTCTAAGCGCGAGAGCTTAATCATTTTCTTAGCTAAATCAACAATCTTTACAGATTTACCCATATCGAAAATAAAGATTTCTCCGCCTTTGCCATGCGCACCTGCTTCAAGAACTAGCTGGCATGCCTCTGGAATAGTCATGAAGAAACGAGTAACATCTGGATGGGTGATCGTTATTGGTCCGCCATTTTCAATTTGTTTTCTAAACAAAGGAATTACCGAACCATTGGAGCCCAAAACATTTCCGAAGCGTGTGGTAACGAAATTGGTGCTTGCTGTTTTGTTAATTGATTGGCAATAAATTTCTGCGATTCTTTTCGAAGCCCCCATAACGTTGGTTGGGTTAACAGCCTTATCGGTCGATACCATTACAAATTTCTCAACCTTGTTCAATACGGCTAAATCGGCAATGTTTTTTGTTCCTTTTATGTTTACACGAACTGCCTCTGCCGGATTGTTTTCCATCATGGGCACATGTTTGTAAGCTGCCGCATGATAAATCATTTGCGGTTTAAAAGTATTGAACAAAAGTGCCATTCTTTTCTCGTCGGAAATATCGCCAATCACCACCTCAAAATGGAGTGATTTATACTTGTTGTTCAATTCAATTTCTAGGTCGTAAAGAGGTGATTCGGCCTGATCTAAAAGAATGAGGAGTTTGGGCTGGTATTGTGCCAGCTGCCTTACGATTTCGCTGCCTATAGAGCCCGCGGCGCCTGTCACCAAAATGATTTTGTCGGTATTTACTTCCTTTATTTTTTGCTTGTCGAGTTTAATTTCATCTCGTTCCAACAAGTCTTCAATTTTCACCTTCTTAATTTGCTTGAAACTCAATTCTCCGTTGATCCAACTGGTAGAAGGAGGTACATCTAAAATTCTAATGTTCTTTGATAAAGCGAAATCAACTATTTCTTGTTTCTTAGCAGAGCTTAGTTTTTGATCGGCAAGAATGATATGATGAATATTTTTGCTATCGGTAAATTTTTCAATGTCTTTGTTGCTGATGATGTTGATGCCTTCAATCTTCATTCCTGCGCGAGCGAGGTTGTCGTCAACAAAAGCAACAACGGTATACTTTGTTCCTGCATCACGATCGAGCGCTCTTTTGGTGATTGTACCAAATTCTCCTGCGCCGTAAATGATAACACTTGATTTATTTTTCGCCGAATTTTTTATTTGCTCATAGGATATTTTGATGGTGAGTCGAAATGCTACCATTATAACCAATGATACCATAAAGTCGATAGCAATAATGGTTCGAGGAATATTGTAATTGACATTGAAGAGTGGTACTACTAAGTTTAATAAAAATAGGAATGCACTGCCTGTTATTAACACCAAGAATATACGCTGAATATCTTTAGAACCAGTATATCTAATAACTCCAGCGTACGATTTAAATAGAATAAATGAAGATAGGCGAACAAAGAATATGCTGATAAGAGCTCCTTTTAAAAAGAACATATCGGGCTCGTTCATTTGGAAATCGAAACGTAAGAAGAAAGACAAGCATATCGATATCAAACATATCAATACATCGATTCCTAAAATGAACCAGCGAGGGGCGTTTCTTATTTCGGGTTTAATTTCCACAGCGCGCTAATATAGCAAAAGATAGGGAAGTTGAGCTATTTTCCTCTTCCTTGCAAAACTATGAGAATGGTGTGAACAATGATTTTAAAGTCGACCAACAATGAACGGTTCTCCATGTAAATTAAATCGAATTTTAAGCGAGCTATCATTTCTTCTACATTTTCTGCATAGCCGTATTTAACTTGTCCCCAAGAGGTAACGCCAGGTTTTACTTTTTGTAAATAATAGTATTGAGGTGCTTTTTCTACAATTTGTTTGATATAGAATTGTCTTTCGGGGCGAGGTCCAACTACCGACATGTCGCCTTTCAACACATTCCAAAACTGAGGAAGTTCATCTAATCGCGTTTTACGCAATATTCTGCCGGTTTTGGTGATGCGTGGGTCGTTGTTTTTACTTAAGGCCGGACCCATTTTTTCTGCATCAACATACATTGTTCTAAACTTAATAATGAAGAAAGGTTTGCCATGAATACCTATTCTTTCCTGAAGAAAGAAGATTGGGCCTTTTGAGCTCGTTTTCACTAATATGGCCAATGTTACATAAATGGGTGAACCTAATGTAAGCGCGCAAATTGAAAACACAATGTCGAACGCTCTTTTGGCGCTTTTTTCCCATTGCGGCATGTGGTCCGACGAAATTTCAATTAGCGCAGCACCTAAAATAGAATTCATTTTTACCGACCCAGCTAGGATGTCTTCCATATCGGGAATGGTTTTGATGATAATATTTTTCCCTTCTAGCTTGCTTAAAAGTGATTTAATGATTTCGCTTTCATGATGTTCACCGGCCAATATCACCTCTTCAATCTGATATTTTTCAATAATGTTTTTTAGGTCTTTAGTGCTTCCCAGTTGATTTAAGCGCGCAGATAGTGCCGCGTTCTTTTCTTCTTCTTCAATACTAACATAGCCAAGGAATTTGTTTCCCATCGACTTTTTCATGATCTCTAGTTCATTGAAAATTTGAACTGCTTTATTGCCACTTCCTATGATGATGGAGTTGAATCCGTAAATTCTTCGGTGAATTTTATGGGCGTTTTGTGAAGTTATGATAAAACGAACAATAGCTGTTAGTGTGAAATGAATAAGGAATAAGGCTGCAATAGACTTGTAATAAGTTTGGTTATAGTCGTTAATCAATAAAGTGAAGAAAATGATGATGGCACCAAAAGCTGAGGTAAGCAATGTTTGTCCGGTTTCGGTAAGTCTCGATTTCCTAAAAACATTGCTGTACTGCCCCTGTATCAAATACAAGCAAAACCAAAAGAAAGGAATGATTAGGAGTCCGAGATGTAATTTAGGGTCTTTTAAAATAACATCAATAGATTCCACCGATTGATCCAACGATGTTTTTCTATACACAAAGAAAACAGTCCATGCCAACGCAGCCATTAGCCAATCGCTAATGATATACTTAAGGGCTTGAACTATTTTATTCATTTTTGAGTAATGATCTTAATGTTGTCAAATCTAGCTGTATTTTCCTCTCCGCTAATTTGCTGAATTTCGAAGTAAAATTCAAATTTTCCTTGATTTAAGGTCTTAGTAAGGTCGATATAAATTTTATTCCACTTCATTTGCGTTGAGCTTAAGGTGATGATGGGGGTGCTGTTACTGCCAACAATAGAGCCTACTATGAGAGGAGCGTTGCAAGCGTAATTCATTTCTAAAAAAACTCTTTTGCCAGAAGAAGGAGCTGTAAAATTCAAATTACTTTGCACTTTCCCCAGTTTATTAGTGCTATTCACAGTTATTTCGGCACACTTAGAGCCTTCAAAAGCATTATTGCTAATGTAGATGGATGTATCGCTGTTGTTCGCATATACGAGGTTTGTAGAACTGTTTTCGAAATCGTTGATATATAGGAAGTTCGACGAGGCGAGGTATTTTATGGAAGGAGAAACAACATGCTGCTCTTGCTGTAATGTAAAGGTGGTGTCGTACCAAGAATAGAAAACGTATTTCTCACGAATATTGGCTTGTCCGCTGTTTTTAATACCCCCGGCAATGGTAATTTTGACTTCTCCTTCATTTGAAACAGGAATATCGCAAGGCAATTCAAAAGCACCCACAAACTGTTCGTTGATGTAAATCCATGCATCTGTAATTTTTGCGCTCTTGCTTCCCTCTGCATTGTAGTTGGTTTTAAGCTCAATTTCGTTGATTTTGATGTAGGAGGGAGGGCTAGCCTCGTTTTTAGAACACTGGCAAAGGCTTATTGATACTAAGAAGCAGAAAAAAAGCAGTTTAAGCATGATAGGTAAAGTTAATATTTTTATTTGCGCTGCATTTTTTCCTTTCACTTTCCTATATTTGCCGCTCTTAAAAATTCTCACTTTATCTTAAAGTAAAAGGTATGAAAATGAAAGTTTTAAAATTCGGCGGAACATCAGTAGGCTCTGCTGCAAGAATGAAGGAAGTTGCTAAATTGGTAACTGCAGATAATGACCCTAAAATAGTGGTGCTTTCGGCCATGTCGGGAACCACCAATGGCTTAGTGGAAATTGGTGCGTTATTGTACAAGAACAAGCAAGAGGAAGCTGTTGCCAAGATAGAGGAGATGGAGAAGAAGTACGAGGATGTAATGAGTGAGTTATATACCCATGCCGAGTTTAAAGAAAAGGCATTCGCAACAATTCATGAGAATTTTAATTACATGAAAACATTTGTAGTTAAGGCTTTCAACGTTTACCAAGAGAGAGCTTTATTGGCTCAAGGTGAGTTGATGAGTACAGCAATGTTTCAAGTTTATTTGGAAGAGCAAAAATTGAATTCAGTTTTGTTGCCAGCCTTAAACTTTATGAAAATTAACAAAGATGAAGAGCCAGATTTGGCGTATACAAGAGAACACATTGCTAAAGAGTTGAAGAAATATCCAGAAATCGCATTGTTTGTAACGCAAGGATATATCTGTAGAAATACTTTTGGCGAAATAGACAACTTGAAAAGAGGAGGAAGCGATTATACGGCTTCATTGATTGGTAATGCTATTGATGCGAGTGAGATTCAAATATGGACAGATATCGACGGCATGCACAACAACGACCCTCGTTTTGTGGGAGAGACTAAGCCTGTAGCTGAATTATCGTTTGATGAAGCAGCAGAGTTGGCGTATTTCGGTGCAAAAATTCTACATCCTTCATGTATTCTTCCTGCTAAACAAGCTAACATTCCGGTTAAGTTGTTGAATACTATGCAGCCAGAAGCTAAAGGAACTACCATCATTGAGCATCCAACTAAAACGAGCGGTAACTTTGTGAAAGCGGTAGCTGCTAAAGATGGTATTATTGCTATTAAAATTGCTTCTACAAGAATGTTGTTGGCTTATGGTTTCTTACGTTCAGTATTTGAAGTTTTCGAAAGATACAGAACGCCAATCGATATGATTACTACTTCTGAAGTAGCTGTATCGTTAACTATTGATGATGCAACACATTTGGATCAAATTGTTAAAGAATTGCAAGCCTTTGGAAATGTAGAGGTTGATAAAGACCAAACTATCATTTGTATTGTTGGCGATATGTCAACCGACGAAGGTGGAATGGCTAAAAAACTATTCAACGCTTTATCTGGTGTTCCTTTAAGAATGATTTCTTACGGAGGTAGCACACACAATATTTCTGTTTTAACCGATTCATCAAACAAGCTGAAAGCTCTGCAAACCATCAACGAAGGTTTGTTTGGTTTAAAAGGTGAGAAATTACAAAAGGCCTAAGCACTCATGATTATATCGCAAAAGCAAAAGGAACATTTCAGCACGCTGAAAACCCCTTTCTATTTCTATGATGTTGAATTGCTAAAGAAAACATTAGATACTGTTACTTCTGAAGCAAAGAAATATGGTTATGTTTTGCATTATGCTTTTAAAGCGAATGTAAACGACAAAATTCTCAACACCATTCATAGTTATGGTTTGGGTGCCGATTGCGTTAGTGGTAACGAAGTGCAAAAAGCCATCGACATGGGCTTTCCTAAAAATGAAGTTGTTTTTGCTGGCGTTGGAAAATCAGATGACGAAATCATTACGGCTTTAAAAAACGATATTTTTTGTTTCAATTGTGAGTCGGTGCAAGAGATGGAAGTCATTAATGAATTGGCTGCTCAGCATGACAAAATTGCGAATATTGCCGTGCGCATCAATCCAAATGTTGATGCGAACACTCATAAACATATTTCTACCGGATTGAAAGAAAATAAATTCGGAGTGAATATGGAGGAGATGGATAGTGTAGTTGATTGTATCAAGGCTTCTAAAAATTTAAAGTTTGTTGGTATTCATTTTCACATTGGTTCTCAAATCACCGATTTGACTTCATACAAAAACCTTTGCGTTCGAGTAAATCATATACAAGAATGGTTTGAAAGCCGACATGTTGCGCTTGAATTCATCAACGTTGGTGGAGGTTTGGGTATTGATTATTACAATCCAGAAACCAACGATGTTTCTAAGTTCGAAGAGTACTTCGCCATTTTCAATGAATTTTTGCAATTGCGTCCGCACCAAAAATTACATTTCGAATTGGGTAGAAGTATCGTTGCACAATGCTCTTCATTGATTTCACGCGTTTTATATGTAAAGAAAGGGGCGAACACTAGCTTCATGATTTTAGATGCTGGTATGACTGAATTGATTCGTCCGATGTTATACCAAGCCTACCACAAAATAAACAACCTAAGCACCACTGCTGCAGATTTAGATACTTACGATGTTGTTGGTCCGATATGCGAATCTACCGATACCTTCGCGAAAGCACTAGAATTGCCTTTGTCAAAAAGAGGTGATTTAATTGAAATCAAAAGTGCTGGAGCGTATGGCGAAGTAATGGCTTCAAACTACAATTTGAAGACCTTGCATACTGCTGTTTATTCTGATGCGATAAAATAATCTAAATTTTACTTATAAGACAATAGTTCCTTCGGGGTACCTCAGGATGACAACCACGCTTAAAAAATAGCACTTTACGTAGTTTGTCATCCTGAGATACCCCGAAGGAACTATTGTTCTATAAATCAAGTCCCACAATAAGTTTTATACCCTTCGTCATTTCCTGGTGATTGAAATTTTTGCACATTTCTGCTGTAATCGTAAGGCTTTTCAATAGTCGATAATAGCTCACTTAACAGTGATAAATCGTTATGATTTGCCGCAGAAAAAAGTGCCATTTCTACCAAATGGTTTCGAGGAATAACAAAAGGATTGTTTTGCTGCATGATTTCAATCGATGATTTTGTAATTCGTTTGATCCACGATTGATACCACGTTTGAAATGCTTCGTTTTGATAAATGTTTTCTTTTAGTTTTTCTTCATCTTGAAGCGCTATAAAAGTATTGGTGTAATCTGCAGAATGCTCTTGCATCCACGCCAATAAATCGAGAATAATTTTGTCGTCGCCATCTTCTTCACCCATCATTCCCAGTTTATTACGCATCATTTGTAGCCATTTTTTATCGAAAATCTCTGCGAAGGTGTTCAGCACTCCTTGAGCCAAATCAATGGCCTTTGCGCTGTCTTTGTCGATTAACACCAAAAGTGTTTCTGCAAAGCGACTCAAATTCCATTTGGCAATGGCCGCTTGGTTTTCAAAGGCGTATCTGCCTTGATGGTCGATAGAACTAAATTTGGTTTGGGGATGATAAGAATTCATAAAGGCGCACGGACCGAAATCGATGCTTTCTCCGCAAATACTCATGTTGTCGGTGTTCATTACTCCATGAATAAAACCAACGCGCATCCAGTGTACAATCAAATCAATTTGTTTTTCCATCACTTCATTTAGAAAATTCAAAGCGTAATTTTCGCTGTGAAGTAAATGAGGGTAATGTCTTTGAATGGCGTAATTGGTGAAAGTAGTAAAGGTGTCTACGTCGTTAAATCTTCTCACGAATTCGAAAGTACCCACGCGAATGTGACTGGCTGCAATACGGGTAAGAATGGCTCCTTCATGTGTGTATTCGCGGTGAACTTCTTCACCTGTAGATACAACAGCTAAGCTTCTGGTAGTAGGAATTTGCAAAGCGAACATTGCCTCACTAATGATGTATTCGCGCAGCATAGAACTAAGCGTTGCTCTACCATCACCACGGCGAGAATAAGGCGTTTCGCCCGAACCTTTGAGTTGAATATCGAAACGTTGATTAAGCGGTGTGATATGTTCTCCCAATAAAATTGCACGTCCGTCACCAAGCATATTGAAGTGTCCGAATTGATGTCCCGCATAAGCCTGAGCAATAGGTTGAGCGCCTTCCATAATTCTATTTCCACTTAAAAATTCTGCAACTTCTTCGTTAGAGATTCCATCGAAATTCAAGCCCAAATCTTTTGCTAATGCTTCATTTAAGATGATGAGTTGAGGTTGTGCAACGGCCGTAGGATTGCATTCTTCAAATAATTTAGCGGGTAAGGTTCGATAACTGTTATCGAAACGAAATTGTATGTGTGTATCCTTATGCATTTCATTTTAAAGGTAGTATTTGATTTTTGTTAGTGCTTAAAAAAAATGTCTTTTTTAAATAATGCCGACTTATATTTGCACAAATATCAATTACATGTTAGGTTTAAAATTAGCCACCGACCCTCGTTGGGCCAATATTGCAGAAGGAAATTTAGAAGAGATTTTGAGTGATCACGCTTGGTGCGAGCAAAAGGCTGCTACCAATGCTATTACTATAGTTACTTTAAATTCTGAGTTAGATGATTTGGTAACCGATATGCTGGCTTTGGCTAAAGAAGAACTTACCCATTTCGAACAAGTGCATGCCATCATTTTGAAGAGAGGCTATACTTTCGGAAGAGAAAGGCCAGATGATTATGTGAAGGAATTGTACAAATTCATGAGAAAAGGGGGTACACGTAACGATCAGTTGATTGAGCGTTTGCTTTTTGCAGCTATGATAGAAGCCAGAAGCTGTGAGCGCTTTAAAGTGCTTAGCGAAAATATTAAAGATGAAGAGTTAGCTACATTTTATAGAGAGTTGATGATAAGTGAAGCCGGACACTACACCTTATTTTTAAATTACGCCCGCAAATACACCGAAAGAATTGACGTAAACCAAAGATGGAAAGAGTGGTTGGAAGGGGAGGCTGAAGTTATTGCTCGTTATGGAAAATCGAGTGGTGTGCATGGGTAAAAAAAACAGTGTCCGTCCGTCGGCTGACGGAAGGACACCATTCAAACTAACTAAACTAAAAACTAAACCTTTTCTTTTTTCTTGCCTTTTACAATCTCTTGTAATTTTTCTCTGTCGATATTTCTAAAGACAAATTTCTCATCAAAAATATCTAACATGATGTGTGACGCGGGTTTGATATTGCCTCTCAAAATTTCTTTCGAAAGTTCGTTCAACACATCTTTTTGAATGACACGTTTCAACGGACGAGCACCAAACTGTGGGTCGTAACCTCTATCGGCCAAAGCATCTAAAGCAAACTCAGAAACTTCCATCGTAATGTTTTGATGCGCTAACTTTTCTTCCAATTGTCTCAACTGAATTTTCACAATGGAGTGAATGTTTTCTTTGCTCAATGGAGAGAATAAAATCGTTTCATCTATTCTGTTTAAGAATTCCGGACGAATGGTTTGGCGCAACAATTCAATCACTTGAGTTCTGGTACTGTCCATTACCTTCTTCAAATCTTTATTCGCTAAATCTTCAAAATTTGCTTGAATAATATTGGCTCCCAAATTCGATGTCATGATGATGATAGTATTTTTAAAATTCACTACACGACCTTTATTATCGGTCAATCTTCCATCGTCTAATACTTGCAATAAAATATTAAAAGTATCGGGATGTGCTTTTTCAATTTCATCTAACAGAACCACAGAATAAGGCTTTCTACGAACAGCTTCAGTTAATTGTCCGCCTTCCTCATACCCCACATACCCCGGAGGTGCACCCACCAAACGCGATACGCTATGCTTCTCTTGGTATTCGCTCATATCGATGCGCACCATGGCATTTCTATCGTTGAATAAATAATCAGATAAAGCTTTCGCTAACTCAGTTTTACCCACACCAGTTGTTCCTAAAAAGATGAAAGAACCAATCGGACGGTTGGCATCTTGCAAACCAGCGCGATTACGGCGCACAGCATCGGCAATGGCTTCTATGGCTTCCTCTTGTCCGATTACCGTTTTATGCAATTCATCCTCCAAGCGCAACAACTTAGTAATCTCACTTTGTATCATTTTTTGCACCGGAATACCTGTCCATTTGCTCACCACATCAGCAATTTCTTCACTGTCCACTTCCTCTTTAATCATTTTAGAATTGGACTGCAATTCAATCAATTTTTTCTTACCAGTTTCTAAAGCAGCTTCGGCCTCTTTTATTTTTCCGTAGCGAATTTCAGCTACTAAACCATAGTTACCAGAACGCTCAGCTTGATCGGCTTCTTGCTTCAAATGCTCAATATCTTCTTTCGATTTTTGAATGGTTTCCACCACACTTTTTTCAGATTCCCACTTTGCTTTTAAGTTATTTCTTTGCTCGCTAAGGTTGGCCAATTCTTCGCCCAAACGATGCACTTTTGCTTCGTCGCCTTCACGTTTAATAGCTTCGCGCTCAATTTCCAACTGCATTATTCTTCTTTCAATCTCATCTAAAGCTTCTGGTTTAGAATTGATTTCCATGCGCAATTTAGATGCAGCTTCATCAATTAAATCGATGGCTTTATCGGGCAAAAATCTATCGGTGATATAGCGTTGCGATAATTCAACCGCAGCAATAATTGCTTCATCTTTAATTTGCACTTTGTGGTGATTCTCGTATTTCTCTTTCAATCCGCGCAAGATAGAAATCGCATCTTCAGTAGACGGTTCATCTACCATCACCTTTTGAAAACGACGTTCTAACGCTTTATCCTTCTCGAAATATTTTTGGTATTCGTTTAAAGTGGTGGCTCCAATAGCCCGCAATTCACCACGCGCCAAAGCAGGTTTTAAAATGTTGGCTGCATCCATAGCTCCTTCGCCACCGCCACCAGCACCAACCAATGTGTGAATTTCATCAATAAAGAGAATGATTTGTCCGTCGGCAGAAGTCACCTCTTTCACCACCGCTTTCAATCTCTCTTCAAACTCACCTTTGTATTTTGCACCCGCGATAAGCGAACCCATATCTAAAGAGTACAAAGTTTTGTCTTTTAAATTTTCGGGCACATCACCATTGATGATACGGTGTGCAATACCTTCGGCAATGGCGGTTTTACCAACACCTGGCTCACCAATCAAAATCGGATTGTTCTTGGTTCTTCTAGATAAAATTTGAAGCACTCGACGAATTTCATCATCTCTACCAATCACAGGATCGAGCTTATTTTCTTTCGCCAGTTGATTTAAATTCTTGGCGTATTTGTTCAATGAATTGTAAGTTTCTTCTGCATTTTGAGAAGTCACTCTTTCGCCTTTTCTCAACTCTAAAATAGCTTGCTTCAGTTCATTCTCTTTAACGCCCATGTCTTTCAACAACTGAGCGGCGCTATCTTTAGTAGAAATAATTCCCAACAAAATATGCTCGATAGAAACATACTCATCTTTAAAATCTTTAATGATATTTTGTGCTTTGGTTAAAGCCTCGTTGGCAAAGCGGCCTAGGTGCTGACCTTCAGCGCCAGAAACTTTTGGATAGCCATCAACAATTTTATCTAAAGCTTGTTTGATGATGCTATCGTTGATGCCCAATTTCTTCAATAGAAAAGGAGTAACACTTTGATCGCTCTCAAAAATTCCTTTTAAAATGTGTCCGATTTCAATTGCCTGGTTTCCTTTCTCCATAGCAATTTGCTGAGCCTTTTGAATGGCCTCTTGCGATTTGATGGTGAAGTTATTTAAGTTCATTTTACTTGTTTTAATGTTTGTTGTCGAAACTACGCACTCAACTAATAATCCAAATTGATTTCTGCGTCAAAGTGACCTGATTTTCATCAGTCAAATGCCATAAAGACTTGTGTTGATAGTGTTTACATGAAGAATTGGCGTGAATTTAAAATACTGTGGCCCAATTCTTGGGAATCATTTTTTATAAAATCACTTCTATGAAATCAGTATTATTTTTCAGTTTATCATTTCTATTATTAGTAGGATGCGAATACAATGAAGAACAAGGTTGCTATGAAAAACCTTCATACAAAGTTTGCGATGCGGTGGATGGTCCGCCAGCCACCATGGATTTACAAGTAAAATTATTAGGTAACACTTTGTATCCCGTAAAAATTAAAATTTACAATAGAACAGTGGCCGACGGAATAGGTTCGTTACACTCTACTTTTACACAATACGATTATTTAGCAACTTATGAATTACCCGAAGGCAGATATACTGCTTTATTGGTGTATCCCGACCAAACAACAGCAGTAATGGATTTTAGAGTGTACATTGATTTAGATGTGTATTGCAGTGGAAATTGTTACATAAAGAACAATGCTTATTTGGAAATTCAAAAACCGATAGAGTAGGTTATCGACCGCAAAAAAATAATAGAAGAGCTGATTTTAAAAAAAATCAAGTTTTAACTGGCTAACTTTCAGAAGCTTATATAGTAAAAATTCTGTGGCGTGGCTGTGACCGCAAGATCCAGCAGCTATTGATGATTGGTTACCGCTTTGATTATAAATTTTTCAAGTCGAAGAACATTAATCGGGTTTTTAGTTCCGATACTTTCTTTTTTGAATATTTAGCTTCGCGTTCTTCATCCATTAGAAACTCAAATTTATTCTTTTGGAAGAAGGATAATACTCTTGGAATATTGTAAGCGTCAACTAAAA
>CAMBXP010000069.1 GCA_945871895.1 Chryseobacterium gleum | reverse complement strand
TCTTACCTTCTGTTTCAATAGCACAAGTTTGTGTGTTCATGGCCACGAAGGTACCAGGGAAATTCCTTTCACGTAATTTATCCTTATTTGAAATTCTGTACTCTTTGGTTTCGGCATTGAACATTAAGAAGCCTTTTCCAGAAATAATAACATCATCGGTAAACGCTTTTTTAGGCGATAGTAAAGTTGCATAAATACCTGTTGAATCGGGAGCAATGGCTAAACCGTTGAAGAGTCGGCCATTTGGATCACCAAATATTTTGGTGATGGTATCTACCGGAATTTGAACATTAGCTGGATCGATTTCGCCCTCGAAGCTAATCCATGGTTTTTGTTGTTTACAGTTGTGCACCAACTTAGCACCACCATCGAAGAAAATACCTTTATGGTTGGCGGCAATGCTTGCGCGACCTTTGTACATGAATTGAGGCGACAATTTAAACAATTGCGCTTCGGCAATATCTCCACTTGCTACGGTTTGGTAAGTTGTATCTACGTGAATATTGGCAAAGTGAATTTTTTGTCGGCCACCCGCGGCATCCAAATATTCGTAATCACCTTTGGCGTTGTAATCACGCTTAGCATGAATATCAACTTCGGCCTCTAAAATAGTATGGTATTGCGTTAAGTTGTTGGCAATAATTTTAGCGTGTTCGAAGGATTTCATTTTGGCAGCTTTCTCTACTAACACTTCTCCATCGCCAGGAAAAACGCGCGCATCGGCCACATTGATGTATTTCACTTCGTGGGCTTTAATGATGTAGTTTCTGATATCGAAGTTTGCCTTAGGCGAAATGAATTTTAATGAATCTTGTTTAGGGTGGGTGGAAATAAACTCAGAGCCCGATAAATCGAGGTCACTCGCACCACCAGCACCATCGGCTGCTTTAGCCTCCCCTTTGCTGGTACTTAGCTCTAATTCATATTTATCCATAAACCATTTGAATTGGTCCATGTAACACACATATTGATTTACTGGGAAGTCAACAAAAGAAGCACCCCCGTTGGCGATAAACTCACCTTCACGCTTATCGAAATCGATGGTAGATTTTACGTTTTTGGTGGCAAAAGCAATGGCACCATCTTGTTCGGTACCCTGAGCGGCTTTCAATTTGAAATCGGAAGTATCAGCCTTAAATTTTCGATTTTTAAAATCGAAATCTTTTGATGTTAACACGGCATTTTCAAAATCAACTGCACCAAATCCTCCCATTTTTTCGGTTCCATAAATCATGGTTCCTTTTAGTTTAGCTTGGGTGCCATACAAATCAATTGGCTTGGTAATTACACCAGCCCACAATTTGTCTTTGTAAGGCTCGAAATGAAATTTAAGGTTAGTACCTGCAGCACTTGGATATTCCACCCCGTCTTTTCTTTCTTTAACATCAAAAGTTTTAGCAACAGCATTAACAGAATCGACGAAGAAAACAAAGTCATCAGACACCGCAGTTGAAGTAATATATTCCATGGCACCGTTACCGCGTATACCTCTGTTACTTACATTAATTTCATTAAAGTATTTTGCTTTACCTCCATAGATAGGCACACCATCTTTTGGCGCAGGATGTTTGAATCCTAAGGAATGATCATTTTGCACACGCAAGGTTTCTTCAAAGTCGGGAAATATACCACCCGATGCAAAAGTACCGTCGAAGTTAATACTACTTCTATCCAAGGTATTTAAACTATCAATGGTGAATGGCTTAATGGTGAAATACACTTTAGAACGCGCATAGGCTTTACCTTGCTCATTTCTTTTGTCGAAAAACACTTTTGAAATAGAATCGGATACATAAATAGGATACGAAGGAAATGAATCGATTTTGATACCCGATTTATTAAAAGGCTTATCGATAAAAATTCTACCGTACGATTTTTCGATGGTACTTTCCACACGTTTCATTTGTACTTTACCTTCTACTGTTTGATCGATGGTGGGCGCGAACATACGCACTGAATCGGCGTTAAGGACTTCAATTTTAAACTCATCGTATTTGAAATCGAATTGCTTACCGAAGAACTCGAACATACCCGATTTAATGGCACCACCAAAAGTCATATCGCGATTTTTATGCAACACAATTTCGCCGTACATGGGTTGAAAATAAACTTTGCGACCTTCACTTAACATTACCTTTTTAACACCGCGCACTATCATATCGCAGCTATCGGTAAGAAACAAAGTAGCATTGGGTTTGTCGGCAATATCAGAATGAATGGAAATATTATCGTAATCTTCTTTTTTCGATTTAGCATATAGATAATGGTACAATTTGTCTTTGGCTACTATTCTGCCACTGTTGAAATCGATGTCGATGAATCCAAAATTAGCCAAAAGAATAAGCTGATTTTTCACATCAAACTCATCGAGATGAACGTAACTCACATAATCGGAAATATTGAAATCGCGTTGTTTGTTGTTTCTTTTATCAATAAACATTTTCATTTGTGCCAAGGGATGTTGATCTGAAATACCTTGTAGCGCAACAAATCGACTTTCATCGTAGAAATTTGAAGACTCTAAATCCATTTCATGGGTGGAAGAACCAATGATGGCACTCATCACTACCGCAGGGGTATCTATTCTCCAGCGCAACCATTCTACATCGATGTCGACATCGTGGTAAGTATCGTAGTAAGGTGATCTAGACAAGCCTGTTTTTTTATCTCTGTACAAGGTGATAAGCTTCACCGATTTGATGTACTTAAACTGCAAACTAGGGTGATAGATAGAATCGTTTTTAACACGAATAACCACCGACGCATCGGAAGAAACCATGGTGCTATCGGTAATAGAAAAGTGCTCGGCACTTAACTCCATGGTGGGTTTGTTTTGGTATTTAAAAATCAATTTGGCTCTGTTTTCGGCGGTACCTTGCGCCAAGAAACGAGAACCTTTGATGGCGAAACCACCATCGAAATCTACATCTTTAGAAATGTTGTTAATCTTTAATCTTTTGTCGTAAGAAACGAAACTTGGGAAACTCGAACTACTTGAATCTACATCGGCTTGAATGCGTTCTTCTAAGCGACCCTTTTGCGCAGTAGCAAAATATTTGGAGTTAAAATAAGTAACGGAATCGGCCACATATTTAGAGAATCGAAGATTGATTTTGTATTTGTTGAGCATGGCATACGACACTTTTTTAGGTACACCAACACGCTCCCAAGTTACGGTTCCGCCAGTTCCAAAGAAGGTTAATGAACTTGGGTAATACACCCCTTTAGTTTCGTAGATATAAGAAGTATCGCGTTTTGATACACAATACAAAGTCATTTTTTCTGGAAATACTACTTTAGGCATGGAGTCGTAATCGAAGGTAAAGGACTTTGACGTCCCGGTCCAACGCACCCCTGGCGACACATAAATAGAGCCGTACAAAAAGAGATTATTGGTAGTGTTGATGAAATTACCAAAGCCCCGTAAGTTACCGCCCATTAATTTTTTGAGGGCACCATTCCACGCAGAGAAACTGATTTCCGATTGGTCGGTGATGATGAACCCCAGCAAAGAAGTGAGGTAATTTTGAAAATCGGGCATAGCTTTCATTCTCTTGCTAAGCATGAGGTTGCACATGTCGTAGATATCGTCTTTTTGGTCGAGATTAAATTTTCTAGTCGTTGCCGAATAAGCGAAAGAATTGGTGAGTGCGAGCTTTTGTAATCTCTTTTGAAAAATATCATTCACGTTCTTGTAAAACTTCTCTTCTTTTTTAAGCTCCATGGGGTTGGTATTCCAGGCTGCTTCAAACTCAGCCATTAAAACTTCACCTTGATCGGGCATAGAAGTAGTGATAAAAGTGTACATCTCTTCGAAAAACTTATCAGAATCTTTGGTAAACTGTTTCAATACTGGTGCTTGGGCAGAAGCCAAAGTTGAACCAAGCAAAAACAAGGAAAGCAATAGTTTTCTCATTAGAAATATTTTTATTTTTTACACTTAATCAACACCCAATTGCCTGAAAAATTGGGAGATGCAGCCTTATCTTCGGACGTTACCAATTTATCAAACACCAAGCCAAGCGATGCTATTTTTTCTTTTAGCACCTCTACATCTTGCAAGAGAAATCCGCTCATGAAAAGGAGTCCGTTTTCACGCAATGAATTCTTATACGATTCCATATCGGCGAGCAAAATATTTCTATTGATGTTGGCTAAAATGATATCGAAACCTTTGTTATCTATAGCGTTAACATCGCCTTTAAGCACCTCGATATGGGCGCAATCGTTCTTTTGTAAATTCTCTACACAATTCTCGAAAGCCCACTCATCAATATCAATAGCCACTATATCTTTAGCGCCCATTTTTTCGGCCAAGATGGCCAAAATACCAGTACCGCTGCCCATATCGAGCACACGTTTGTTTTGCCAATCGATGTCTTTCATTTCCTGCATCATCAAAAAAGTAGTTTGATGATGACCAGTGCCGAACGACATTTTAGGCTCAATGATAATTTCGTATTTAAATTTCTTTGTGATGGTGTGAAAGGGAGCTTTCACCACGCACCAATCACCCAGCTCGATAGGCGAAAAAGAACTTTCCCAGTTGGCATTCCAATTTACATCGGGTAAATCTTCCACACTGTAGGTGAGTTCTACTTCATTTTGATATTGTTCTTTTAAAGAAGACACGACTTCCTCTTTGAACAAGTCTTTTTGCACAAAAGCCTTAAAGCCATTGGGTGTTTCTTCAAAACTGTCGTAGCCTTCATCGGCTAAGGCAGAAATGAGGATGTCACTCCATGGCTCTAAGGGTTTTAATAAAATGTTTATTTGAATATAATTCATTTGTCTTGTTCAATGTTCAATGATCAATGTTCAATGTTTAAAGTTCAATGTTCAATGTTTAAAGTTCAATGTTAGCTATTTGTATAGGCAGTTCTTGAATCTAGCTAACATTGAACATTGATCTTTAAACATTGAACGATTTTTAAAAAGCAGCAACTATTCCTAAGAAATCTTCGGCTTTCAAAGCGGCACCACCAATTAATCCGCCGTCTACATCTTTTTTGCTAAAAATCTCTTTAGCGTTATCAGGCTTGCAGCTTCCGCCGTAAAGAATACTAATTTCTTCGGCAACAGCAGCACCGTATTTATCGGTAAGCAACTGACGGATAAAAGCGTGAATTTCTTGCGCTTGATCAGGAGAAGCTGTTAAACCTGTGCCGATAGCCCAAACTGGCTCGTAAGCGACAACTACTTTCAACACTTCTTCAGCAGAAAGGTGAAAAAGTTCATCGTTCATCTGCCGTTTAACAACCTCAAAATGGCGACCCGATTCTCTTTCTTCTTTTACTTCGCCATTGCAATAAATAGGCGTTAAACCTTTAGATAAAACAACATTTATTTTTTTAGCGATAGAAGCACTTGTTTCGTTGAAATACTGACGACGCTCAGAGTGACCAATAATGATGTACTCGGCACCAATAGCCTGAATCATAGTAGCAGAAATTTCACCGGTGTAAGCACCACTTTCTTCTTGGTGACAGTTTTGTGCAGCCAATTTAATAGAACTTCCATTCACCGCCTTAGCAGCATCAGAAAGCATTACATAAGTTGGGGCAACAATGATGTCTACTCCCGCTTTTTGCACTTTAGGTGCACCTGTTTTAATTGCTTCAATTAAGCTTAAACCTTCGGTAATGGTTTTGTTCATTTTCCAGTTACCTGCAACAATTTTACGTCTCATAAATCTTCGTTAGAATAATTAATATTTAGTTGTTCCATTAAATCCTCAAAATCGGGAAAGTCATTGCTATGCCATTGTCTCAGCACCTTTCCATCTTTAATGAGAAGGAGTCCGGGATTTGATCGTATCATCGTTTTCAGCACCGTTTGATCACTTCCCAAGAAAGGAAAAGGTGTTTGAATTTCTGCACTATGGCGAAAAGCGCCAATGTAATCTACGCCAGAGGCAGTTAAACCGATAAAGCGCATTTCTTCTTTTTCGGCCTGTTTGGCAAATTCATTTATTTTCTCAAAGTTACTTCTGGTGGATTCGCTAGCTTTAAAGTCGATAGCCACTTTACCTTCCATTTGAAATTCGCCTAGCATTTTTAAATCATAGGTCACTAGCAGAAAAGTATAGCCTGTATCAGCTAAAACCATTGGAAAAATATTATCTCCATTCTCGTTGGTCATCGACAAATCTTTGATCTTAGGCTCAATATCAGGTTCAATAATTTCCTCACGCATTTTTACAAACTTGAAATTTTTGTAATCTGTAAAGTTGTCGAATTCCTTCTCTTCACCTGTTTTGAGATTCTTAAGGGTATAAAAAAACTTTTTCTTTCCTTCTATTCTGGTGGTATTGAAACGTAAATCGGCACCTTCAACATAAGGCCCCTCATTGGCAAACCACAACACTTTACTTAAGTTGAAAGGCAAGTGGCGATAGGCATAAACCGTAAATAGGGAAGCCACCAAGAAAGAAACACCAACGGTAATTTTATCGCCAGTTTCTTCAAACAAAGAATTGATAGAGCGGCGATAAATAAAGAGAACCACGATGAAAATTAGCAAAATTAAGTCCTTCATAAACGACGCAAAAGGAGTGACTACTATCACTGTTCCAAAGCATCCGCAGGTTTTTACTATGTCGAATTTCCAAGATACAAAGGTCAATAGGGTAAAAAACACAATCAACACCAAGGCACTAGTAGCCACATAACGCATCTTGGTTCCGGTAATAATACACACACCCAAGGCCACTTCAAAAACAACCAATAACATGGCTAGCGGCAACGATGCGCTGTGTAATAAGTCCATGCACCAAATGCAAAACTCTAATAAAAAATCGGGAAGAAAAGAAGCATGGATATCAATTCTAAACCGAAGCTTGGTAGAAAAAACCTCGAAATACTCTTGCAATTTGTAGGCAAAACCGAGTGGGTCGTTGGCCTTTACAATTCCCGATAAAAAGAAAAGAAAGCCGGTTACGATTCTCGATATCCAAATCAATACTTTCATTCCTCCAGGCGAATTAAAGCAAAAATACTATAGTTGATAATATCTAAATAGTTGGCATCCAAACCTTCAGATACAATTGTTGCCCCTTTATTGTCTTCAATTTGTTTTACGCGCAACAACTTCATTAAAATTAAATCGGTTAAAGAGCTCACACGCATTTCTCGCCAAGCCTCGCCGTAATCGTGATTTTTATTGAGCATTAAATTTTGGGCTTGCTCTAAATATCCTTTGTGCATTTGGGCAATTTCGTTGTGCGAAACGCTGTCGCTCATCTCCACTCCTCTTTCCAATTGTATTAAGGCCATCGCGCAATAGTTGATGATACCCACGTACTCAGAAGCAACACCTTCATCTACTTTCGACACCCCTTTTTCTTCGATGGTTCTGATACGTTGTGCTTTTATAAATATCTGGTCGGTAAGAGAAGTAGTTCTTAAAACTCTCCACGCGGTGCCATAGTCCTTCATCTTTTTAACAAACAAATCAACACAGTGGTTGATGATTTTATTAAACTCTTGCTCTGTTTTTGCGCTCATTGATTACCTTAGCCTTATGATTTTTTCAGATGTGCAAGTTAGTACTTTTTACAACAATTTTAGCCTCAATTGCAGGGGTAAAATAGTCGATTTATCAACACCCTTGGTGATGGGAATTATCAATTGTACTCCCGACTCCTTTCATGCCAGCAGCAGGGTGCAAAGTATTGAAAAAGCTATTGTTTTGGCGCAGAAGCACCTTAACGAGGGCGCAAGTATTTTAGACATTGGGGCTTACAGCAGCAGGCCTGGGGCGGAAAACATCTCAAGTGAAGAAGAAATCAACCGCCTCTTCCCCATTGTGGAAGCCATTCGAAAAAAATTTCCAGAGGTTTTAATGAGCATCGATTCTTTTAGAGCAGAAGTAATTGAAAAAGTGTTGCCTTTAGGCATCGATATGGTGAATGATATTTCGGGCTTAGCCGATGAAAATATTTTAAAAGTTATTGAAGGTGAAAACATCGCTTACCTATTGATGCACACCCAGGGTACTCCGCAAAATATGCAAGATGCTCCAACTTATAAAAATGTAAGCACCGAGGTTTACCAATTCTTTAAAGAGAAAATTGCGCTTATTAAAAAACACCGCATCAACGACATTATCATCGACCCCGGATTTGGATTTGGAAAAACATTAGAGCACAACTTTGATTTGTTTAAAAACATTCCATTTTTCAAAAGTTTGAACACCCCTATTTTAATTGGCATTTCTAGAAAATCGATGATCAACAAAACCTTGAATTGCACTGCCGCAGAAGCTTTAAACGGAACAACCGCTTTGCATGCCATAGCTTTGCAAAAAGGAGGAAATATTTTGAGGGTACACGATGTGAAGCAAGCGATAGAAACAATTAAATTACACAATAACCTGTAAGCCATCGTAAGCCAATTCCACATTGCCTGGCAACTCTTTACTCACCTCATCATGCAAGCCCAATTGGTGACTAATATGCGTGAAATAAGCTTTCTCGGGATTTATCTTTTTCACTAATTCTAAAGCTTCTTCTAACGTAAAATGCGAGATATGTTTTGCCCGTCGCAGCGCATTTAAAACCAAAACTTTTGTGCCTTTTATCTTTTCAATTTCTTCGTCGGAAATAAAATTAGCATCGGTAATATAAGTGAAATCATTTACTCTGAAACCAAGCACTGGCAATTGATAATGTAAAACTTGTATAGGGATGAATTTCACTCCGCTAACATCGAAGGGTGCGGTATCTATAGTATGAACATTTATTCGCGGAATTCCGGGATAATTATCGCCCGAAAAAACATAGTGAAACTCGCGTTTTAAAGCAACTTGCACTTGCTCGTTAGCATACACATCCATGTGCTTGCCCGAGAAATAATTGAAAGCACGAACATCATCTAAGCCAGCTACATGGTCTTTGTGCTCATGGGTAAAAACAACCGCTTCCAAGGTTTTAACATTTTCGCGTAACATTTGCTGGCGAAAATCCGGACCAGAATCGATCACAATATTTTTTCCATCTACCTCTATCATCACCGAAACGCGCAAACGATTGTCTTTAGGATTAGAAGACGTACAAACCTCGCAACCGCAAGCGATTAAAGGTATACCTTGAGAGGTGCCGGTGCCGAGGAAGGTGATTTTCATAAATAAATCTGTTTTATTTTCTCCAACACAAAATCTATTTCTTCAGCTGTATTGTATCTGCTAAATGAAAAACGAACGGCAGGCTGACTCCCATCAATGGCCAGTTCGGTTAAAACGCGCGAACTTTTATGACTTCCCGATGAACAAGCGCTACCGCCTGAAACAGCCACACCTTCTAAATCGAGATTGAACAACAACATCGATGCATTGCTGCGGGCAGGTAAACAAACATTCAGTACATAAGGTGTTGAATTTTCTAGACTCCCATTCACCTTTAATTCATCATGATAAATGGCTTTTAAACCATTGTACAATTTATCTTTTAAAGATTGAGCCTGTTTAGCTTCTTCTTGTAAGTTGCACAATGAAAGCGCTTTTGCCATCGACACAATTCCCACTACATTCTCTGTCCCACCGCGAATATCACGTTCTTGTCCGCCACCAACAATTTGCGCCCCTATCTTATTTTTCTTGTTCACATATAGAAATCCCGTTCCTTTTAATCCATGAATTTTATGTGCAGAACAAGTGATGAAATCGATATTTAGTTCCTTAACGTTGATCGGAATATGTCCGATACTCTGCACTGTATCTGAATGAAAAAACGCACCAAATTCTTTGCACAAAAGTCCTACTTCTGATAGAGGCAACATCGTTCCAATCTCATTATTTACATGCATCAAGCTCACCAATACTTTACCCTCTAATTTCTCAAGTAATTCGCGCAAGTGATTGATTTCAACTTCACCATATTTATTGGTTTTCACCCAATGTACATCAACATGCGATTTACGCAAAGTATTGTACACCGCAGAATGTTCTATAGCCGACGAAATAATGTGCTGAACTTTTAAATCGTGAATAGCAGCGTGAATCGCCAAATTATCGGCCTCGGTTCCACCCGATGTAAAAACAATTTCAGAAGATTGCGCACCAATGAAAGTTGCAATTTTCTTGCGCGACATTTCCACCAATGCTCTCGCATCGCGGCCTTGCTGATGGATTGATGAAGGATTACCAAAATGAGAACGCATCACGCTAGAAATTTCACCTATCACTTCTTCGGCGAGGGGTGTTGTAGCGGCGTTATCTAAGTAGACTTTCAATTTGTTTAGATTACTTCTTTTTATTTTTAGCAGCGATTTTCTTTTTGGTGGGAGCGGGTGGCAAGAAATTCTCTCCAGTCACTATGTTTTTACCTGTTTTATCTTCTAAAGCTTTTCGCGCATTTTTAGCTATGGCACCACCTTTTTTGCTTGCAACAGCATTTTCGCCTAATCCTTTTGCATTTTCTGTTTCTGCTATCTGTCGGGTTGAGAGTTCAGCCAATGCTGTAAAAATCAATTCGGCTTCACTCATGTGATCTCTTAAATTTTGAGATTTCAACCCTTTTAAATCTTTGTGTTTTGCAACAGTAAGTCCGGTCCATTCTTGATGAATTATATTTGTAAGTAAGGCAAATTCATCTTGTTTTTGCACTCCACTTTCTTTCCAATAATCTGTTAATTTATTTCGAGTTTCTTGTCCGGTCATTCTTTGCTGAATCCATTTTTCACTTCGACCGAGTTTTTGCCAATTTTCTCTCGCCCTATCGATACTTTGTGATGGATCAGATATTTCCTGCATACGCTCGTAGCCTACTTTGGCCAACCACTGCTTAAAGGGCTCTGCTTTTGGTGATGGAATAGATTGAATAACACGAAATATAGCTTTTGCATTACCCGCGAGTATCTTGCGCTTTTTACCGTTGCTAATCATTTCTACCTGGGGACAATTTGTCCCTACGAAGAATCCTAACTCGGCATCTCTTTTTCGAATTTTCTTGAAGTAATCCGTAGGATTAATCGAATCTGTTAAAACCTCCACTACATCAATAACAGAAAAATACCATTGCTCCTCCTTTTCATTCCAATGAGTACGCACTTTTTTATCTTCAAACAACTTAATGTTACCCATTTGCTATTGTTTCAATTATATCAAAGCTTTAATATCTGCAATAATTTTATTGGCTAAGTTATCGGCAGCAGTTTTATCGGCACTTTCAGAGTAGATACGAATGATAGGCTCAGTATTCGATTTACGAAGATGAACCCACTCTTTAGGGAAATCGATTTTCACTCCGTCGATAGTACTAATATCTTCGTTAGCATATTTTGCGGCCATCTTCTCTAAAATCAAATCAACATTGATTTCTGGCGTTAATTCAATTTTATTTTTAGAGATATAATATTGAGGAAAAGAAGCTTTCAATTGCGAAGCTGTTTTATTAGTTTTAGCCAACTGAGTTAAGAAAATAGCAATACCTGCCAAGGCATCTCTACCATAATGCAACTCAGGCAAAATGACACCCCCATTGCCTTCACCACCAATCACCGAATTGTTTTCTTTCATTTTGTTTACCACG
Source organism: Chryseobacterium gleum (assembly GCA_945871895.1). GTDB lineage: Bacteria > Bacteroidota > Bacteroidia > Flavobacteriales_C > JAHEZL01. Next base: position 3,572 of record CAMBXP010000069.1, on the reverse strand, counting down.
TTCACTTCACCTACAGCTGCGGCATTGTACACTCCACCGCGGGCTTCGGTAACATCGCGCAAAGCACGCGAAGACGAAAGATTAGAAACAGTATTACCTGCTTTCATCGACAAAACGTAATCGGCAATAGAAACAATAGTGTACTCTTCGCCGAACATAGAACCATCTTCGCAAACCATGGCTAAACGGTCAACATCTGGGTCGACAACAATACCAATATCGGCTTTTTGAGAAACCATTGTTGCAGAAATTTCTGTTAAATGTTCTGGCAATGGCTCAGGGTTATGAGGAAATATTCCGTTGGGTTCACAATACATCTCTACCACATCAGTTACACCCAAAGCCTTCAACAAGAAAGGAACTGCAATACCTCCGCTAGAATTCACAGCATCTACCACCACTTTAAATTTAGCTTTGCGTATGGCTTCTACATCTACATAAGGTAACGCCAAAATATGTTTAACGTGCTCGGGAATGTAACCTCCTTCATGCTCTACAACAACGCCTAAATCATCTACAGATGCATATTCAAAAGCTTCTTCTTCGGCCAAAGCCAATACTTTAGCGCCATCCTCGCTATTGATAAATTCACCTTCAGCATTCAACAATTTTAAGGCATTCCAATGTTTAGGATTGTGAGAAGCAGTAAGGATGATACCACCATCGGCATGCAAATCTACCACAGCCACTTCAACTGTTGGTGTGGTTGACAAACCCAAATCAATCACATCGATACCTAAACCTTGAAGGGTTGAAATGACTATTGATTTAATCATCGGACCAGAGATTCTTGCGTCTCTACCCAACACTATTTTAACTTTACTTTTTTTGCTGTTTTGTTTCACCCAAGTACCGTAAGCACTGGCGAATTTAACTGTATCTAAAGGAGTTAAGCCGTTACCTGCCGGTCCGCCAATGGTTCCTCTAATTCCCGATATTGATTTAATTAATGTCATTGTAAAATTTTTTGCGTGCTAAAAATAACTATTTTAGTCGGACTAACCACTTTTGGGCGGTAATTTGGGAGGTCAATATACTTTTCTGCTGAAGTAAAATTTAAATTTATTAAAATGAAAACATTATTCTTATTGACTTTCACGCTGCTTTTAAGTGTACTACACGAAGTTAAAGCACAGGTATTAATCGAAGAAGTTATTGCCGATACGGCATGTATTTGCCTGAAGAAGATCAACACCGATACTCTTAGCGCTACCAAAATTAATGTTGCCTTCAATAACTGCTTGAACCAAGCCATTGCCAAAAACCAAACCGCTATCATCGAAAGCTACAACAGTGGTGAGCAAGGAAAAAAGATGGATGAATCCAATCCAAACAACGGGCGCTTAATGATTAAAATACAAGCCGTACTTGCTAAAAAATGCAGCGATTACGAAAGAGTTTACGGCAAAATCAAAAGTGCGCAACAACAACGTTAACTTGGTTTTTAGGGCATTTATCTTATATTAGCCACTGATTAAGGAGGTTAAATGCTGTTTAATTCATTAGAATATTTTCTCTTTTTGCCGCTTGTATTTCTTTTGTATTATTCCTTGCCAGGAAAGTACAGATGGGCATTACTATTGGCATGCAGCTACTACTTTTATATGTGCTGGGAGGTGAATTATATTTTTCTCATTTTCACTTCTACACTAATTGATTATTTCTCGGCCATTAAGATTGAACAAGCCTCTAGTAAATCGGCAAAAAAGACTTGGATGTTTTTAAGTATCGCCTCTAACCTTGGCATCTTATTCTTCTTTAAATACTTCAATTTCTTTACCAACACCATTGAGCTTTCTTTAGGAGTATTCAACATCAAAACTGCTTTTCCCGATTTCGATATTTTGTTACCTGTGGGTATTTCCTTCTATACCTTTCAATCGTTAAGTTATACCATTGATGTGTACAAAGGTGAATCGAAAGCCGAAAGACATTTTGGGTATTTCGCTTTGTTTGTTTCTTACTTTCCGCAGCTGGTAGCCGGACCGATAGAGAAAGCATCGCGGTTGATACCAAAACTTAAAGAAGTAAATCCTTTCAATTACGATTTAGCTGTTTCGGGTACTAAACTTATTGCCCTTGGATTATTTAAGAAAACGGTGATTGCCGATCGCCTCTCGCCTTACGTTGCCATGGTTTTTGATCACCCTAACGACTACCAAGGCATACCCGTGATTGTGGCTTCTGTATTTTTTGCATTTCAAATTTATTGCGATTTTTCGGGCTATACAGATATAGCTATTGGTTCTTCAAGATTGCTTGGTAAAAACCTAATTAAAAACTTCAACTTGCCTTATCTTTCAGCTTCCTTCACCGAATTTTGGAAACGCTGGCACATCAGTCTTTCAAGCTGGTTTAGAGATTATGTTTATATTCCATTGGGCGGAAATAAAGTTTCTTCTTTGCGACATTACATCAACCTCTTCATTACGTTTTTGGTTTCTGGTTTATGGCACGGTGCTAATTTCACCTTTATTGTTTGGGGTGCGATGCATGGCGCTTTAGTTGCTGCCGAATCACTATTTTCTAAATTTAAAATTCAAATCAATTTCTCATTTTTTAAGCCTTTAAAAATAGCTTTAGTGTTTGTAGTAGTATTAATTGGCTGGGTGTTTTTTAGAGCAGCTAGCATTGATGATGCGCTACTTATTTTAAAACAAGCCAGCCACATTGAAATGCAACAAATAGGTATTTATATGTTCGATGCTTCTATATGCAGAGTTGAAGAACTCTATCTTTCAATAGTTTTCATTTCATTGCTCATGATTTTCGAAATAGCGCAATATAGAATGCAAAATATTGGAAAAGCTATCAGCCAAATACCTTTCGCGCTTCGCTGGGGATTCTACATAGCTATAGTTTTCACAATCATGTTTGTAGGTATCTTTGAAAAAGACCAATTCATTTATTTTCAGTTTTAAATGAGAAAATTCATTATTAAAATATCTATTCTTCTAGCGATTTGTTTTAGCATTATTGCATTCATCATCGATGCGAAAATTAATTTATTGAGAGATGTAAATTATAGCAAATACTTATCTAAACACAAGTCATTGATTATAGGTACCTCTCGTTCAAATTTTGCCATCGACCCTTCCTCATTTTCAGAAAAATACGATCTATTTAATTTCGCTTTTACCGCTGCTACTTCTCCTTTTGGCAAAATATATTACGAAGCAATACAAGATAAAATAACCAAGGAAAAAGGCGCTATCTTTCTGATTGGAATAGATCCTTATGGCTTATCTCTGGACAAAAAAGAGCCAATCTTTACAGAAGAAAAAAATTCATTGGGCCGCCAATTCACCCTCAACGTTAACCCTAATTACGAATACATCTTTAAAAACAACACTCCTCTTTACGACCGAATGTTTCCTGCAGCTAAAAGCAATAAAATAAAACACGAAAATGGATTCACTCAGCTTAAAGACAATTTAAGTGAAGAAAGAAAGATTGAAGTGCGAAAAAGTAAAATTCTTGAATATACAGCATCATCGCATAACGACACCATTTCCGCAGAAAGAATAGCCTACTTCGAAAAAACAATTGAGTTTTTGCAACAGTATGGAAAC
>CAMBXP010000068.1 GCA_945871895.1 Chryseobacterium gleum | reverse complement strand
GGTTACAAGGCAGTCGTCATAGAGGAGGCATGACTATTATTTAGGCTTTTGTATAGAACACGGGAAGTCCATTGAAGATGTAAAGAGAAAGGTACAAGTGAAAAGTATTCACGAGGCTGAATATTGATGCTTTAATGGATGGCGGATGAACTTGTAGTAGTGATGAAACTCTGGTAATAGGAGTGCAGCGAAGGAGTTCAATTGTACAGTAGAGAGTATTTTAACAACTTGAAAAAGGAGGAAGAAAATGTTTGAAACGAAATTAACCACGGTACCCATCACCCAGCAGATGGTGAAGAATGCTTACCGAAAAGTAAAGTCGAACGGAGGAAGTGCAGGAGTTGACAAAGAAAGTTTGGAAGAATTTCAAGCGGACTTGAAAAACAACTTGTATAAACTTTGGAATCGAATGAGTTCGGGCAGTTATTTTCCAAAATCTGTGAAGGAGGTAGAGATACCCAAAGCCAGCGGAGGCAAAAGAAAGTTAGGTATTCCAACGGTAAGCGACCGCATTGCGCAACAAGTAATCAAGTCGTAATATTGAGGGACAGCGCCCAAGTTTTTCTGCTTCGAAATCGCCAACTTCTTATAGCTGCAAACGTTATGCCTAATGCTATTGGCCAGGTATTTCATAGTAAACAGAGGAAGTATATCGTTTTTATTCGTAAATTAGTTACGTGAAAAAAGACAACAAAATAGGACTAGACTTCATTATAGATAAGCTGACAAACTCAGTTGAAAATGTTATTACAGGAGACAGTTTTGCAACTGAAGTGTCTATTCTGACAAGTGCAGAGATTAAGTCGGTTAGCAAGAAAAACGGTTGGGTTTTTAATTGGAAGGACGAATATAAACATCCTGAAAGAGACATTTATAAATTGACCATAGTAAACAACCCGACAATTATACAAGGGCTAATAAGCCTTGAAATAAAGGAAGACCATGTTTATATGCACTTGATTGAAAGCGCACCTTATAATAAGGGGAAATCAAAAGTTTACTTAGGAGTGCCAGGGAATTTGGTGGCTTTTGCTTGCAAGCTATCATTTCAAAGAGGACATGAAGGGAATATTTCTTTCCTTTCAAAAACTCAACTTGTAGACCATTATGTAAAAACGCTTGGTGCAATTCATTTTGGCGGACGCGTTATGATTATCGAGACTAATGCAGCTCTTAAGCTAATAGACAAATACTTTAAAAATAAATAATCATGAAACCTAAAAAACTTGAACTAGACGTTGACGTTATTGGAGGACTTGGTTCTTTAACAGCCGCAGAAGAAAGAGCATTAAGTGATTTTTTTAAAAAGCGTAAACGAACTGCCAAGACTGCGAAATCAAAGAAAACGAATATATAGGGACGCGAATATATATGGACGGCAGGTATTATCGTCATATTTTCTTAATAAACTTTAAATCTACTGCCGGACGGTTGGTTTTAGCGCGTAATCTTAAGGTTTTAATTATTTCTTCGTTGGCCTTCTCTTTTAAATATTGCTTCCAATCATCTATTTCTAAATATTTCTGCACCTATGAAAGAGGGTATTTCCCTTTGCCAGTTTAATATTTAAATCCCTACCGTCCCTTTTTTTTCGCTAATTAATATTCGAATGGTTCTTGGCTTGTATGACGAACCCTTAAAACTTGAATGTTTTCGGGAGTTATTTTATATGTTATACGGTAATCATAAGACACAAAAGCTCTATATTCTCCATCGTTTTCAGCTTTCAGTCTATCTTTTTCAAAGTGTAAAACTCTTCCCTCTGCCAATAAATCGATACCCTCCAAAATGGTCTTTTTTACTGTCTCTGCTCCCTGAGGAGATTTTTTTCGAATAAATTTTATCGCTTCTTTAAAATAGGCGCGAGCTTCAGTATCCCAAACAACAGGAAGAGCTTTCTTTTTTACCATTTCGCAGCTTCTTTTTTCAGGTCATCATGGCTAACAAAAGCACCTTTCTTGATTCTTTTTTCGGCTTCCGCTAATTCTTTATTGTATTGCTTAATACTTATTCTCTCATTTTGTTTTGAAAATAATGCCTTTACACTTTTTACAATTGATTCATTGTCTGTAGCAAGCAACATCATTGCAAGTTTTATTTTTTCAGATTGAATATTCATAGGTTCAATATTTTATATAAAGTTAAGGATTTATACAATACCTTAACACAACAACGTAACAATCAATCGTTCTGTTACCCCAGCGGATGAAACCTATTCACCCCCGCCTCGCTTAGGCTTTTCCATCCTGACTTTTCGCTGTTAAAAACTATTTGTTTTTCGCTTAACTGCGAACGCAATTTTTTAACACATTTGACATACATTTTTTTTTAAGGGAGTGGTTTTTGACCAAAAGTCAATTTTTTTTCCACTCCCTTTTTTATTGAACTATTGATTTATCAAGATATAGTGGTGAATAAGTGGCTTAAGTTGCCGGCTATCCCTACCGTCCCTCTATATCTAAAAGGGTGGGTCAACTTCCGCAGGAATACCTGTGTCACGTTGAAATGGAATGGGTGAATCAACATACCCCGGAATCTTCAGTAAAGATGGAAATGTGGTGGAGAAAGATGTTTATGTTGCTGAGGCAGGGCATGTGCATTAAGAACTTGTTTAGTTAAGTTTTAAATTACGTCGCCTTTTTTCCGTCAACCTTCAAATCATACGCCTTATTAAATGCATCCTGACTCACCTTAAAATGATGAGCAAGTTTTCTAATAACTTCTTTCGACATCCCTTTGTTGTAATTCAATATTTCAGAAACCATCCCTTTGCTTAAATCGAGAATAGTAGCTAGATCTTTAGCTTTTAAATTGTTTTCTTTCATTAAGTATTGTAAAAGCTCAATGGGGTTGGCGTCAGAGAATGAATTGTGTTCCTTATCCCATTTTTCGATTAACAGAGTAAGTAATTCTATTTCGTCTTTAATTTCCTTGCTCTTTTTCTTTAAATCCAATAGTTGTTCAAGAATATCACAGTACTCAAAGTATTGTTTTTTCGACTTTATTATTTTGTATTTCAAGGTTTCCATATTATTTACTTTTGTAAATGTTTATTGTAAACTGTTCTTTTTTAGCGCAAATCTTATCGTATTCTGCATGTGTGCCAAGCCAGTAAATGAATAAATGAACTTCTTTTTCTCCAAAGGTGTATTTGCAAATCATTCTATAATGGTTGCCAGCTATATCAAATACAAATCTGTTACATCCTTTACCAAGAATGTCTGCCGAATTAAATGATTTTTTAATGTCTTCGGGAATGTTCCAACGTGCTGTTTTAATTGCTGAAAGCCATAGTTTAAAAGAACTTATGCTATTTCTATGCTCAGTAATGAAGTCTTCAATACTTTGCTTTTTCACTAGGTGAATTTTCAGTTGTGCTAATGTAAAGATAGGTGAAAGTTTACAAAAAGTAAACTTTTTATTTGTTTAGTTAGTGGTGCTAGAATATAAAAAAGGAGAAAAATGGCAACGATGAAAAAATAAAATTACAGATTACTTACAAAAATACGTCCACATCTATTCTAAGTCTTCGTAGAGACAGATAGAATCTGTCTTAAAATAGATTATTTCCTTTTAATTGGTATTATATTTTCTATTTAAGTCAGATTCTATCTGACTCTACGAGAAAAACAACTACTTCGGCTCCACTCCAATAGTATCGCTCTTTTTAGCTTTACTATTCTTAGGGTTACGGGCATCTAAATTTGGTTTTAAGTACCATTTGTTGTTCTTTAAAACAAAGCCATCGTAGCTAAAATCGGGAGCGTAAAAGGCGTAAGTTCCTTTGTATTTCTCATCGCTTGGCGCCAAATGATCGAATACAATCATACCTAAATCTTTATTGAAGGTAAGCGACATTGATGCTTGGGCCGAATGCTCGTAAATCATTCTTGATTTTAATGCCTCAGCCTTTACCTTTTTCTTTTTTACAGGCGGTGCATTTTTCTTGGTTTTAGTTTTTTTCTTTTTGGCAGGTTCGCCGCTTTCTTTAAAAACAGTTGCGCCAAAAGTAGGTTTACCATGAAAGCCAAATGTAATGGGTTCAATGACTCTTTTTTTGGTGAGCCAATCGTTTCCATCAAAACCTAACAGCAGGTAAGTGTTGTTTCCCTTAATTTTTTGTGGCACTATTTCATAATATAAAATGCCATACCAGGTAGAATCGTCGTAAGTGCTAAAAGCTGCAATGTCTTTTTCGTTGTCAACCAAACTATACACATACATCTTTTTCGCTTTTTTGTCGAAGTGTTGTGTAAAGCCAAAATACCTAAAAATACCATCGCCGTTTGCTACCATCCAAGTGATGATGTTGTACTCTAAATCGGGAGTGGTGAGTCGGGTTATATTGTTAAGCTTTTTAAATTCATACTTAAAAGAGGCAGGATGCTCTAAAGTTTTGTGCAGTAATTGTTGAAATTGATTGTTGAGTGAGAATTTTAATTCATCGTCGCCAGCAGCATCCAACATTTTGGTAGAAATGTGAAGCAGCGAATCTTCTAAAACAGAAATTTCCTCTGCTTTTGCTGCAGTAGCGAAAAATATAAATAAGATGATGAGTATTTTGTTCATGCTTGCAATATAAAGCAAAAACCCCGCTCGTATTGTGGAGCGGGGTATCTATTTTATTAACAGCGTACTTATTATAAGTGTAAGAAAGCTTTCTTAGCCAATAATATTTCTTCTGATTCTCTGTGTTCAGGATCATCTACACAGCAGTCAACCGGACAAACAGACGCGCACTGAGGCTCGTCGTGGAAACCTTTGCACTCAGTACATTTATCGCTAACGATATAATATACATCACTTGCTTTAGGTTCGTTCGCAGCATCAGCTTCGTATGAATTACCTGTTGGTGAAGTTACATTTCCTTTAATAGATGTGCCGTCGGAGATTCTCCATTCAACTCCACCTTCATAAATAGCATTATTCGGACATTCCGGTTCGCAGGCGCCGCAGTTAATGCATTCTTCTGTGATCATTATAGCCATGAGTCAACAATTATTGTGTTAATTTGTAGGCGAAAATACAAATAGTTTTGAATAAATGAATTTAGATAAAAGAATAAATTCTCTGGTGTTGTGGGGAAAGTCGCTCGAAAGGGTGATAAAATCTCACAAAGGGGAAGCTGTTGAATTGAATCCACAGGAAGAGAAATTCCTTGCTGCTGCTCATTTATCGAAGAGCTACAACGGCTGGTTTTCTATCCAAAGTGTGATGCAGTCGGCTGAAGGTATTCAAGAGTTTTTACACGAAGAGAACTTAAAAACTTTTGCGGCTAAATATGCCGAAGAGATGAATAAGATAAGTTCGCCTAAAAGAGTGTTACTTATCATGGCCGGCAATATACCCATGGTGGGCTTTCACGATTTGTTGTGTACTTTGTTGTGCGGACACACCGCCGTGGTGAAGTCCTCAAGCGATGATATGCATTTGATGCCTGCCCTTACAGAGATTCTTAAAAAAATAGAGCCTTATTTCGCCGATAAAGTTGAATTTATCGAGCGACCAATGAAAAATTTCGAAGCGGTGATTGCAACGGGCAGCGACAATTCTGCTAAGTATTTCGATTATTACTTTGGTAAATATCCCAACATCATTCGCAAAAATAGAATTTCTGTGGCAGTGCTCGATGGAACAGAAACGGAGGCTGAATTGAATGAGTTTTCGAAAGATGTTTTTCAGTATTATGGTTTAGGTTGCCGAAATGTATCAAAGGTTTTTGTGCCCAAAGGTTATCAGTTTAAAACCATGATAGAGGCTTTTCAAATTCAATTGCCTTATTTGGAAAACAACAAATACCAAAACAATTTAGAGTATCAAAAAGCGGTGATGCTGTTGAATAAAGACCCATTTATTGATGCCGGATTCTTCTTTATGAAAGAGAATGCTTCGCCTTTCTCATCGGTGTCGGTGTTGCACTACCATCAATATGAAAATATACAAGAGGTGAAAGATTCTATTGCCGAATACAAAGCGAAGATACAGTGTGTGGTGGGTAAGGTAGAGGGCGCTTTGTCGCTCGGACACGCCCAATGTCCGGGTTTAAATGATTTCGCAGATGAAGTAGATACAATGAAATTTTTAGTTTCTTTATAGTATGGCTGAAATAGGAAAAATAAATACAATGAGAATCAACCGAGCGGTTGATTTCGGAGTTTACTTAGATGGTGGCGAAGAAGGAGAAATCCTAATGCCCAAAAAATATATTCCCGAAGGAAAGAAAATTGGCGATGAAGTAGAGGCTTTCGTTTACATGGATTCTGAAGACCGACCGGTGGCCACCACCGAAAAACCTTTGGTACAAGTTGGACAGTTCGGCGCATTGAAAGTTTTAGAAGTGAATGAGCTTGGAGCTTTTGCCGATTGGGGAGTGCTTAAAGATTTGTTGATTCCTTATGCCGAGCAGCGCGAGAATTTAGAAGAAGGGCAGTCGGTAGTGGTTTATGTTTATTTAGATAAAGTAAGCCGACGAATTGTAGGTTCTGCCAAAGTGGAGAAATTCTTGGATACTTATGCCTTAGATGTTGAAGAAGGTGATGAAGTAGATTTAATGGTATTTGGCAAAACGCCACTGGGTTATAAAGCCATAGTAAACGGATTGCATACAGGAGTACTCTACAAAAACGAAGTATTCAAGCCATTGCGCATTGGCGATCAAATGAAAGGCTTTATCAAAAAAATTCGTGAAGACGAGAAGATAGATTTATCGCTTAGTAAAGTGAGCTTCGAACAATCTAAAGATTTAACCAGCATCATCATCGCCAAATTAAAAGAGAATGGTGGTTTCCTTCGAGTGACAGATAAATCAAATCCCGATTTTATCTATCAGCTGTTTGGCGAGAGTAAAAAAACTTTCAAAAAAGCAGTGGGACATTTGTATAAGCAGCGATTGATAGTGATCGAGCAAGAAGGAATAAGATTGGCTAAGTGAAAAATGAGTTGAGCCAAGCTTTCCTCTATATGAAGTAAATGCTTTTAAGAATACTTTCCCATGTGTGAATTTTGCAACATTATCTAAATGTTGTGTAACACTATTAGCTCCCAATACCCTCATCTTTGTGCATGAAATCACGATGGAAACGCAGTCAGGTTGGCTATTTGATGAATTTGTTAGCCCGCTACATTGATATCGTTTTTGTAATAATAATGATTTTATTATTCTGTTTTTTTTAGCGAATTAATTCACTTTTAAATTTTTTGATATGATGTACGATGGTTATCACATTTGGGGAATGCACCTTACTTGGTGGTTTGTTTGGGCTATACTTTTGGTGTGGATTTTTGCCACGCCTTACGATGTTCCTTTTCAAAGAACAAAGAAGAATTCGGCAATGGATATTTTGAAGAAGCAGTATGCGTCTGGACAAATTACGAAAGCCGAGTTTTTGGAGAAAAAAGATGTTTTGAATAGGTGATAATCATGTAACTTTTTTGCAAAATCGTGTAAGATTTTATCCTTCAAACAAATGCAACTTTGACCAACAATATTTAATCAATTAAAATTTATATTATGGAAAGTAAAAACAAAATTAAACCAACTGAAGCATTGACTACAGTGGCATTTAAAATGGTGGGAAACTGGGAAACGCAATCGAAACAATTGAAAAAAAAGTATCCACAATTGACCGATGCCGATTTGAAATTTGTAGTTGGTAAAGAGAACGATTTGTTAGCTCGTGTTGAAAGCAGATTGAAGAAAAATCGCCAGGAAGTGATCGACATTATTAAAAAAGGTCAGCTGCTTAAAGTGTAAAAACACTCACCTCATTGAGTACGCTAGTTTAATAGACTTTGCGGGTAAATGACGGGAAAGAGAGGACAGGAGTTTAAAGGCCTGTCCTTTTTTATTATATATTAATTAAGAACAACGATATGATTGAAGTTAAAAAAGAAGGAGTAATCTTAGGGAAAACAAAGCTGGGATTCGAGAATGAAGGCGTTTTGAATCCGGCAGTGATAGAAGATGATGGAGTGATTCATATGTTTTATCGTGCGGTTAGCAAGGGCAACTTTTCAAGTGTGGGATATTGCACACTTTCCTCTCCTTTAAAGGTAGGCGATAGACACGAAGTGCCTCTTTTGTTTTCGCAACATCCCTATGAAAAGCATGGGGTAGAAGATCCTCGAATTGTGAAGATAGATGGATTGTTCTATCTCTCTTATACAGCTTATGATGGAATTAATGCGTTGGGAGCATTAGCTGTTTCTAAAGATTTAAAAACCTGGGATAAGAAAGGGATTATAGTGCCTCAAATTTCATATGAAGAGTTTAGTCATTTGGCAAGTTTTAAGTGCGGACTCAACGAAAAATATGTGCGTTATAATCAGCCTTGGAAAGGTGTTGAGCAACTTGCGAAAAATATATTGATGTGGGATAAAAACGTGATTTTCTTTCCAAGAAGAATAAAAGGAAAACTTCATTTTTTACATCGTGTTCGTCCCGATATTCAAATTGTTGCAGTAGAGAATTTGGATGAACTTACCGAAGAGTTTTGGCAAAAATATTTTATGTGTTTAGAAGATTGTGTTGTGCGCTTACTTAAGTACCAATCAATTTAATTATTTAGATGTTGCGCGTAGTTCTTTCGATTTTTTATTGTCGAAAATATTTACCGACGATAGAATAAAAGTGGTGTCGAATAAAGGCTGGCTGCACAGAGGAAAAGAAACCATAGCGGTGGTAATGGGCGGTGAACAACCCATAGATGTAGCCTATTCAATTTTAGCCTTAAGTAAATTCAACGATATGTTTTACGGTGAAGGTTATCAAGAAAAAATGGAAACCTCATTCAATTGGTTTTTGGGTAAAAATCATTTAGAACAAGTGATGTACAATCCTTGTACTGGTGGATGTTACGATGGTTTGGAAGAAAATTATGTGAATTTGAATCAGGGCGCAGAATCAACAGTTAGTTATTTAATGGCGCGCTTAACTGTCGAAAAATCGAGAAGAGATGAACAGAAATTGATAATTGATAAGGAGAATTTCTTTACCTTGAGCGGCCAAAAAGCCCTGGTGCAGAAAGTGTAAATGGACAACAATTATTTTAATATAAAAGGATTAAACGACGAAGAGGTTTTAAACTCAAGGAAGCAGCATGGTTACAATCGTTTAGAATATAAAAAGTCTAATCGTTTTATAGAAATAGTAGGAGGAATGATTAGAGACCCCATGGTGCTGTTACTGCTCGCAGCAGCCATTATTTATTTCATAAGTGGAAAAACTGGTGATGGCATCTTTTTAACTGCAGCCATCTTATTTCAGTCGGCACTTTCTTTATATCAAGAAAAAAGAAGCAAAAATGCCTTAGATAAATTAAAAGAAATTTCGCAGCCACGATGCAAAGTGCTGCGCAATGGTGAGTGTTTAGAGATACACAGTGATGAGTTGGTGCAAGGCGACTTCATAGTAGTTGAAGAGGGTGTTTTGATAAATGCCGATGCTAAGATTGTGCACTCCAATGATTTTTCGGTAAATGAATCTATTTTAACTGGAGAGTCGATGTGGGTAAGTAAAACCAAAGACAGCGAAATCAATATTATTTATCGAGGAACAACGGTCGTGGGCGGATTGGCCATTGCTTGTGTGTTAGCCATTGGTAATAAAACCAAGTTGGGTGAGATTGGCAAAAGTTTAGAAAACATCAAAGAAGAGAAAACACCTTTAGAGCTAAAAATAAATTCTTTTGTAAAAATAATGGCGCTTATTGGTGCTGTTATTTTTGTGATTTTTTGGATAATAAATTACTTGGTGTTTGGCGATTTAATAGGCAGTTTGTTAAAGGCCCTCACCTTGGCCATGAGTATTTTACCCGAAGAAATTCCAATAGCTTTCGCCACCTTTATGGCATTGGGTGCTTGGCGTATGATGCAAACAGGCATTGTAGTTAAGCAAATGAAAACGGTGGAAACTTTAGGTAGTGCTACCGTTATTTGCACCGATAAAACTGGAACCATCACCGAAAATAAAATGAGTTTGGTAAAACTCTTTGCACTGCGTTCTGCAAAAATTACAGATGCCGAAGCCACTTTTAATGAAGATGAAGAAAAGCTCATAACAGCTGCTATGTGGGCAAGCGAAATGATTCCTTTCGACCCTATGGAAATTGCATTGCATGCGGCTTATTCAAAAATCATGAAAAGCGATGAGCGTTTGCAATACACTATGGCGCATGAATATCCATTAGAGGGCAAGCCGCCTATGATGACACATTTGTTTAAGCGCACATCGGGCGAATTGTTGGTGGCAGCTAAAGGTGCGCCCGAAGCAATAATGAGTGTTTGTAAACTTAGTGATGCTGAAAAACTAAAAATTACAAATGCAATTTCTGAGCTGACTAAAGAAGGCTACAGAATTTTAGCGGTGAGTGAAGCTTCTTTTGCTGGTGCTGCTTTTCCCGAGAAACAACAGGATTTCGATTTTCAATTTATAGGTATCGTTGCGTTTTATGATCCTCCCAAAAAAAATATAGACACTGTTTTACAAGATTTTTATGCAGCAGGTATCGCCGTTAAAATTATTACGGGTGATAACGAAGAGACAACCAAAGCCATTGCCAAACAAGTTGGTTTTAAAAATTTCGATAAGCAAATAAGTGGAGAAGATTTAATGAAATTGAGTGATGCCGATTTACAAAAAACGGTGCTCGAAACGCATTTGTTCACGCGCATGTTTCCCGAAGCAAAATTAAAAATTATCAATGCCTTAAAAGCACAAAATGAAATTGTGGCCATGACGGGAGATGGTGTGAACGATGCACCTGCACTTAAGGCTGCGCACATTGGTATCGCCATGGGTAAAAAAGGAACCGAGATAGCTAAACAAGCTTCTTCTTTAATATTGTTGGAAGATGATTTATCGAAAATGGTAATTGCAATTGCCATGGGTAGAAAAATATATTCTAACCTGAAAAAGGCTATTCAATATATTATCTCCATTCATATTCCCATTATTTTTACGGTATTTATTCCTTTGGCTTTGGGCTGGAAATTTCCTTCTATTTTTTCGCCCATCCACATCATTTTTTTAGAGTTGATTATGGGTCCAACCTGTTCTATCATTTATGAAAATGAACCGATGGAGAAAAATGCCATGTTGCAAAAACCACGCTTGCTTAGCGCTACTTTTTTTTCGTGGAAGGAATTGGCGGTAAGTATTGTTCAAGGTTTGGTGATTACAATAGCAACATTAAGTGTTTATGTAGGCTGTGTGGCGCATCAAATGAGCGAAGAGGGTACACGTACCATGATTTTTTGCACCTTGGTAGCCGCCAATATATTTTTAACCTTAGAAAACCGTTCGGCGTATTATTCTTGTTTTACTACGCTTAAATACAAAAACAATTTAGTGGGTATTATTATTCTCATTACCGTTGCTGTAACCGCGCTTCTTTTATTGATTAATCCTTTGTCGCGCTTTTTTCAATTCGAGCATTTAAGTGCGCTTCAACTCATAATATCTATTGCTGCAGCCTTTGTTGCTGTGTTTTGGTTGGAAGTGGTGAAAGCCTTCAAAAGAAGCAAATAATCGTTTTTGTTAATTCAGTGTTTTTTGAAGTTTAGGACGATAGTTTCTTCATGCCTCAGAATTGCAACAGTTAAATCATTTCAAAATGTGGCCTCATCCTCGGTCCTTCTCCAAAGGAGAAGGAAGCCACTACTTCAAAAATGCATTTCACACCCAGGCACCCTTCTCTTTTGGAGAAGGGCTGGGGATGAGGCCTAATTAAGTTTATAGGTACAATTGCGGATAATCAGTACAATACTCCTTTGTCTCATAAATGTTTGAAATGAATCTTAAACAAAAACAGTTGGCTAAGGTGCTTGGTGTCAGTGAGGCAAGGATATCTGAGTTATTGGCTGGCAAACGAAAATTGAATATTGAACTAGCTAAAAAATTACATACTAAGTTGAATATCGATGCTCATTTTATTTTAGAGGCAGTGTAAAAATTAACTAAATTAAAATGAAACTTGAAGTAGAAATGAAAAAAATACCGTCTGTCACTTTTTTAATTTACACTCCCCTTTCTCAGCATTTTGATGTTTGTTTAAATCTCTAATAAGTTGAATTTTATCATCAACAAGTTGAGCTAATTCATGACCGATATGTTTATCGGTACTTTCATTTTCATAACGATGTAACTGGCTTCTATGAATGATGTTTTTATATTCATCAGGTAAAGCACCAATACGAGTTAAAATTTTGATATGAGTAGAAATACTTCTACGATTCTTCTTTTCGATAATTGCATCCATAAAAATGTTTAGTTTGAAAAAAGGAGTGCAAAAGTAGGGTGAAAAACTAAAAACACAATGTTGCTTATTAGCGACAAGAATGAATATTAAAATCGTAGTTCTTTAAAATAGTGAAAATGCTCATTATGAAGCGGAGATATTGATGAGTCAAGATTTCCAATGCTATGGAAGCACTATAGAGGACAGGCAAAGAGATATTGTTGTCACCGATTTGTGTAATATAACTTCTATATTCCTCTGACCCTTTAACGGACTTTGCTAGTTCCGAATACGTTATCGGAAAAGGTGCAGAAATTCTTTGCGGTAAAATTTAATCAATGATAGAAAACAGAACTACTTATTCATCTCAGACGGATGCTGATAAGTGTTAAATACATCGGTGATAATAACGGTTTTACCTTTAACGACATAAATAACTTTGTACATGCCAACAACTAAATATCTTGCGGACAATCCTTTTTCTTTTAGATATGGTTCTTCTTGGAAGGAGCTAGGATTTGTTTTTAATATCTCAGCACTTTTGAAAATTTTCTTCACCACTTTTTTAGCGGGTGCTTCTGATTGTGCTTGCTTGGTAATAAAATCATGGATTTCTTCCAATGCTTCGAGAGCTAAATCAGTCCAATCTAAAGTGAATTTCCCCATTAAAGACCGAATCGTTTTTTCGCATCAGCATGACTTACCACTTTACCCTTTTCAATCTGTTTTAAAGACTTTGTATGACGGGCATACATTTCTTCATTTGAAATCGCAGGTGGATGGATATAAGAATACTTGCTATATATCTTTTCCAATTGTTTTATTGAATCCTCATCGTGCAGATGCAGTACCCAATCAATTATACTTAATTTTCTCGCTTGTAAACTCATATTACTTAGTTTTAAAAGGCTTTTTACTTGAGTGGTAGTATATACTCTACCAGCTCTAATATCAGCCTCAGCTTCTTCAATATCTTTTTCTAATCTGGCAACACTTAATGGATAACCATTCTCACTAGTTCCTAGTATTTCAAGTATTTTGTGAGCTTTAGTATTCATACCACTAATATACGAATAATCTAATTAATTTGTTTTGGATGCCAAGAAAATAGCATCCTTTTTTTGTTAAAAGTTGGAGGACTAAAAGTCGAATATTACTTTAGACGAATATTCGTTCTTTGATTTTCAAGTTGTGTAATTCCATTTTGTATAGGTGTCGTCTTGATGTTATTGATTTCTATAATACGTTATACTCTATGAAGCGGAGATATTGATGAGTAGTGATTATCAGGCTTATGGTGGTGCGATTGAGGATAGACAGTTTGCAAGTGAAAGCTATAGATATGGATTTAATGGGATGGAGAAGGATAATGAAATCAAAGGTGAGAATAACGCTTATGATTTTGGAGGTAGAAGCATTTATGATGGAAGATTAGCAAGATTCATATCGGTCGACCCTGATGAAAATAAGTACCCTGCTTGGAGTCCCTATTGCTATGCTGCGAATAATCCAATTAGATGGGTAGAAGTTGAAGGTAAAGGACCTGGAGACCCTTTGACTCAATTCAAGTATTCCGAAACCTATATTGATATTACCATAGAAAAAAGATGGTATAGTTATATGACTGAACTTAGACAGGCTCAAGGATTACCTGATTTGGGTTCTAAGGCTAATGTTCTCAGTTTATGGTCAGGGCTTACTGGTGAAGTTCGCGGCGATGCAGTAGATTTGCGAGCAGCAGTAAATAAAGCTAAATACACCACAGGTGCTTTTGATAACTTTGGAAAAGATTGGGCTAGGAGAAATTTAGGTAGGTATATGTTAGGTGAAGGAGGATATGACATTTATGCATACAAATTTCTTAGCAACAACATTGGATTCAGAGATTTACGAAATGATGCTAACTCATCAATTCAAAGTACAATAGATAGGAAAACAGAAGGTTTGACCGAAGGACAAAGTATTACAATTGATTTTTCAGCATCAGTTATGAATGGACAAGGCACAGCTAGAGTAGGTCCTCTTGGGACTGATTATGCTCTTGCTGTAGGCACTGACCGCATAATGGTAAATGGAACTGTTACTGTTACAATGACAGGTGGTGAGCTTCAATATAGTGGAACTGTTAATTACACTTGGTGGAATACCTATGGGTGGAAACATGATGGAACAGGTTCTGAGCCGCATCAGTTGTATGGAGTGTTATCTCATCCAGAAGCTGTTGAGTTAGAAAGTCTGAACGCTACGCAGTTTAAGGAAAGAGCATATTTTACATCAGAAATTTCTGGTAATGGAGAACTTATTTTTTCGGAGTATAAGGACGCATTTAATGTTCAAGGGTTTCCAGAACAAGATGATGGAGATAGTGTTGCAGGTGAAAAAGTTATTAATGACTTTAGAGAAAAATAAATTACTGTATGAAATTAGATATTGCATTTAAATTGACATTACTTCACTTGGTTTTAGCTCCATGTGTTTTCCTGATTTATCATATTTTCCCTTTTTTGCAAAGAGTTGAATATGATTGGATTCAAAAAATATTAGTAATTGTTTTTATTCTCTATTCGTTAGTTTGTATTCGAGTAATTTTTAAAAGCATAACTGGATATAAAGGATTAAGACATGTTTTACTTTTACTTTGTTTAGCTTACCATTTAATTGTTGAATTCATATTGATTGGAGGAATAGGAATGTGGGATTGGCAGTAGGGTCGTGTTTCAATTGGTGCTTTTGTAAAAAAGAGAGAAATAAATATTAGCTGACACCCTTCCAAAATAAGGTCTGCTAAAAACAAAGCACTGAAAGAACACTGGCTGTAAATGGCTGGTGTTTTTTTGTTTGTGGAAGTTCTAAACTATAATTAGTTTTACTTTAGTAGTCCTTATTATTAGTGACAGCGCCCCAGTTTTTTTATGAAAATCAATGTAGAATTGACCGCCCTGCAGGCGATTCTAAGTTTATTAAGAAAATAGAAAAACTTATAGGAAAAACCTTTAATTTCAACAAACAATGTAGGCCAAAAAGAAAAAA
>CAMBXP010000067.1 GCA_945871895.1 Chryseobacterium gleum | reverse complement strand
GTTTCCATCGAAGGCAATAGCTTTTAGCGGTTGTATTTTAGCCTCGTTGGCTGTACTCCACGCCGAACCTACCGTACGATATATTTTACCATTTACACCACCTGCTAAATCTCCATTGGCTGTTGCCGATATGGTATTTAAAGCCTGCGCGGTGCTGTGTTGTAAATTCCAGGTGCCATTACCAAAGTTTTTGTAAATGTTGCCTGTGTTGGTAACTGCCCATATTTGAGTGGTATTGTTTTCAATTTCGGTGATGCTGCCATTAAACGAGGTGAAATTTTCTGCCGACAAGCTACTGCCCGAAAGGGTGTACACCTTACCTAAATTGGTGAAACGAGGTATGTTTACCGATGATACATTCACATCGCTATAACCACCCACCAACTTATTATGGCCTTTATATTCCCACGCCGAACCTGTTAATCGATATACCTCTGCGTTCTCTCCAACAGCATAATCATCGGTGGATGAACTTGCGTATATTCCGCTGAGTGCCTGCATTTCGTTTAGATGAAAAAGTAGATTATTTTCCTTTCATCTAAGATAAAAAAACATCTGCAAAATCATCACAAAATTTCAATGAACTAACTTTATCTTTTTTTTAATTACCGTCCGTCCCCTTTTCTATTCTACATTGATTTTCATAAAAAAACTGGGGCGCTGTCCCCAATTACCGTCCCTAATTAACGCATGAAAAACTATTAAACCTGGTCGCTGTCCCCAATTACTTTGAGCAATAAAGGATTACTTTGATCGCTCATATAATTTCTACCACCATCGGGATGGTAAATTATTTTCATACTAGCCCCAATTTTTGGTTCATCGGGAATAGTTGCATTACCATCGGTATTAATAATTACTATCGGTAGATTACTGCTTGTAAATGTTTGAGCTTTTGCTACAATAGCAAAGCATAAAGCAAGTTGTATTAATAAGAGTTTTCTCATATTAAATATTTTACATAAAGTTTAAGTAGGTATGCCCACATTGGAAAGCGAACATACCTTTGGTTTTCAAGTCACTGAAGTTAGATTGCAATCAATTTTATATTTGCCGCACAAACTAGGTGAAATAGGTGTGGCATTTTTCGCTGAAGTTTATTGCAGATTGAACTCTCTCCTTAGTGATTTTAGGTTCTTATTTATTTTTTATTTATACTCCCTTTCATCGAGCTTTTACACTCAACTAAAAATTATTTTTGAACTACAATTGTTTTCACTCTATCGTCAATTTGCAAAATGTACATGCTGTTTGAATAGGCATCTAAACTAAATTGGTTAGCTCCCTTCTTAACAGTGAACTGCATGACAAAATTTCCTTGAATATCATACACTTTTGCTATAGAATTTTCTCCAGCATAGGTGAGTACAAAATCGCCATTAGAAGGATTTGGAAAAACATCAAAAACGAGAGACTCTGGTTCGGTAATTTTTAATCCTATATTTCGCTCTTCACTAATTTCAACGAAATCTAGATTCATTCCATCATTTTCAAAAAATACTTTAATGATGTGATTGCCCTTGGTTAGGTTCATTTTCTGGGAGATTAGGTGATTAATATAATTGTTGATACTTCCTGTAGAAGGCAATTGAATGGTTCCAGTTACATTTTTATCGTCTACTTCAATATGTAACATAGCAGGCTGCACGGTTGAATACTGAAATGAGAGTTCGTAAGTAGAAGTAGAATCAACATAAACATGATACTTCAACCACTCACCACTTTCAATAGAATCAACACTGTACTGCGTAGGTGAGTTAACAAATTGTTTGATATCTACACCTTCGTTGGTTCTATAAAAATTACCACCATTGGCAAGTGTTTTATCTAAGTAACCAATACCCATTCCTCCTTTATCATATTGCTCTGCTTCGATTTTACCTGGAATAAAAATTACGTTATTGCCAAACGGACCTTTATCGTGTAAACTGTAAACGCTGTTTCTTATTTCGCTCAAAGAACCAATGATAAGTTGATATTCAAATTCGTACACCGAATTTTTCATTAAACTGCTTAAAGCAACCGGAGAGATGTAGGAAGTAGAGCTGCTCATGCTTTCGCCACCCACAGAGCCAGTCATACCTGCCAAAAACTTGTAATTATTGGTATTGTAAACGGCCATTCCCCAAAGTGTGTCATTCACAAAGGCCATCCAATCTTCATTAACCTTATTGTAAATTCCCCAAAAATGATTGGTTTCTAATTTCACAGTTGCAGGATGACTCATGGTGTCGTTGGTGAATGGCTTTGAACCTGAATAATAGTACAAATTTTTAAGGGCTGAAATTGGATATACTGCAGGTAACTCTTGGTCTTTAACAACACCTTCACCATAAATATTATCTGTTCGGTGACAAGTTATTTTGTTTTTGATATGCAAAACATTTCCCGATAAATAGGTCCATTGCTCCATCTCCGCCTCGGCAGGCATATTGTTCATATCCCACAACATTGGTACGCATTTCACATACATACTATCTACGCCATTTGTTTTGTGTTCAAGTATTTGAGCTCTGTTTTTGTACACGTCACCTGCTTGAATTGGATTCCATACCCATGGACTCCAAGAAGGGCTTTGTCCGTCTTGTTGGCGGTTTAGTTTATTTCCAGCATAATACGATTGTTGAATGTATCTTCCTTCATCATGAATGTTCACTAAATTTCTATTGGTTCCATTTGCAGATATGTGATTGATCGCACCTCCTCTAAACAAATCCTGCCCAACTTTAACAATGCCATTGTCTAAGAAAAAATTCTCTTTTGTAAATTTAACGTAATCGATGTAAACAGAATAAGGCGCAAGAGTTCCATTGCCTAAATCAATTCTTATTTGAGTAATCAAATCTTTCCAGTTTGGATTACTCACTAAATCGATACTATAAGTTTTAAAAGTGGCATCGGCTTTACTTACAGCAACATTTGCCGATTTATTTTGATTCCAACTGTTGTCTTTATCAGTAATCCAAAAAACCTGAAACTGCGTTTCATTGCTAAAATTTTGCAGAGAAACTTCCAATGAGGTGTACAACTCGGCACTAACGCAAATGTCGGCAGGAGATTTAATGTAAGGATCAGAACCTGTAATACTCAATTGTAATTTACCTCCTGTCACCGCCTCACTTACTGAATGTTCCATAAGCCAATTTTCCTTATCGATAGTAAAATTCCATACATCGGTTTTAGGAATAAATGAAATGTTATCAATAGCAACCTGTCCGCCATTATTGGTACCTAAGTCAAGTCGAAGTTGATAAATATTGTCCTTCCACAGTGAGCTCGAACTAAAATCAACATAATAGGTGCTAATAGTACTTTGTGCAGTTTTAACAGCAAAAGTCAAAGATTTCTGTTGATTCCACGACTTGTCTTTATCAGTCAAATAAAACAGCTGAAAAGTAGCATCGCTGCTGTTATTTTGCAATTGAATTTTCAAAATCTTTTTGTCGGCAGCACTAAAATTCAGGTTCGTGGCAGAAAACATGTAGGGGTCGCCACCCGTAATATTTAATGTTACAATTCCTCCCGAAATACTTGATTGCGTGAGCTGATTGGCCAATGTCCATCCCTCCAAAGTGTTATTGTTAAAACTCCAATTAAATGTTTGCGCAAAAGTTTTATGTGATAAAAGGCTCACCAAAACCAAAAATGCTAAAGTGAATTTTTTCATAAAATTTAATTTTAAATTAACTTTTGCCACGATTAAATTTAACAGCTTATTTGATGCGAAATACGAAGCTAAATTTTGGCAAAATCACTACAGTAATTATTACTTATTGATTTTTAATAAGTTGCACTTTAAAACAAAAAAAATATTTTAGAATGTAGGTAAGATGTCAGGAGTGTAAAAAACGGCAAAACAGCCCCCACTTCGTGGGCTGAAATTGACCCCCTTTTTTCGGAGTAAACTGACCCCTTTATTTCGGGGGAAACTGACCCCACCCATTTTGATTTGATCATCGGTTTTTAGCGATGTGTTTTTGAGTTTCAAATTTGTGCACTTTGCACAGAAGTAAACTTAAAAAATATATGGCCAATAAACCAATTAGTATGAGCAAAGTACGTCAGATCATAAAACTCTATTCACAAGAAATAGGAAAGAAGAAAATCGCTTTACGCCTGGGTGTTTCTAAAAACACGGTGAAGCATTATGTAAAGGTTTTCAGAGGCTTAAAAACCACTTGGGAGGAATTATCAAAGCTCGGGGATCTTGAGTTAAACAAGCGATTCCATCCTCCAAAAGAAATTGTTCAAGGCAATAAATTAAAAGAGTTGATTGAGTTTTTTCCTTTGATGCAAAAGCAGTTGCGCAAACGAGGAATGACTCTTGCGCGTCAGTTTACAGAGTATAAAAGGGATAATCCAGAGGGTTATGAGCTCACTCAGTTTTATCATTACTACCGCCAATGGAGTAAAAAAGTAAATCCTTCAATGCATATCGAACATAAGGTTGGTGATAAAATGTATGTTGATTATGCAGGCGTGACCCTGCCTTACGTGGATACAGACACTGGAGAAATCAAGCAGTCGCAGGTGTTTGTAGCGATATTAGGTTGGAGTCAGTACGCATATGTAGAAGCGATGAAAAGCCAAATGGTGGAGGAATTTATTGCAGGCTGCGAAAATTCTTTGCGCTATTTTAAAGGAGTTCCACTGGCGATAGTTCCTGATAATTTAAAGTCGGCAGTGATTAAAGCCAGTCGCCACGAGCCTGTTTTAAATGAGAATTTTACATAAAAAGGGACAGACACCAATTTCCTCAAATCTTTCAACCAATATACGCCGCCATTTTTTTTACGCATAACTCAAGTCATGGAAACGCTAACTTAACAATACTCATGCTGCAACGCGATGGCCAACGAAGCATGAGTATCAGTTAAAAATGTGGGAGCACAACTAACTGCTTCAACCAGTAGTAAAGTAGAAGCATATCTTTAAAGGGGGCTTGGCATTAATCTATTTGAAGCCAGATTCTATCTGGCTCTACGTGAGGACCTGCAACTGCAAAACGACAAGAGGTTTAGATGCCGGAAATTAAAAAGGAAAATCATCGAAAAAAGGAAAAGACAAGTATTCACTTTCATGATTTTCAACAAATTTTAAAACAGCCTTTTTGTCGTTTTTTCGCATGCTTTCAATGGCTATTTCTAGAGTAGAAATTTCTCGCGCAAGCTCATATGTATGACGATACAAATTGGCATTGGCTTTTCGCCAGCCATCTTCAACATATAGATAAATGTTGAAATAACGAGGGTGGGCAACTTTCTCATGCAACTGAATTTTGAGTTGCTCAACTTGTTCTCTTAAAAAATGGGTGTAATTTTTTAATTTCTGCCTATCCATGGAAGTGATATGCAATGCATCTTTATTAAAGTATTGTATTTCGAACTGAAGCAATATATAAATATCCTTCTCTTCATACGCTTTAGTTAACTGCTTCATCAAATCTTCCTTTTTAAGCTTTTCATCATAATCTTGCTCCAAATCGGGATGTAACAATTTCACCAAATTTCTATAAATCGATTTTATGTCTTTCTCTTGCAAATTGCGAGCTTCTTTTTCTTTAGCTTCCTTTTCTAATTGTTTCTTTGATTTCTTGGAAGGATTTTCATTAAAATGTTGTTCTCGCTCTCTATTCATTTGCTCTTGTTCATCCAATTGCGCATGAATTTTTCGTTTCATCTCGGCTGGATCTCCAGAAAAATCAACGGCATCTAAATCAATATTGTAGCCCTTACTTCTAAAATAATTCTCCATTTGCATTTTCTCCATTTGGGCCATTACTTCCTTCATTTCCTGCTCTTCTTCTTCATGTGCAAATTGAGAATAAATTTCTTTTAGCTCTTCATCTTCAATTTTTTCTTCAAAATTCATTTCATCGAACAAAGAAATTAACACCCCTTCAATTCGGCTTTTTTGATTTTTAGAAAATTTTAGTTCTTTAAGGTTTTTGTGCAATGCTTTTATTAACGAAGTCTTTAGAGCCTTCTCGCTATTTACTAAAGGTAAAACAACATCACTATAGCGTTGCAAAACCACATCTAACTCTTGCTGCACCAAGTCGATTTCTTCTTGCACTTGGCTTACTTGATTCACTAGTTTTTTAAACTCTTTCTCTTCTTTCCCTAACTTTTCTTTGCTTTTATTGATTACCTGTAAAAAGTTCATTGTCAAACGTATAATGTTTTAATGTATATTCTGCTTATCCAACTGCCTCCAATACAACTGTGCATTTTGATTGTGCTCTCTTAGAGTGCGCGCGAAATTGTGTTTGAAAGAACCATCACCCGATGCACACATAAAAATGTAATCGTGCTTTTCGGCATTCAAAACAGCATCAATAGCCCCTTGAGCAGGGAGGTAAATTGGTCCGGGTGGCAAGCCTGTATTTCTATAAGTATTGTAAGGAGAATTAATAGCCAAAATATCATGCGTTACTCTTTTGATGGTGAAATCACCAGAAGCGTAAACCGCAGTTGGATCACTTTGCAAAGGCATTCCTGTGCGTAATCTATTCAAATACAAACCAGCAATAACTGGCCATTCTTCAGTTCTTTTACTTTGTTCGGCCATTACAATAGAGGCTAATACAGACGCTTCAGATTGAGTTAAGCCTTGTTTCTTTGCTTTTGCTTTGCGCTCGGCCGTCCAGAATTTCTTGTATTCTTTAGCCATTCTTTTAATGAATTTATCGGCGCCGGTGTTCCAAAACATTTTGTACTTGTTGGGTAAAAACAACACCAAAGCATTTTCTGAATTCAAGCCGAATTTCGACATGTATTGCTCATCGTTCAACAAATCCAAAATACTGTCTTTGCCAGCTTCAATTTGTTTCGACACCCTTTCTGCCAATTCATCTTTGGTTCTAATGGAATGAAAATCAACTGAAACCTCATCAATTTTTCCAGAGCGGAAATAAACGATTAAGTCGTTGTAGCCCATTTCTTCGGTGATGGTATAGCGCCCTTCATAAACATTGCTGGGTAATTTTTTAAAGTCGGCCAACTTTTTAAACACCCACATATTCTCCACCGCCTTACTTTCTTCTATTTGCTGAATCAACTGCTCGTAGCCCTCGCCAGTGCGCACGTAAATCACCAAAGGCTTTTCATTTAATTCAATCTTTTTATTAATTACCCCAAACCATACATAAGCACCCGCTGCAATAGCCACTATGGTGAGCACTAAAAAAATGCGCATTAATTTCTTCATATTATTCTATATCGAATTTCGTATTTATCAACTGATACATATTTTCATCTTTCCAACCTTCGTAGGTTTTAAGCCACGATTTTTTGGTACCCACACATGTGAAACCAACCTTTTCAAAAAGCTTAATGCTTCTTTCATTATCGGTAGTGATATTGCAAAACAGCTGTTTCAACTGCAAATGTGCAAAGCTATAATCTATTAAAATTTTCAAGGCTTCGGTAGCATAGCCCTTCCCTTGTTCGTTATTATCGGCAATTAAAATACCCACTCCAGCGCGCATGTGAAAAGGATCGAACTCGAATAAATCTAAAAGTCCGATGGGCTTGATACCATCCACCTCAATCACCATTCGCAACTGTTTAGCCTCATAAATATCTAGATGAGCGTTATCTAAATATTTATTCAACACATGCTTAGAATAAGGCGCCATGGTGTTGCTCAACACCCAATACTGAGTGTCGTTCTCCCACGAAAAGAGAATGTTGATGTCGCTAGGCTCAATAGCCCTTAAACTGATGTTTCCACTTTTTAAACTCATGCGCGTCGTATTAAACCAGCAGAAGAGTGAATGCACTCATTCACTTCGAATACTGAATATTTATCCATAGATAAAACGCCCCCCTTCAAATCATCATCTAAATGCAAATGGTAAATCTCTTCCACTAATCCTTGCTCTTGAAGCTTTGGAAACAAATCGAAAATCAACTGCACATCATTGGTATTGGTGTGGTATATCTCGTTGCAAAAATCTTTAATAGGCGACAAACAAGTAGCAATACCAATATCTACTCGAGGATAAGCACTAACTATAGTGCGAATTCTTTTAAGTAAATCGTTTTGCGTTACCAGCAAAGGCAATTTTAATTTAACGAATAAAGTCTTGATATTTTTAAAACGCAAAAAACGTAAGTTTTGCTCCATGCTGCCGTCGAGTGACGGACCTTTTGTACTCAAAGAAAAAATCTTACCGTTGATGCTTAAAACCAAATGAGGCGGAACTGTTGTAGCGTGCACAATGTGCAAATAAATTCCGTTGTTTAAGAATTCATCGTGCGTTAGCGCATTGATATTATTTATGGTGAATATCGACATCTATTTCCCCTTTAAAAACCATTTTTGCCGGACCCTCTAAACATACATTTTTATACCCACTGCCCTCACTCTCAAAACTCACACTCAATCTTCCTCCCATTGCTTTAACAGGAAAAGAATTCTGTTGAATTTTTCCTGCGTGAGCTGCCGCTAGAACAGCTGCTGTAACCCCCGTGCCACAAGCCAAAGTTTCTTCCTCACAACCGCGTTCATAGGTACGAATGTGCAATATACCATTAATTATTTCTACGAAGTTAACGTTGGTTCCTTTTTCTTTAAATCGCTCTGAATATCGTATTTTTTTTGCTTCTTCCACCACCGGGAAATTCGCCAAATCTTTAACAAAAACAACGTAATGAGGAGAGCCAGTATTTAAATAAGAATAATCTGCTCCCACTTCCATTTCGGGTACATCTATCATTTGTAGTTTCACCCAATAGGCGTCGCCTACCTTACTTAATTGGGCTTCATGATCTCCATCTACCGCTAAAAACAAATACTTCTCTTTCACCAATCCAATTTCATTGGCAAAAGCCGCAATGCATCTACCTCCATTGCCACACATGCTACTTTCATTGCCATCACTATTGTAATACACCATTTCAAAATCGTAGCCCTTTTTGTTGCGCAACAACATCAATCCATCGGCTCCAATACCAAACCTTCTATCGCATAAAAACTTTACCAATGCATTGTTTTTAATATCGAATTTCTCGTCTCTGTCGTCAATTAAAACGAAGTCATTTCCCGCTCCTTGTAACTTATAAAACTGTAGTATTGCCATTGTTTTTTATTGAGGCTTCAAAGTTAAAATTTTTTAACACACCAAGAGTATATGGTTTTTTTTAAAAAACGCGTTATTTTTGAAACACTAATCCTAAATAATTAATTATGGAATTAAAAAAGATAGGCTCAGCATTCTTAGTGGCACTCGCAGGAGGCGCTATCGCAGCGGGAACCACACTTTATTTCACCCAACAAAACAACAGCGCTTTTAGCGACAACCCCACCAAATTTAATGTAGTTAGTAACCTCCCTCCCAACGCAGAAAACGTTGATTTAACGATTGCTGCAGAGGCTACCCTCAACTCGGTAGTGCATATTAAAACGGTTAGTAAACAAGAGGTTCAACAAGGCTTCGATCCTTTTCAAGATTTCTTTTTCGGCCAACCACAATTTCAACAACCCAAACAGAGAGATGTCTCTGCCAGTGGCTCGGGCGTAATTATATCTACCGACGGATATATTGCAACCAACAATCACGTAGTGGAAGGTGCGACAGAAATTGAAGTGACTTTAAACGATAACAAATCTTACAAGGCAGAAATCATTGGTACCGACCCTACCACCGACTTAGCCTTAATTAAAGTAGATGCCAAAGATTTGAGTCCGGTATTGTATGGTAATTCAGATGATGTAAAAGTAGGACAATGGGTATTGGCCGTAGGAAACCCTTTCAACCTCACCTCTACTGTTACCGCAGGTATTGTTAGCGCCAAAGGAAGAAATATTCATATTCTGCAAGATAAGTATGCTATTGAATCTTTCATTCAAACCGATGCCGCGGTGAATCCGGGCAACAGCGGTGGTGCCTTAGTTAACACCAGAGGCGAATTAATAGGCATCAACACCGCCATTGCATCAAACACAGGGTCATATGCGGGTTATGCCTTCGCCATACCAGCCAATATCGTTAAAAAAATCACTACCGATTTATTGAAATACGGTAAAGTGCAAAGAGGTTTATTGGGCGTTTCAATTCGCGATATCGACCAAAAGCTCAACGAAGAAAAACAATTGGGCAATATTCAAGGTGTATATGTAGCAGAAGCTTTTGAAGGAAGTGCCGCTAAAGAAGCTGGCTTAAAAGAAGGCGATGTGATCACCAAAGTGGGCAACATTAAAATCACCAAGTCGGCTGAGCTGCAAGAACAAGTTTCTTTATTCCGCCCTGGCGACAAAGTAAACATTACTTATTTAAGAGACGGCAAAGAAAAAACTGCCGAAGTTACCCTAAAAAGCACCAATGGTAGTAGCGAGTTAGCCGCCAAAGAAGAAACGGTGTTAGGCGCTACCTTGGGCAAACCTTCAAATGATGAACTTAAAAAGCTAGGCATTACCAACGGTGTTAAAATCACTTCTTTAGCTGCTGGAAAGCTGCGCGCACAAGGAATTCAAGAAGGATTTATCATCACCAGCATCGATAATCAAGCTGTTAAATCTACTGAAGAAGTGGCAGAAAAACTAAAAACCAAAAAAGGAGGAATTCTTATTGAAGGAGTTTATCCTAATGGAATGAGAGCTTATTTTGGCTTCGGCTTGTAAGAAATACGAAATAGAAATCTCTCACGTTAGTGAAACGAATTTTACTAAGATTCTTGGAGGCAATTCAAAGAATCTTAGTATTTTCGCCGTCGCGTAAATTTTATGTTAAATTAATATTGGCTTAACAAAGTAAGCCACTTTAATTAAGTATGTTTGCCCTGCTTAAAATCAAGAATAATAGCAAGAACAATTTATACAAATTAAACCTTTATGAGCAACAACAATTCTACAGCCGACACCTTAAAGTCGCTTTTCGCTTCTGGAACCATTGTAATCGCATTGGCAGTAGCTTACCTTATTTACATCTATGTATTGGGTAACGGAGCCAACTTCGAAGACAACAACAATGAAAATCACCCTATCAACATCTTAGGAACAATTCATAAAGGTGGTATTGCCATCGTACCTATTTTGATTGCTATCAACCTTATTGTTATCGCTTTCTCGGTAGAAAGAGGTATCACTATCGCTAAAGCAAAAGGAAAAGGAAGAATTACTTCTTTCATTAAAAAAGTAAGAAGCTTATTGAATGCTAATGAATTGAATTCGGCTATAGCTGAATGCGACAGACAAAAAGGTTCTTTAGCTGCAGTAGTTAGATCAGGTTTGGAAAAATACCAAACTGTTGAAAAAGATGCTGCGTTAAACACAGAACAAAAAATTGAATCTGTTCAAAAAGAGCTAGAAGAAGCTACTGCTCTTGAGTTGCCAATGTTGTCTAAAAACTTAGTGATTTTATCTACTTGTGCTTCAATCGCTACATTGGTAGGTTTGATTGGTACAGTATTCGGTATGATTAAAGCGTTCTCGGCTCTTGCTCAAGCTGGTTCTCCTGATACAGTTGCCTTAGCAACAGGTATCTCTGAGGCCTTGGTAAATACTGCTCTTGGTATTATCGCTTCTGCTGTAGCAATTATCATGTACAACTATTACACTACTAAAATTGATGCTATTACTTATGGTATGGACGAAGCTGGTTTCAGCATCGTTAAAACCATCTCTATCAAAGGAGGAAAATAATTAGTAATTCATCATTCAAAGTAATCAACAATGCCAAAAATTAAAATACCTAGAGGCAATCCTTCGTTGGACATGACACCCATGGTGGATTTGGCCTTCTTGCTGGTGACTTTCTTTATGCTTACCGCCAGCTTTCGTACTGATGAAGCTGTTATTGTTGACGTTCCTTCTTCTGTTTCTGATAAGTTGTTGCCAGATACCAACATTGTGCAAATCACTTTGGATACTGCCGGTAGAGTTTTCTACAACATAGACGGTGCTCAAGTACGCAGAAATACTTTACTTGAAATGGGTAAGAAATACAAAATCTCTTTCACCGAAGACGAAGTAAAAGAATGGGAATTGATCAAGCATTACGGTCACCCTATAAACAAACTTAAAGATTACCTCAACGCTAGTAAAAACGAAAGAGGTAGAATGGATAAAGAAGCTTTGGGTATTCCTACTGACTCTATTGGCAATCAATTGGGCGACTGGATATCTTACGGAAGATTGGCAGCTTACAATAAATCGAGAGAATCGAAGTTGAAGTATGCTATTAAAGCCGACGGTAGAACAGATTATAAAGTGGTGAAGAAAGTATTCAACACCTTTGAAAAATACAATATTTATACTTTCAGTTTAATTACTAACCTGGAACAAGAATAATAAAAAATGGCTGAGTTAAACACAGACGATTCGGGTAAGAGTGGCAAGCATTCGAAGAAACGCGCCAAAAAATCATCTACTAAGGTGGATATGACACCTATGGTGGATTTGGCTTTCCTTCTTCTTACCTTCTTTGTACTTACCGCTACTTTTGGTAAACCCAAAACCATGCAATTAAACTTGCCGGTAAAATCAGATGAAACACAAAAAAGAAAGGTGAAAGACGAAACAGCAATGACTGTGTTGTTAACCGACAACACCGATTCTATTTACTATTACATGGGTATTTTCGATGAGAAAACAACTAAAGTCTTGGTAACCAATTACGCTAAAGACGGTGTTAGAAAAATATTGTTAGACAAAAACAAAGATGTTATTGCTAAGGTGAATGAGATTCAAAATAAGTATAAAAACGGACTCATCAATGATTCTGTGCTTAAAAAGGAAACTCAAAACGCACAAGGCGACATCAATGCTCTATCGGTAATTGTTAAAACAGAAGACAAAACCAAATACAGAAACATTGTAGATATTATGGATGAATTAAACATCTCTGATATCGCTAAATTCTCTATTGGAGAAATCACCAAACGTGAACAAGATTTTTTAAAAATACTTAATTTATAAACCATGGAACAAAACAATATGTTTGTTCCTGAGTGGGACAACGCAGTAAACGCCGAAAGAAACGAGATTGTTTTTGAAAACAAAAACAAGCAATACGGTGCTTTTATTCTTAGAAAGAATTACAACAAAAATATTGTATTCGCCTTCATCACCACAGCATTAACTATTACCGCTTTTACGCTCATTCCTTTAATTCAAATTTGGATGAAGCCTGCAGTAAAAAAGGTAAAGGAAAAAGCGGTTACCGTGGAAGTGAAAATCGAAGAAATTCCTCAAGAAAAACCTGAAGAAAAACCTGTGGAAATTGAAACTCCTAAAATTGCTACCATTCAAGCTACCGAATTGGCGCCAAGTAAAGAAGCTGAAGCTCCAACACAAACAAATTTCGAGGGTCAGAATTTTGGTAAATCAAATCAGGAAGGTAGTGATGATCCTATTTGGGAAAACCCAGAAGAAGCGCCGAGCGGACTTACGGGTGGCGGACAAGGGAAGAAATTTGTTGCTTTCTCTCGTGCTCCTATTTTCCCAGGAGATTTAGAAGCAACACTAACCAATTTATTAGAGTATCCAGAATACGAATACAACAATGGTATTCAAGGGCAGGTTATGGTGAGTTTCACCGTTAATGCGCAAGGTAAAGTAATAAACGCTAAGGTTCTGAGATCATTGAGTCCGGGTTGTGATAAAGCTGCATTAAAAGCTATTAATGGCTTACCAAAATTCAAACCTGCTTTGCAAAACGGTAATCCAACCAGCTTCCCTATCGTAGTTCCTGTTGCGTTTAACATAACAGAGTAATCATATTTATCGTGAAAAAGATTCTATCTTATTTCAACCTTTTCATGATTGCATTTTATGGCTTTTGCGCTTTCACCCTTTTTTTCGACGATTCTGTAATCACTTGGCTAGTGTATCCAAATAGAACCATTATTGCTTCTACTCTGCTCATTTATGCTGCTTTTAAGGGATATAGATTTTATAAAGAAAGACAAAACTCAGCACAAAATGAACAAGCTTAATTTACATATCGCTTACAGCTTGGTTCTTGCATTTGTAGGCTTAATTTCTTGCGACAACAACACTAATAAATATACCGATACTGCCACGGCTGGAAACATTCACATTGTAGTAGATGATTCCTACACTTCAATTCTAGAAGGTGAAATTTATGCTTTTCAATCTTTCTATCCTAAGGCAAAAATTAACGCACATTACCTTCAAGAAGGAGATGCGCTGAAAATGTTTTTGCAAGATTCTGCTCGCATTATTGTGATGAATAGAGAATTGAACGCCGATGAATTGGCTTTATTTGAAGAAAGAAATTTAAAACCTAGAGTCACCAAAATAGCCTATGATGGCATAGCGGTTATTGTTCACCCAAACAACAAAGACACCAATCTTACCATGTATCAATTGCAAAAAATATTTTTGGGAGAAAGTAAAAAATGGTCGCAGTTGAATAGTTCATCTAACTTAGGCGACATAAAAATTATTCTCGACAACAAAGCATCTTCTAATGGAAGATTAATGCAAGAAAGATTTTTAAAATCGACTAGTTTCCCTGCCAATTGCTTCGCCGCGCACTCTAATAGCGAAGTAGTTCAATACGTTAGCAAACATCCAGAAGCGATAGGAATTATTGGCGCCAACTGGATAAGTGATAAAGACGATACTTTGGCACTAAGTTTTCTAAAGAAAGTAAATGTTGTAGCTTTGTGCGACGAAAAGGGCGAAAACAAAAATGAGTTTTTTAAACCTTATCAAGCATACATTAAACTTAAACAGTACCCTTTGTACCGAACAGTTTACATCATTAGCAGAGAAGCAAGAGCCGGTTTAGGTTCGGGTTTTACCGCATTTGTAGCTGGCGATAAAGGTCAGCGCATTATTTTAAAATCGGGCTTAGTACCCGCAACAGCACCAATAAGAATTGTAGAAATAAATAATTGATTATGATAACTCTAAAGAAAATTTCAGGAAGTGTTAGCCTTTTGCTATTAAGTACTTTTGCGCTTAATGCCCAAAACTTAAAAGAAGCCATTAAACTTACTGAAGGAGAAAAATACCCTAAAGCAGCTGCCGCTTTTCAAAGTTTAATTAAAGCCGATCCTCTTAACGCTCAAAATTATTTCTACAGCGCCAACAATTATTTTAAATGGGGAAAAGCCGATTCGGCTAAAGCTGTTTACCAAAGAGGCATTGCTGCGGCACCTAAAAGCGCTATTAACTATGCAGGTTTAGGACAAGTGCAATGGGCCACAAAAGATACTGCCAATGGTTCTGCAAATCTCAACAAAGCTTTATTGATGAGTAAGTCGAAAGACATTTTGGTCATCAACAAAGTGGCCGATGCTTATATCAACTATGATTTCAAAAAAATTAAAGAAGCTCAAGCTTTATTGGTAAAAGCCGAAAAGAAAAATTACAAAAACACCGATTTACATATCTTAAAAGGTGATGCTTATTTATTAAATAATCAAAATGGTGAGGCTTTTTCTTCTTATGAAACTGCTTACGATATCGATTCTACCTCATTCACTGTCTTATTAAAATTAGGCAGTGTAATGGCCAGCGCAGCTAACTACGAAAAGGCATTGGATTATTTAGTAGCTATTAACGTGATGGATTCTACTTTCGTACCAGCCTACAAAGAGAAAGCTTATTTGTGCGAAAAAATGGAAAACCACGAATTGGCTATTGAGCAATTGAGAAAATACTTATCGTACAACGAAAACTTAGAAGCTAGAACCGACTTGGCAAGAAACCTATTTTTGAACAGAGAATACGCCAACGCTGTTCAAGAAATAAACACCATTCAAACTACCGACACCAGCAATATCTATTTG
>CAMBXP010000066.1 GCA_945871895.1 Chryseobacterium gleum | reverse complement strand
CAATACTGGCTCTACGTAGAGCACAATCCTAAAATATTCTCATCCAAAAAATCTTAATATAGACAAGAAGGCGCATTGTAATGCGTCTCTACAAAACCTTTTATATCTTTACGCAAGGTTCTTTGAAAAACAGCAAGAATTATTACCCCAAAGGACTGACGATGGTTGGTATAGTCAAGCTGTTTTTAGAAAAAATCAGCACTCTTGAAACTCGATCAACTCAAAATAAAATTAGAAAACTCTTTACACGGCTTGCCGCAAGACCCTGGTATTTATCAGTTTTTTGATGTTAAGGGAACTATTATTTACGTGGGTAAGGCGAAGAATTTAAAGAACAGAGTTCGTTCGTATTTTCAAAATCAGCAAAATCACAATGGTAAAACGCGCGCTTTGGTACGCAGTATTTTCGATTTAAAATACATCATTGTAAAAAGCGAGCAAGATGCGCTATTGCTTGAAAATACGCTGATTAAAGAGCATTGGCCTAAGTACAATATCATGCTTAAGGACGATAAGACGTATCCATGGATTTGTGTGAAGAAGGAAAGGTTTCCACGTGTTTTTTCTACACGACGAGTGGTGCGCGATGGCTCTATGTATTACGGTCCGTATTCCTCTTACCCTATGATGCGCACCTTACTCGATTTGATTGCATCGTTGTATCCTTTGCGCAATTGCAACTTGAATTTATCGGCCGAAAATATTGAAAGAAAGAAGTTTAAAGTGTGTTTAGAGTATCATGTAAAGAATTGCGAAGGTCCCTGTGTAGCAAAGGAATTGGAGAAAGAGTACAACGAGAAAATAGAGAACATTAAAAATATTTTGAAGGGAAATATCACCAGTGTTATGGCGCATTTAAAAGTGATGATGCAGCAGCATGTGGAGAAATTGGAGTTTGAAAAAGCACAAATCGTAAAGGAAAAATTAGATATTTTGGCGAAGTATCAAGGAAGGTCTACTGTGGTGAGTGCAACGGTGAAGAATGCCGATGTTTTCTCTATCATCAGCAACGAAGAAGAAGCGTATGTTAACTATTTGAAGGTGGTAGATGGCGCTATTAATCAAGGTCACACGGTAGAGTTGAAAAAGAAGTTGGAAGAGACAGATGAGGAGTTGTTGATGTTGGCTATTGTGGAACTGCGTTCAAGATTCAGCAGTGATGCCAAAGAAATTATAGTGCCTTTTATGCCCGAAACTACCTTGAGCGGAATGGAATTTACGGTTCCTCAACGTGGAGATAAAAAGAGTTTGTTGGAGATGTCGGAACGCAACGCAAAATTCTTCGCTCTCGACAAGAAAAAACAAGAAATGAATAAAACACCTGTCATCAAAAATGAAAGAGTGTTAGAGCAGCTGAAAAAAGATTTGCGCATGAGTGAATTGCCCATGCATATTGAATGTTTCGACAACTCGAACATTCAAGGCGCTTTTCCTGTTTCGGCTTGTGTGGTATTTAAAAATGCAGTGCCCAGCAAAAAAGATTATCGAATATTCAACGTGAAAACGGTGATTGGTCCCGATGACTTTGCATCGATGGAAGAAGTAATTTTTAGAAGATACAAACGTTTACTGGAAGAAAAGCAGCCCTTGCCTCAACTCATTATAATTGATGGAGGTAAAGGCCAGTTGGGTGCAGCTTTAACTAGTTTAGAGAAAGTAGGTTTGCGAGGAAAGATTGCCATTGTAGGCATTGCCAAAAGATTAGAAGAAATATATTTTCCTGGCGATCCATTGCCATTGTATATCGATAAGCGTTCGGAAAGTTTAAAAGTAATACAGCATTTGCGAAATGAAGCACATCGTTTTGGTATTACGCAGCATAGAAACCGCCGTTCGAAAGCACAAAATAAAACCACATTAAGCGAGATAGAAGGCATTGGAGAACTAACGGCACAAAATTTATTGCGCGAATTTAAAT
Source organism: Chryseobacterium gleum (assembly GCA_945871895.1). GTDB lineage: Bacteria > Bacteroidota > Bacteroidia > Flavobacteriales_C > JAHEZL01. The sequence goes on along the minus strand of CAMBXP010000066.1, from coordinate 14,162 downwards.
CTGTAAAAAAGATTGGTGAAGCGAGTTTAGATGCTTTGGAAAAAGTGGTGGGCAGAAGCAAGGCCGAATTGGTGTTTAATGCTATGAAAAAAGAATAATTATTTATCCAATTCTCACTGAGGTCATGTTTAACGACCCAGCCATTGCTTTATCATTAAAGAAGGATGGTGATTCGTCATTTTCTTGCAAGGCCAAGGTGTAAATTAAGGGAAGATAGTGGTCGGGAGTGGGGACAGCGAGTTTCACCCATTCGTGATCTAAACCAACAGTTTTTTTTTAGTGAGGTCTTTAGTTTCTTGTGCCAATGTTGCATTAGCAGGAGCGGTGTATCGCACGTCAAAGAGCGCTTGGGGAAATCCACCAAAGTCGCGAATTGTTTGAGGAAAATCAATGGCAGTAATGTGTGTGCCTTTGGTAAGCCAGTGCGCTGAAACACATACTACAGCAGAAGTTTGTGGAATTTCTTTGGCTAGTAATTTCCAACGCAAACTAAATTCATTGTCTTCAATAGCATTCATAGGTGAGCCATGACCAATAAACAAAACAGGCATGCGAGGAGTTGCAGGCAAGTTTTCTTTTAGTTTATTTAAGTCATTTCATATGAATTCAATTGTTTTTTAATCGTCATATGTTTTGCCGCTAAAATCTTAAATTATTTGAAAGGGCAGGTCATGGCCAATAGAATTAGAGGCATCACCGCCTATGTTTTTATGAAATGCTTGCGCTCCACTATTTGGCAGCACTACCTGCAGTTAGCACATATTTTAAAATAAGTTCTTCGGTTGCGGCATCTACACCAGCTTTTTTAGCCATTCGAGGATTTACTTTTCTCCATTTCTCTTCAGAATATCTTGCAGGATCTTTTAAGTTGTGACATTTAGCGCAATTTGCTTCGTAAGCCAATTTACCATTGCGAAGATCGCTTAAGGTTGTTCCCGGAAATTTTGTTGCTGCGCGTGTAGCATCTGCCTCTGTAGGCACAGCTAATTTAAGAGCTGTTCCACAAGCTGCAAGGAATAGTGCAGTAATAACAATGTATTTTTTCATGCTAATTGATTTTAAACAAAGTAAACAATATTAATTGTATGTACAAATATGATTAAGAGGAATTAACTTTTATTCGGCTCTTTTGTACTGACAGCAGCGAGGTAGTGCTTTGTATTTTGCGTCGGTGCTCTTGATTTTATCGGTGTCGTATCCAACATCTGCAATGGCTTGATGCAGCCTTTCGATACTTGTTATTTCTGAGGTGTATATCACTTTAATTAAGTGTGTATTCATCGACCAAGTGGCAGATTTCACTCCTTTTAGTTTTTTTGCGGCTTTTTCAATTCTTTGCTTGCACATTTCGCAGTTGCCGTGAACCTTAAAGGATGTTTCGGTGTTTGTGCTTTTGAAAGAGAAGTTTAGAAAAATGAAGAAGGTGAAAAGATATTTTTTCATCGTATTATTTTGAGTGAGTTTGAGAGTGAGTTTAGAGAAAATCAGAGTGCTCGTGGCCACTCTCGTGTCTCACTCCCACTCTGATTTTGGTGGAGGATATCGGAGTCGAACCGATGACCTCTTGCATGCCATGCAAGCGCTCTAGCCAGCTGAGCTAATCCCCCTTTTAAATGAACGCTCTAGCAAATATATACTTTTATAACATAATCACTCCCCACATTCTACCAGTTTTTCCGGCATCTCTGCGGTACGAGAAAAAATCGGTTTCATAGGTACAGCGTTGCAACGCCCAAATGTGTTTTTCTTTCAAGTCCGACTCTAAAGCCACAAATTTATTGGCTTCTACAAGGTCTATGTTTTTACCATAAAAGATGTTTTCTGTAAATCCAGCGGAGCGAAATTTTTCATGCACCTCTTCTCCAACTTCAAAATGATCTTTGCAAATTCCTGCCCCAATAGCCATTTGAATGTTTTCTGCGTTAGCGCCCAACTCTATCATTTTAGCAATTGTGTGTGCCGCAATGCGCGCAACAGTGCCTCGCCAACCGGCATGCGCTGCGCCAATTACGTGCTTTAGAGGGTCGTGAAAAAGCAAAGGATAGCAATCGGCAGCGGCCACCGCAATGGCAATTCCTTTGTCGTTGCTTACCAATGCATCCCCTGTGAAAGTGCCGGGTTTGGCGCATACCACATCGCAGCCGTGTATTTGCTGTAAATTGGCAATTTGAGAAGGTAAAATGCCCAATTCACTTAAAGCGATTACCCTATTCTTTTCTATGTTTTGCGGCGCATCATCATTACCCGCTAAGTTCAAAGAATCGAAGGGCGCTGGTGATATTCCACCTTTTCTAGTTGAAAATCCGTGTGTTGCGCTAATATTAGGTGCTTTTATCCACATGAGACAAAGATAGTAAAATCACCTTTTTGTGGTATTGGCGATGTGTAATTTATACATCACCTTTGCCTCGCAGAGGCAAATGACAACATGAAATTATCTGATTTAAATATTGGCGAAAAGGCAATCATCACTAAAGTGAGCGGACAGGGCGCATTTCGTCGCCGTATCACCGAAATGGGCTTTGTGAAAGGTAGAGAAGTGGGCGTAGTGAAACATGCGCCATTGCAAGACCCTGTGGAGTACGAGCTCATGAATTATCATGTGTCGCTAAGAAAGAGAGAAGCAGAATTGATAGAGGTTTTAACGCGTGAAGAAGTAGGCAAAAGTTTAGATGTAGAATTTGCTGGTGCTGTGCCCGAAGAAATTTTTAAGCGCAGCGTTCAAAAGAAAAGCAAAACCATTAATGTGGCTTTTGTTGGAAATCCCAATTGCGGAAAAACAACTTTGTTTAATGGGGCTTCTGGTTCTCGACAAAAAGTGGGCAATTACATTGGTGTTACCGTAGATGTGTACACCTCAAAATGTACCCAAGATGGTTATACTTTTAACATCACCGATTTACCTGGAACCTACTCTCTTTCGGCCTACTCGCCCGAAGAGTTGTTTGTGCGTTTGCATTTGCTGAATGAAAAACCCGATGTGATTATCAATGTAGTTGACGCTTCAAATTTAGAGCGCAACTTGTTTTTAACTACTCAGCTAATCGACATGAATTTGCCGGTGGTATTGGCTTTAAACATGTACGATGAATTGCAAAAACAGGGCGCCACTTTAGATGAAAAAGCCTTGGGCGAAATGTTAGGTATTCCTATGGTGCCAACAGTTGGCTTTAAAAAACAAGGCATCAAAGAGCTGTTGGCCAAAGTAATTGAAGTGTATGAAGGGAATGATACCGTTTCGCGACCTGTTAAAATTCAGCACGGTAAAATGCTTGAGGAGGCAGTGAATGAATTGCAGACTTTAATTGATACCGATCGAAATAAGATCATTACAGATACAGTGTCTCCGAGATTTTTAGCGGTGAAATTATTGGAGAAGGATACTCAGGTAAAAAATATTGTGCGTAAATCAAACGATGCAAAAGCCATTGAAGATTTAGCCAAAAAACATATTAAAATTTTAGAAGCCGATTTCAACGAAGACAGCGAAACAATTTTAGCCGATGCTAAATATGCTTTTGTTGCTGGTGCATTGCAGGCCACTTACACCAAAACTTCGCACATCAAACGTTTGCGTACAGAAGCCTTAGATTCTTTCCTCACCAATAAATACTGGGGTTTTCCGGTGTTTATCTTTTTTATGTGGTTGATGTTTCAGGCTACTTTTACTATCGGACAATACCCCATGGATTGGCTTGATTCGTGGGTGGGTGCTTTTAGTGATGTAATTAGTTTGCACATGCAAGAGGGCATGCTCAAAGATTTGTTGGTTGATGGCATTATTGGAGGCGTTGGTGGCATCATCATTTTTTTACCCAACATTTTAATTCTCTTTTTCTTTATCTCTTTGATGGAGGATACAGGCTATATTGCTCGAGCAGCCTTTATTATGGATAGGTTGATGCGCTCGTTGGGCTTGCATGGTAAATCATTTATTCCTTTGGTAATGGGCTTTGGCTGTAATGTTCCTGCGGTAATGGCCACACGTACTATTGAAGATAAAAACAATCGTTTACTTACCATGTTGATTGCGCCTTTTATGTCGTGCAGCGCCCGTTTGCCCGTTTATATTTTGTTGATTGGCGCTTGTTTTCCCGATTATCCGGGAACTGTTTTATTCTCTATTTATATCATCGGAATTGTTTTGGCAATATTGGTGGCCCTAGTTTTCAAGAATTTTATTTTTAAAACTGAAGCTTCTCCTTTTGTGATGGAGTTACCTCCCTACCGCATTCCTACAGCTAAATCGGTGTTGATGCACGTTTGGGCAAATGTATCTCAATACTTACAAAAGATGGGTGGTATGATTTTAATTGCTTCGATAATTATTTGGGCACTCACCTATTTTCCGCGCAACGACCAGCAAACTTCTTCTGAGCAAATGGAGAACTCCTATATGGGGCAGGCCGGCCACTTTGTTGAACCTATTATTGAACCTTTGGGTTTCGACTGGAAGATGGGCGTATCGCTTATTACAGGCATGGCTGCTAAAGAAATTGTGGTGAGCACCATGGGCGTTTTGTATCAGGCAGAAGAGGGTGCAGATGAAAATTCTTCTACCTTGAAAAAACGTTTGGAAGAACATACTTTTGCCGACGGAGCTAAGAAGGGTCAGCGTGTTTATACTCCGCTGGCTGCTTATGCTTTCATGTTATTTGTGTTGATTTATTTTCCATGCGTTGCCGTAATAGCTGCGGTTAAAAAGGAGTCGGGAGGTTGGAAATGGGCCACCATCACCATGCTCTACACCACAGGAATGGCTTGGTTGGTTTCGTTTTTGGTTTTTCAAATAGGAAGTTTAATTTTATAAACTATGCAAGAAGTAATTACATATATTATCATCGCCGCCGCAAGTACTGTTGCTGCCTATAAACTGTATGCATCTGTATTTGCTACGAAGAAAACTGCTGGTTGTGGAGATTGCGGTTGTGGTAAGAAAAGTTGTGGAGCACCTATTTAAATAGAGCAATTTCTTTTACTCCTGATAGTACACCCTTTTTAATCTTCCTGCCAAACTTGTTAAAGCTTCATAGGGAATAGTGCCCATATCTTTTGCATATTCTGTAACAGGATATCCTTCACCAAAAATTATAACTTCGTCGCCTTCTTCAGCAGCAATATCTGTGATGTCTATCATGGTCATGTCCATACAAACATTACCTACGATGGGGGCAAATTTACCATGCACCAGCATTTTACCTTTGCGCTGACTTAATTTGCGACTCAAGCCATCGGCATAGCCTATAGGTATGGTGGCAATAATCATTTGGTGTTGCGCTATTTCTTTGCGGCTGTAGCCTATGCTGTCTCCAGCCTTAATTTTTTTGATTTGAGAGATGGTACTTTTAACGGTGCTTACAGGCATCAATTGAGCTTGAAAACCAGGGTCGCTTGCCACACCATATAAGCCTATTCCTAGGCGCACCATGTCAAATTGCGCTTGCGGATAATTCACTATTCCAGCAGAGTTAGACATATGACGAGTAACAGTGTATCCTAATTTAGAAGAAATTATAGCGCTCATCTTCTCAAAGCTTTCGATTTGAGCTCGAGTGAAAGCACTTTCTTTTAAATCGTCGCTTGAAGAGAGGTGAGAAAAAATTGATTCTACTTTTAACTTTTTGTTGTTCTTGATTTTGATGACCAATTCACTAATATCTTGTTCTTCAAATCCCAAACGATGCATGCCAGTATCTAATTTAATATGAATAGGGTAAGGCGCTTCGCTGTCTTTTACATTTCTATTCACTGCACTTTCAAAAGCATTTAGTGTGCGGAAATTATATATTTCTGGTTCGAGTTTATAGTGAATCATGGTATCGTAGCCTTGCAACTGCGGATTCATAATCATGATGGGCGAAGTGATACCTGCCTTGCGCAATTCAATTCCTTCATCGATGTATGCAACACCTAAATAACCAATGCGGTGAAATTCTAAAACGTGCGCTATTTCATAGCTTCCAGCACCATAAGACAATGCTTTCACCATAGCCATAATTTTAGTTTCTGGCTTTAGTTTAGTTCGAAAGAAATTCAAATTGTGAATGATGGCATTAAGGTTTACTTCAACAATTGTTTCGTGAATTTTTTGCTGAAATATTTTACTTATTTGCTCAAAACCAAAGGCACGTGCACCCTTAAGCAATATGGTTTCGCTGTGAAAATTATTGGCATTGAAGTTTTTTAGGAAGGTATTGGTATCTGGATAGAAATCGGTTTTTAATGAAGTAAAGCATTTTTTTTGTGCAGATATCGCTTCACCAATTCCAATTAAATGGGTTATATTTTTCTCTTTCAACAATGAAGCAACATGCTGGTACAATTCGTTTTCATCTTGTCCGCTTTGCAAAATATCCGACAAAATCACTGTTTTTTTGTCGTGGTGTTTTTGTTGTTGTATAAAATCTAGTGCGATGGAGAGTGAGCCTAAATCGGAATTGTACGTATCGTTAATGATGGTGCAATTGTTAATGCCAGCATTCAATTCAAGTCTCATAGCTACTGGCGCAAGTAATAGCATTCTTTCTGCAATTACAGAATTATCAATCCCTATGTGCAATAAGGCAGCCCAGCAATGTATTGCATTTTCAATAGATGCTTCATCGGCAAAAGGAATGGTAATGCTTAAGAAATTATTGTTGTGAACGGCTTGTATAGTGCTTTGATTATCGTGTTTTTGAATTTTACCAATTTGTAGGTTGGCTCTGCCTGCTCGCGACCAAGTGAACGTGGGAATGTTTTTCACCACATCGTGTTCTTGAACAGTTTTGTGTATGGACTTGTAATCTTTGCAGTAGATGAGGGTTTTTACGTTGGTGAATAGTTTTATTTTCTCTTCTGCCTTATCATCCCAATCGTCGAAATTTTCGTCGTGCGCTTGTCCGATATTGGTAAAAATTCCAATCGTTGGCTCTATCATTTTTTTGAGCGCCGCCATTTCTCCAGCGTGAGAAATACCTGCTTCAAAAATGCCTAAATCGTAATCTTCTTCGCATAGCCAAACAGATAGCGGTACGCCGATTTGAGAGTTGTAGCTTTTCGGACTCCTAACTATTCTTTGAGATTTACCCAAAAGTTGGTACAACCACTCTTTTACAATGGTTTTGCCGTTGCTGCCTGTGATACCAATTACTGGATAGTTGAATTGTTTTCTGTGGTGTGCTGCTAAAGTTTGTAAGGCTTCAACGGTATCGTGTACTTTTAAAATATTGCTGTTTGGGAAGGAGGAAATGTTGATGTCTTTTGATACAATGAAGTTGCGCACTCCGCCCGAATATACTTCGTTGAGAAAAAGGTGTCCGTCGTGCCTATCCCCTAAAATGGCAAAGAATACAGCGTTATCTGCTTGCAGCAATTTGCGACTATCAATCAATAAATTTTCTACAGCAGTATCATCGTGGTAGGCAATAAGTTCACCTCCCACAATTTTTTGAATATCGCTAATATTGTACTTCTGGTGAGGCATGGTAAAAAATTAAAAATTAAAAGTCAAAAGCCAAAAAACAGAATCATTTATTATTGTAACAGGTTCTGCACAAAGCAGCATATTTATCATTTTCTCCTAAGACAATCAATGCTTCTTCATTTCCCTTGCGATAAGTGAAGTTAGCGAGATTACCACATTCGGCGCAAATGCTGTGTAGTTTTGTGATGTGATCGGCAATGGCAAGCAGTTGCGGCACTGGTCCGAAGGGCTCACCTTGATAATCCATATCCAATCCCGCTGCAATTACACGTTTGTTGTCTTTCGCCAATTGTTTGCATACCGAAATAATTGCTTCATCAAAGAATTGAACTTCATCGATCGCCACAATTTCTGCATCGAAAGCATGCGCTAATATTTCATCGGCTTTTTGAACTGGAATAGCTTCAACAGAAAGATTATTGTGCGATACTACTTTATGTGTTGCATATCGTGTATCTACCGAAGGTTTAAAAACTTTAATGCTTTGTTTGCCAGCCAATACGCCATTTACGCGATTGATGAGTTCTTCTGTTTTACCAGAAAACATTGAGCCACAAACTATTTCTATACTTCCGGCTATCCTTTTTTCGTTCTCCATTTTTATTGAAAGAAATATTTGTATTTTGTAACCCTTTTACGAAGCTAATTAAAGTTATGGACTTAAAAAACAAGAAGCAGGAGTTGAGCGAATTATTAGCTCAATTGACTGTTGCGGGTACTTATGATGTGCTAATTTCTTTAGCACAAAGGGTGATGATTTTGGCTACTGAGCTAAAAATAGTAGAGCAATTGGAAGCCCAAATGGATTCGAAAATTAAAGAGTTGATGGCACAAGAAAGCGCTCAATTGAAGGAGCTAATTAAGCAAATTCCGGTGCAAAGCATTGAAGCTGTAAAAGTGGAAGTTGCACCTATAGTTGTTGAAGAAAAACCCCAAGTGATAGCTCCACTTATAGAGGAAGAGTTGGTAATAGCCAAAGCGCCAGAACCTATTGCAGTAGTAACTCCTGCCAGAGCAGCATCTATCTCAGAAAAATTGCAAACAGCCGATGTAAGTATTGCTGCAAAATTAAGCAAGTCGGGCATCAAAGATTTAACAAAGGCTTTGAGCATCAATCAAAAGATGTTGTTTACTAAAGAATTGTTTAAAGGAGATTCATTTGCTTTTAACGAAGCAATTGGCAAGCTTAATGCATTTGAAAGTAAAAACGATGCTATGGCCTTTTTAAATATTGAGTTGGCGCCAAAGTATGCTTACAAAACCGAATCGGAATCGTACTTACAATTTGTTGAATTAATAGAAAGAAGATATGCTTAGAAGAATCCTTTTTTTAGGAACATTGGCTGTTGGTTTTTCTGCCATTGCGCAGGATATGAATTACACATCGCAGGTGTTAGATAAGCTTACCAGTGCTGATTTTGCTGGTAGAGGTTACGTGGCAGACGGGCATCTGAAAGCTGCTGCTTACATTGCTGGTGAATTTGAAAAAGCTGGCTTAAAAAAATTCGAGAAAACATACTTTCAAAATTTCTCTTTAGAAGCCAATGTTTTTCCTGGTGCTATGGATGTGCAGTTGCAGAAAGATATTTCATTGAAGCCCGGTGTTGATTACATTGTGGGTGCTAATTCCCCATCATTAAAAGGCTGTTTCAATTTAGTTTTGATTGATTCTGCCGTGGTGGCCGATGAGAAGAAGATTAAGAAAATGCGCCAAATGGACTACACTAATGAATTCATCATTTTAGATGATTCTAAGGTATTGTTGCCCGAACAAAAAGAGTTTTTTAAGTTTTTCTTAACAGAATCGTGGGGTGCAAAAGGCTTAATTTTGATAAGCGATAAGAAATTAACTTCTGATATTGCTAGCACCCAAAGCACTGCAGTGATTTTGCAGATTACTCGCAAAGCAATGCAAGCAGCCAATAAGGTGATATGTGTTGATATTCAAGCTGAAGTAACGAAAGTAAAAACACAGAATGTAGTAGGGTATGTAAGTGGTACGCAATATCCCGATTCATTTGTGGTGGTTTCTGCGCATTACGATCACTTGGGTAAAATGGGTGCAGCTACTTATTTTCCTGGGGCTAGCGACAATGCAAGTGGCACATCAATGTTGCTAAATTTAGCCCAGTATTATGCTAAAAATCCGGCTAAATACTCGGTGGTGTTTATGGCTTTTTCGGGTGAAGAAATCGGCTTGCTTGGTTCAACATACTATGTTGAGCATCCTTTGTTTCCATTAAAGAAAATCAAATTTTTGTTCAATATTGATATTATGGGCGATGCTGCCGATGGCATTACCTTGGTGAACGGTACGGTGATGGCATCCGAATACAACAAAATAAACGCGATTAACGATGCGAAAAAATACATACCTAGCATTCAAAAAAGAGGAGAAGCAGCTATAAGTGATCATTATCCTTTTTATGCAAAAGGGGTTCCTTCATTCTTTGCTTACAGTAGAGGTAAAATCACTGCTTATCATGATATTACCGATACCAAAGCAGGTTTGCCGCTCACTAATTATCAAGGTTGTTTTCAGTTGTTTAAAGATTTTATTGCCGCCTTGTAATGTCAAAATTGTCGGTAGCTATTATCACTTTTAATGAGGAAAGAAACATCGAAAGGTGTTTGCTTTCTTTACAAGAGGTGGCCGATGAAATTGTGGTGGTTGATTCTTTTTCTAAAGACAAAACTGAAGAAATTTGTAAGCGCTTTTCGGTACGATTCATTCCACACATTTTTGAAGGACACATACAACAAAAAAACTATGCTATAGAGCAGTGCAACGGCGATTATATATTGTCGTTAGATGCTGATGAAGCCTTGTCAGAAGAACTTAAGAATGCTATTTTGCAAGAGAAGAAAAATGGTTTTTCGGCATCGATTTTTAAGTTCAATCGTTTGAGTAATTATTGCGGACATTGGGTAAAATATTGCGGATGGTATCCTGATACTAAAGTGCGATTGATTAGAAAGGGAGATGCGATTTGGGGTGGCATAAATCCGCACGACGAACTGCAAGCTCAAAGTGGCGAAGTAGCAAAGCATTTGCAAGGCGATTTGCTGCACTACACCATCGCCACACGTGAGGAGCATTATAAGCAAGTAGAGTTTTTTAGCACCATTGGTGCTCAAGAAGCTTTTAAAAAAGGGAAGAAATCGAATTGGGCGATCATCCTTGGAAAAACCGTTTTCAAATTCTTTAGAGATTATTTTATCAAGTTAGGTTTTCTAGATGGTGTAACAGGTTTTACCATTTCTAGAATTTCTGCCTACGCTACTTATCGCAAGTACTATAAGTTGAAAATGCTTGGTTGCAGTAAATAGGCGCTTTTTGGTCTATTGAAGCTCAAAAAAGCTTAAAATCAATGTTTTCAGTTTTGAACATAATTCTTATACTACTAGAGGAACGTTAAATGCAATTACGCCTAATGGTGATGGTTATAACGAAGTGTTTAACCCTTGTATTGATGAAAATCAAAACTATGATGAGCCAAGTTATGCATGGTAATTAAAATACATTGAATGGGGGAGGATTTTCTTTTTACGATAGATAGGGAATTAAAATGTTTGAATCGGATAAAGTAGCTCCTCATTGGAATGGCAAGTATAAAGGCAACCACAGCACGCCAGGTACTTACTATTGGATAGCAAATTATATAGACACTTATTTGGGTAAAGAGCACCAATTTACCAGATGAATGAAGGTTATAGAGTAATGAGATGTGGCTGAAAGGCCACTACTCGGTAAATATCCGTAATTTTAATTTTTGTCATTAAAATACCTCTTTTCATCTGATTTTATTTTGGTTTAGTCGAAATTGATTTTTACTTTAGGTTCGCTTTATGGCATTTTAGGCCGGGTATAAGGGGCAATATTACTGTTATTTCTACACGTAAATACTTGAAACACAACAGTATTTTCGGCGTATAGAAGTGATAGATGTTAAAAATGAGAGGGTTAAATAAGACATATCGTACATTTTTGTTAGCAGTAGCGCTCTTGTTAATACTTTGCTATGATTTGGTGGCGCAGGGCTGCGTTTCCACCTCTACTTATCCTTGGCTTTGGCCTTCTCACCGAAACTGGTTTATTGCTCCGCCCAATTTGTGGAATGGTCAGGTAATTAATATGGCAACTGGTGTGCGAACTTCGGTTGGAACCGGTGGGCCTCCTGCAGTGCAGCAATACGAAGGTACTTCGTGTGCTAGTGATGACAGTGGTAATTTATTGTTTTTTACGAATGGTAGACGACTTTATAAAGGCACAGGAGCTTCGGTTACCAATCCTTACAGTGGGTTGTTGGAAGGAAATGAAGGGGGAGCGACAGGTTTTAACGGAAGCGCTGTGCAAGGAGTTCTAACAGTTAGGCATCCCCTCAACCCAACTAAATATTACATTTTTACTACTGATGATGCCAACGGAGGAGCTACTCTTGGATTCAACTATTTTGTATTTAATCCAAGTGGAACCAATGTAGCACCAACTGGCGCAAATCGTTTAGGTAGCTATAGAGTTTGCGAGGGAATTGCCGCAACTAAACATGCCAATGGTGTGGATATTTGGATTACATGCTTGGAGTCGGGTAGCGGAAAAATCAACAGTTATTTATTGACTTGTGCGGGTTTAACCACTGCTCCGGTTGTATCTACAATTGGGCCTGTCGTTTCAGGTCAGCAAGAAAGAGGTGGTATTGCTTTTTCAGTGGACGGAACTCGCTTTGCGACGGGTTTCAGTACGGTGGTAAACGCTTACGTTTTTGACAACAGCACTGGGCTAATGAGCGATAGACATACCATCACAGGCGCTTCTCCTTCTGATGCGCCTTATGATATTATCTTTTCTCCCGATGGCTCAAAAATTTACTATACTCAGCAAAATGGTAATTTGATGTATATCAACATTAGCGGCTGGCCATCAGCGGCCACAATGATTTCGACAAGAACCTCTTCGGGTGTAGCAACACTGTTTAATAGTATTGAATTTGCTGCGGATGGCTTCTTATATATGTCTACCAATAGAAATGGCGGACCTATTGCAAAAATTAGTGGAAACTACAATGCTGCAACGGGTTTTTCTGCAGCGAATGTTACTGGTACTGTGGCAGCTGCAGGGCTTCCAAGTATGTATTTGCCTCCCCAAGAAGAGCCAGATATACATGAAGTTGGTCCGTATTGCGTTACCGATGCTGCAGTAGATTTAAGTACTACGTGGTTATGTAGTGGTTTGAATGCCGAGGATGCTACGAATTATCCAACAGAATATGCGGGTACAGGTATTACCAATACAGGCACAGGAATTTTTAATCCAGCAACAGCTGGAGTAGGAACACACAGAATTATTTTCACAAGATGTAGTGTTGATGATACTATTTGGATTACGGTAAACACTTGTTCTTGTCCGGATACAACATTAAGTAATATTCCATCTACCTGCAGTAGTGCAGGAACAATTTCGCTTAACTCATACAAAGTCACTACAGAAGCTGGAACATGGAGTCTTCAATCTGGCGGTTCTACAGCAGCAATATCAGGAAGCACCTTCAATATTAATAATACAAGCGCTGGAAACTATGTGGTTCGATTTACACTAAGCAGTCCATCAGGTGGTTGCCCTACCTATGCTGAAAGGACAATAGTTATTAAGGCTAAACCTAATGTAACACTTACCAACGCTACAATCTGTTCAGGAGATGCAGCAGCAACTTTCGATGCAGGAGCTGGTTACACCACTTACGCTTGGAGTGGCAGCGGAACAGGTGCAGCAAGAACCACAAATGGAACCACAGCGGGAACCTACACAGTAATGGTAACAGATGCAAATGGCTGTAAAGACACATCTTCTGCGACTTTAACAGTAAACGCAAAACCAAATGTAATACTTACGAATGTAGCAATCTGTTCAGGAGATGCAGCAGCAACTTTCGATGCAGGAGCTGGTTACACCACTTACGCTTGGAGTGCAAATGGAACAGGTGCATCACAAACTACATCAGGCATAGCAGCTGGAACCTACACTGTAAGTGTAACAGATGCTAATGGTTGCAAAGATACCGCAAGCGCCACTTTAACAGTAAACGCAAAACCAAACGTAACACTTACCAATGCAACTATCTGTTCAGGTGATGCAGCAGCAACTTTCGATGCAGGAGCTGGTTACACCGCTTACGCTTGGAGCGCCAACGGAACAGGTGCAGCGCAAACCACCAGTGGTACCGCAGCTGGAACCTACACAGTAATGGTAACAGATGCAAATGGCTGTAAAGATACAGCAAGTGCAACCTTAACAGTAAACGCAAAACCAAACATAACACTTACCAATGCAACTATCTGTTCAGGTGATGCAGCAGTAACTTTCGATGCAGGCGCTGGTTACACCGCTTACGCTTGGAGTGGAAATGGAACAGGTGCAGCGCGAACTACCAGTGGTACCGCAGCTGGAACTTATACAGTAAGAGTAGCAGATGCTAATGGTTGTAAAGATACCGCAAGCGCCACTTTAACAGTAAACGCAAAACCAAACGTGACACTTACGAATGTAGCAATCTGTTCAGGAGATGCAGCAGCAACTTTCGATGCAGGAGCTGGTTACACCGCTTACGCTTGGAGCGCCAACGGAACAGGTGCAGCGCAAACCACCAGTGGTACCGCAGCTGGAACCTACACAGTAATGGTAACAGATGCAAATGGCTGT
>CAMBXP010000065.1 GCA_945871895.1 Chryseobacterium gleum | reverse complement strand
CTTAAGTATGCGAAAAAAGGCGTTGCAAGCGCCGGAGTAGGCAAGTCACTCGTCTGGAGACGAGCGCCAGTGGAAAAAAAATGCGATGAGTTTTCACCCAGCGCATTTCCATTATCGCAAAAAATATTACGCCGAATTTCTACTAGCGTTAATGCTTCCAAAGAAAGCTCTAATAATCATCTTTTCGTATGTTGCAGCATGTTCTGCATTCGGATTTTCACCTTTTTCAATCGCTTTTAAATTCATTAAAGCATATTGCTGAATAGTAATCAAAGGAAGAATAATTCCTTCGCGCAATTTAATTGAAGCTTGATTCGACGGTTGATTGTCCATTAATTCTTCAGAACCTGAAATCTCCAATAACATCGCTTTAGTGATGGTATATTCTTCGTGAATCCATCCCCAAAATTTGCCGAATTTTTTGTCTTTCGCCAAGTAAGCTGTTAAAGGGAAATAGGTTTTAGATAAAGACATCATGGAGTTCTCGGCCAAAGTTCTAAAGAACAATGATTTTTGAAACAAGTCTTTAATCTCGTCTATTCTTCCTGCGTCTTTGTATTTTTTAATCGCTGTACCAAAACCGAAGAATCCAGGTACATTTTGTTTCATTTGTGTCCATGCACCAACGAAAGGAATAGCGCGCAAATCACCTAAAGTTAATTTTTCTGCTTTCTTTCTTTTCGTCGGACGAGAGCCAATATTTGTTTTACCGTAGTATTGCAATACACTTACCTCTTCCAAATAATCGATGAATTTAGGATCGGCTTTAAAGCGGCAATATTCGTTGTACGCTTCTTTAGCCATATCGTCAATTAACTCGCGATGTTTATCACTCAACTTCACTAAATCACCTTTAAAAACGTGATTTTCCAAACCTGCACAAATCAACTGTTCGATGTTGTATTGAGAAGAATTTACAGTACCAAAGTTCGAAGAAATGGTTTGACCTTGAACAGTCAATTGAATTTCATCGTCTTCAATTCTATCACCTAAACTTGAATAAAACTTGTTGGTATTACCTCCACCACGTGCAGGGGGTCCACCACGTCCGTCGAAAAACACAACAGAAATTTTACTTTTTCTTGCAATCTCAGTTAAGTTTTCCTTAGCGCGATAAATAGCCCAGTTGGCAGCCAAATAACCACCATCTTTTGTACCATCGCTAAAGCCCAACATGATGTATTGTTTTTTACCGCGATTCTTTAACTGTGCCTGATAAGCCTCATTATCATACAAAGTTTGCATGATAGTGTTGGCATTGGTTAAATCGTCGATGGTTTCAAACAAAGGCACGATATCTAAGTGCATATCTTCAGTAAAACCACACATGCGCGCCATAGCATAAACTTCCATCACGTTCACCGCATTTTGCGTGTTACTAATGATATAACGGTGACAAGCAATTTCTCCGTTCGCACGTTGTACATCTCTAATCACATAGAAAGATTTTAAAGTCTCTCTTGTCATTTCATCTTCAAAAATATCTGGATTGATCGTTCCTTCCAAGGTTAACAAAGCAGCGATTTTTTTCGCTTCAGAAAGTTCGTGGTAATTTTTAGGGATTTTTCCTTTCACAGAATCCTTCAATTTTCCTTCGTGGAAAGCAGCAAAAACATCGTTGATCACCTGTCCGTGAATACGTGAATCCTGACGGATATCTAAAATAGAAAAATGGAAACCAAAGATTTTCACCTTCCAAATCAACTCATCCAACAAGTGAACAAACAAACCATGGTGATGTTCGATAATTGCTTCACGAGTTTCATTTAAATCGGCCAACAATTCTTCTTTATCGTGGTAACGTTTTCCTTCGTTATTGAAGATGGTGCTAGATAATTTGTTGTAAATTTTCTCTACACGCTCATCAATTCCACCAAAAGTTAAGCGGCGGCGCAAAGAACGTAAATCGCGGTAGTAGCAAATAAACACTTTTTGTTTCAACTCAGAAGCCACTTTACGAGTGATATCTGCTGTTACAAAAGGGTTACCATCTCTATCTCCACCCGGCCAAAAACCAAGGTCGATTAAGTTATTTTGAAACGACTCCTCTTCTTCACCCATCAAACGCAATTGCTTGCGAATTCTTCCGTGAATCTTAGGCACCGAATGGTAAAACACATATTCTAAGTACCACATCAAACGCATCGCTTCGTCGTATGGTGTAGGTTTTTCTTTACTTGTAAAGGGAGTTCTTCCCAACTGACGCAACAAATCATTGATGGTGCGCAAATCGTTTTCACGAATGGCAGTTTCTAAATCATTGATAATCGACAAAACTCTACCAGGGTAGAATTGTGTAGGGTGGGCAGTCAATACCGGACGAACCTTAAATTCATTCAGTTTTTGAATCAGCTTATCTGTTTTGTTAGCATTTTGAGAACGCGAGAAAAGATACTTCACAGTACCCTGCCCGTCTAAATCATTTATCTTTTCAAAGGCAGCATCTTCAATAGCATCAAACAATACCACCTGTCTTTCGATGTATTGAATGAATTTAAAAATAGATTCAAATTTCTTCTTATCACCCTTTATTTTAGTGCGCTTCGCGAAGAAAGTATCGATAATCTCTAACGGAGTTTTTTCATCTTCAAAACCGTCCTTGCAATCTTCAAAAAGAAGCGGTAAAACCACGCCAGTATTGGTAATTTCCTCAAAAGGAAGGGTTAAAAATAAACTGTTGTAAATCTGAAATTTAACAGCTACGTTGTTTTGAAATTTTTCTAATGTTGCCATTCGCGATACCTATCTCTTTTGATTATCAATGCTTTCGAACGCTAATATAATGATTGTTGGGAAGTGTGCAATGAAACCACTAAAAGAAAGTAAGAGGGTATTTGTTCGCGATCCAAAAGGCAAAAAAACATCACAACATTTTCAACAAAACTTTACCATCGTAAAAAACGCTAATCTGGTCTAAGAATTTTCGAACTTCCTCAGCCTGTTCAACAGGAATATAAGCACTTTTAAACACAACTTCAACATTAATAGTCAACACCCCATTACTTTCATTCACAATGCTTTCAAAAGATAAAAGTTCATGATCTAACTTAATATTTAATTTATCATGGCCACTAATCTTGTATCCATCGGGAATTACCATTTTAATGCAATAATTTTCTACACCATTGTATGCGTAATGAATATCTGTATTACGGTTTTGAATATCGGAAAATTTTAGAGGAGGATTAAATAAGGCACCAACCTTAACGACGTAATTGTTGCCCATCTTACTCAACAATTCTGTTAAAGAATAATAGGAAACAAATTTCATTTGAGGCGCATGTCGGAAACGCCCATGTTGCAACAACTCAAAAGAATCGACTTTTTCTGTTTTAATGCCTTCACTGGCACATAAATCTTTGATTAAACTTAATTTCTCTTGTCTTTTTTTCTCCAAATGTTCCCTTTCTATTCTGTCTCTTTCTTGCTGTCTTTTTAAATTTGCACCACTTCTTTGGGGCGCTGGAGTTATTAAATTATTATAGGGAACACCCGTTTGCTTGCTATCCTCAACCCGCAGATTCACATCTTTAAAAACCCAATTTGAATATCTCGATTTATAAAAACCCGACATAAGCATCGTATCAATCACATTCAGTTTCAGTTGTTCGAGATTGAAATCTATTTTTTCGCCATGATATGACACATTATTAAAAGGAGAATGTTTGTCTTTTGGAAGTTCGATAAGATAAGTAGGAAGATCAATTTTTGTAAAAGAGAATCTATATAATCTACCATTGACCAAATGCATCGGTTTATACCCAAACTCATCGTTAAAATTGAAATTAAAAATTTTTACTCCATTTACTATTGGAAAAAACTCTAAATCGCTAAGTGCAACAATTTGTGTTATATCATCAAAGTTATCGGGTAACGCAACTCCCAAGTCGAAAGTCCACTTTTTTGATTTCGCTATTTTCTTCCAAACTGCATAAAATAAATAATCACTTAGTGATTTGCCACCCACCAAAGATCTAAATATATAATAGGCTTTTTCCATGTATTCTTTCGGGTCAGTTATAGCCTTGTGCTGCAAACGCATACGACTCATTATATAAGGATAATACAACTTTACTGATTCTTTATAATTTCTGTGAACCCTAAGAATTTCTTTACACAAAACCTTCTTTATAACCTCTTCATTTGCATGAGCCGACACAGTTCCTCTATCTGGAGAAAAGAAATGATCTCCGTATGCATCTTTAAAACCAAAGGTTGTGCGCAAAATTTGAAAAGTCATGAATGGAATATCCTTATCTGCATTAGAGAAAGCTTCCTCATTATATTTTTCCTGATTTCTCATCACTAATTCATAACATCTATTGGCATCAACATATCCAGGCAACAGTTTTAAAGCTGGGGCTTCATTGTAGTTACGATAAAGCAGGTAATAATGGGGATCTAGAAAATTGATATTAATTTTCTGATAAGCTACAGGGTATTCTTCTCTAAATGCTGTTTTAATTGGATTAAGCAAGATAATATTTGCCCCTAAGAATGTTTTGGTGTGATAATACGAATCTATAATATCGCCCACTTCTAAATTAGGAATAGCAATTTTTTGGTAAGTATACTTGTTTTCAATTTTTGATTTTCGAGCTGATTTAACCTTCACAGCATCTACACCAATCAACTGAGTCATATCTACGTCTACTATTTGCCCATTTTTTTTAACAATTCTTAAGTGCTTATCGTTAGAACTAGAATTAAAATAAAACTGCGAAAAAGATTCAACAGCAAGCTGATCATTCAACTTGACTCTCTTCCTATTTCGCTCATGCACCACAGTCTTCTTTTGACCTTCAAACATCTCCAACTCAAAAGAGAAGTAGGTGTATTGAGCTAAAACAACTGCTGATTCATTTCGCCATTTATCTTGTTCTTGTACTGAAGAAAACTCGGGGATATCGCTGTTAAACACCTGATCCTTCTCATCCTGATTACCAACAGCGCACAGCTGATGAGCAGAAAATAAAAAAATGCACAGGAAAAAAAATAAAACAGTTCTATTTTTCATTTTAATAATATTATTGAGTCGTTACTTAGCTTTTTTAATGAATCAAGTGCAGCATAAAAATCAAGGAGCGATTTCTTAGATATTTTACCACTTTTGATAAGTATATCTTTCTTAATAGTAATTACACCAATGCTATATAGGTATTGAGTATTGACTGTAAATTCTGCATGTTCTATCAAAACAGGTTGTGGTAAGTATTTCATTTTAAAATTTGTGGGAATAGTAATCTTTGCGGTTATAGTGCTTTGATAATTTTTTTTGAAATCAAGTCCTTTCAAAGTAGTGTCTCGTTTAATATCAATGATATCTTCATCGAATTTTATACTTAGATAATACTCTCCATCAAAATCGTTTAAAACGGATGCTATTTCAACAAAATGAGTAACATTCACACCTAGATTTCTTTGATCGGCATCATTACAAATCACATCAGAAATTTTAAAACCAGCTTCGTGCAGATGAATAAATTGCGAGTTTAGCTCAACAAATCGATCTTTCAACATATACGTTCTGCAATAAAGAAATTCATTTTTATAATCTCCGCTAAATCGCACTTTTGCTACCCCGCTAAATTGTCTGTCTTCCAAATTAAGTTGATAATCTCTTTGAACTTTGTCTGCCCCAATAGTTCCTTGCGGAACAGTTAAAATCATGGCTTCAGAGCCATTTTCAACCATTACTTGTTTGCCTCTAATACGATAAGCATTTATCCCTATATTTTGATTCTTCTCTGTGCCATCTAAAAAATACCATTGGTCATTTTGCTTCAAAACACAAATCATATGATTATCTACATATAACGATGGTAGCGAATAATCATAGGGCAAATCGCTAGTGCCAATCCATGCTAATCTGGCATCAAAACCTAACGCCTTCAATAATCCTTTGGTTAGATTGGCCATTCCTTTACAATCGCCATATTTATTAGATAACACCTTGCTTGCCTCTTCAGGACGAAAACCGGCAACACCATCTTCAAATGCAATGTATTTAATATTGTCTTGTATCCAATAATAAATAGCTCTCACCTTAGCAAAATTAGTACTACAGGTATCTGTAACTTCTTTCGCTTTTTGCATAAGCGTGGCGTCATTGTAATCTAAATCATTCACAAGATTTTTATACCATCTATATAAATCTTCTTTGGTCTTCAAAACAGTAACCCACTGTTGCTGTTCATTTTTATATGCTTTAGGAATAAATACTAAATGAGGGTAAACTTTTGCTGCCGACAAATGAAAATTTGAGCGAGCAAAAGCACTGTTGCTTTTAGCAATGTATTCTATAACTTGTTGTGAATTTTTGTCGGGGCTTTTTTCTATAAACTTCTTCGTGATTTCATAACCATCAAAATTAAACTCTCTGCACTCTAAATCTAGCCAATCAGGTTGATGAATAAGCACCTTAAATTCATCGCAAGGAGCGTGCTGATTGAAAAATATCTTGTTTAGGTATTTCAAATCATGCACTATCTCCTTCACTTCGTATTGAACTTCATCGCCTAAATTTTCAAGCACGAATCCAAAAGATTTATATCGAATATCGTGATGAAATATATTTCTATCAAAATGGGCATAATCGCCAATTGCAATAGGTTTCTTCTCTTGATACTTATTGATATACTCTATTGAGCTTACATCAGATATTTCGGTATAATATTCTCTATCGGAAAAAGTAACATTATCTTTCAAACACATTATCTTCCGCGTGGTTATTACCTCGGCTCTTATCCCTCCGTCTTGATTCAAAAGCGATGTGTTTTTGGTCATTTCCTCATCACGAAAAAAATAAATTTGAGTCAATGTAGACGTAAACACATAATCTTCAGTAGGGTACTTTGTTCGATAAAAATTCCCTCTTTTAACACGCTCTATTTGCCCCTGAACAAGCAAACCAAAACCTAGAAAAAATATCAAAAATGAAAAACCTCTTTTCATTACTAGTAGTTGCTAAATCCGCCAAAAGAAAAGCCGATAGATAACATTAGAGCGTTCTTTGTGGTATTGGTTAACATGTTAGTATATTGATAAGGCATCATGCCTAATTTAAAGACTTTATTCTTAAGATAATCAGAATTTTTCGACCACTTTCTTTTGCTGTACGTGAGTACTGGCATCATAAAAAATGATTTAGAATATTTAGCTACTGCGGGGGCAGCTTCACCTGCTTCAGCCATACCATGTTCAATATAAAATGCGGGCATTAAGTTCGATTCTATTCCTAAACCGATTGAATAACCTTTCTCTTCTTCTGACACGAATGTAGAACCTGCGCCGTAATCATACGATATTGTTGCTGGCAAAGACAAGTGTACAACGCCAGTACCTAAATCATCATTCACATATGCGCCTATTCCAAAAGTAAAAGGCAAATTTAAAGACAAACCTGATTCACGGGTAAAACTACATAACTGAAATTTTAGTTGATAACCTAAAACTATACTTAGTGTAGAATAGCTTGGTCTAACATATCCGTTTTTATAAACAGAAGTGTCAACTCCAGTAGCTGGACCAAGGGTGAAATTAGTAAACGGACTAACAAACATTCCTCTGATAACAGTATATTTTGGCGAATCAAGAGAGTCATTACCTTCTGCTTTATTTTCTCCACAAAAAGCCAACAATAGAATTATTACAATTGAATATTTCATGAAATAATAAATATATGAATAGTTAAACGCGGTCGAATTTAAAGAATAAACTTTATAATTTACTCAAACATTATCGATTTCTACATGGCGTAAAACACACCAATGCCAAAGATATTTGGATTGCTATCGAAGCCACTTGAATCGACACCACCCAAGCCAAATAAATAAGAAAATCGCAAAGTAACAGAACGGCCGGTAAATGGCGAAGTCACTCGCAAACCGGTGTGTGTTAGAGGTCCGAAAGAACGAATATACCCTTACCTAGCATGAAATTGAATCCACCACCAGCGCCCACAAAAGCACCAAATGGAGCGGTAGCATCATCTGTTGCTCTGTCGCCTATATTTACATCTACAGTTAATGGTAAATCGAGCACCAACAATCCGCCATATGTTCCTATGCTTCCACCTAAACTAATTGGCATTGAAGCGGAAACCGACAACTCATCTTTGGGTTCTAAAAAGTTCACGCGCCCCCAATAAGTTCCTACTGGAATGATAGCATACGGACTAAAATACAAGGTGAAACCAGTTTCTTGATGAAAACTAGAAGTAAAACTAACTTTGGTTGAATCTTTAGAAGTTTGCGCTTGAGACGAGCACACAAGAAGAGAAAAAAGCAGCACAAACAGATATTTGTGCTGCTTCATTTTTATGCGTTTAAAGCTAATTGTGATTGATCTTTCGACTCTAAAACAGTATCACCCATCAAGAAAGTATCTACCGATTTAGCGCATTCTCTACCTTCACTTATCGCCCAAACAACCAACGATTGTCCGCGACGCATATCACCCGCTGCAAATACTTTATCGATAGATGTTTTGTAATCCTTAGTGTTTGCTTTAACGTTACTTCTTTCGTCGTAAGCAACACCCATAGCATCTAACAAACCTTTGTGCTCTGGCCCAAGGAAACCTGCGGCAATCGTTACCAATTCGCAAGGTAAAATTCTTTCGGTACCAGGAATTTCATTGAAGATATGTTTTCCTTGAGCGTCTTTCGTCCACTCAATATCAGCGATTTTTAATCCGCTTACATTACCATTTTTATCACCCACAAACTCTTTCGTCAAAACGCTCCAAGATCTCTCTGCGCCTTCTTCGTGAGAAGAAGTAACTTTCAATACCATGGGATATTCTGGCCAAGGATTATTTGCGGCTCTACCTACAGAAGGTTTAGGTGCAATTTCCAATTGAGTGATTGATTTAGCACCATGACGGTTAGATGTACCAACACAGTCGGACCCAGTATCACCGCCACCAATCACAATCACATTTTTACCAGTTGCTAAAACCTCATCAACATTTTGTCCTCTATGATTTTCATGTTTCAATTTAGAAACACGAGCGTTGCTTTGCGATAAGAAATCCATTGCAGCATAGATACCTTTGAACTGACGACCAGGAATGGTAACATCTCTTGGTTCTGTTGATCCACCAGCCAATACAACTGCATCGTAATTGTCGATTAACTCGTCTTTCGCCATCGTTACGCCAACCTCAACACCGCAGATAAAAATAACACCCTCTTCTTCCATCAATTTAATACGACGCTCCACCACGTGTTTGTCGAGTTTAAAATCGGGAATACCGAAACGAACCAAACCACCAGGTTTTTGAGCTCTTTCGTAAACAGTAACAGAGTGACCTGCTTTGTTCAATTGATCGGCGGTAGCTAAACCAGCCGGACCAGAGCCAACAACAGCCACTTTTTTACCTGTTCTTTTGATGTTTAAGTTTGGTTTAACCCATCCTTGTTTGTATGCTTCTTCGATAATGCTTTTCTCAATGTGCTCAATAGCTACAGGAGGTTTATTGATACCTAAAACGCAAGAACCTTCGCAGGGTGCCGGACAAATACGACCAGTAAACTCAGGAAAATTATTGGTGTTAGTTAAAATATCATAGGCATATTTCCACTCTTGTTTGTACACCGCATCGTTGAACTCGGGAATGATGTTTCCTAGCGGACAACCATTGTGGCAAAACGGAACGCCGCAGTTCATGCAACGCGCAGCTTGTTCACGAGTTTTTTCTTCCGACATCGGTTTGTAAAACTCCGTCCAGTGTTTTTTTCTGTCTTCCGGTTTTTCGTACTCTGGAAGATTTCTATCAAATTTTAAAAAGCCGTCTGCTTGACCCATAACTTTTAGTTCAATGTTTAATGTTCAAAGTTCAATGTTAGCTAAACTTGTAAAGCTGTCATTTTTCAATGCAAATGTCAAAGTCAGCTAACATTGAACTTTGAACATTAAACATTGAACTCTGCTTTATTTTACTAACTCTTTTTTGTCTTTTTTCTCTAATTTCTTTTTCTCCATTACCCGTTTGTAATCGCGTGGCATAATCTTTTTGAAGAACTTCAATTCTTTTTCCCAGTTCTCTAAAATCGTTTTAGCCACATTACTTTGCGTGTATTGGAAATGCTCTTCAATCAAGCCTTTCAACTCAGCTGCATCATCTGCAGAGATGGCTTCGATATCAGATAATTCATTGTTGAAATTAGCTGCAAATTCTTTCCATTTATCCCACACGTAAGCGTATCCGCCACTAAATCCTGCACCGAAGTTTCTTCCTGTTTTACCAAGAATTACCACTCTACCGCCAGTCATGTATTCTACACCGTGATCTCCAATACCTTCCACCACTGCAGTAACACCAGAGTTTCTTACACAGAAACGCTCGCCCGCTTGTCCGCGAATAAACGCCTTACCAGATGTAGCACCATAAAATGCCACGTTACCAATAATCATGTTATCCTCAGCAACAAATGTCGATTTCTTATTAGGATAGATCACCAATTCACCACCCGATAAACCTTTACCGAAGTAGTCATTAGCTTCACCTTCAACAGTAAATCGAACACCTTTAGCTGTAAATGCGCCTAAAGATTGTCCGGCTGAACCAATGAATTTGAAATCCAAAGTTCCATCAGGTAAACCTTCACCACCGTATACTTTAGAAATTTCATTCGACAACATAGCGCCCACAGAACGATCTAAGTTGATGATAGGATATTCTTTAGAAACCTTAGTGCCGTTTGTTAAAGCAGGTTTAGCATCTTCAATTAATTTTCTATCCATTACATTCTCAATCTCGTGATCTTGCTCTTTGGTTTTGAAAGCACCAACGGTAGAAGCAACATTCGGACGATACAATAAAGGAGATAAATCTAAGTTTTTAGTTTTCCAGTGTGGCGCGTTGTAGCTTACTTCCAACAAATCTGTTCTACCTACCATTTCATTGATGGTACGAAAACCAAGCTCGGCCATTACTTCACGTAAATCTTCGGCAACGAAGTTGAAGTAATTTACTACGTGATCTGGATTACCAGTAAATAGTTTTCTTAATTCTGGATCTTGTGTGGCAACACCCACCGGACAAGTATTTAAATGGCACTTACGCATCATGATACAACCCGAAACAACTAGAGCAGCAGTTGCGATACCCCATTCTTCGGCACCCAACATTGTTGCTATAGCGATGTCGCGACCAGTTCTCAACTGACCATCAGTTTGAACGGTAATACGACTTCTTAAATCATTCAACAATAATGTTTGGTGCGTTTCAGCTAAACCAAGCTCCCATGGCAAACCAGCGTGGCGAATAGAAGAAAGAGGAGAAGCTCCTGTTCCACCATCGTAACCAGCGATTAACACCACATCACCTTTTGCTTTGGCAACACCCGATGCAATAGTACCAACACCTGCTTCAGATACCAACTTAACGTTGATACGGGCATCACGATTGGCATTTTTTAAGTCGAATATCAATTGCGCTAAATCCTCAATAGAATAAATATCATGGTGAGGAGGAGGAGAAATCAATCCTACACCCGGCGTACTGTGTCGCACTCTACCAATCCACTCATCCACTTTATGTCCCGGAAGCTGTCCGCCTTCACCCGGCTTAGCACCTTGTGCCACTTTAATTTGTAACTCATCGGCATTGGTTAAATAATGCGCAGTAACTCCGAAACGACCCGATGCTACTTGTTTAATTGCACTTCTTTCCCAATCTCCGTTTGCTTTCTTAGCGTAACGAATTTCATCTTCACCACCTTCACCCGAGTTTGATTTACCACCAATACGGTTCATGGCGATGGCCAATGTAGTATGCGCTTCAAAAGAGATAGAACCAAAAGACATGGCGCCAGTAGCGAAACGCTTCATGATGCTTTCTTTAGATTCCACTTCTGCTAGAGGAACCGGAGTTCCTTTTTTCAATTTCAACAAACCACGAAGCGTTAAAGCCTGCTCACTTTGGTCGTTTATTTTTTGTGCAAATTGTTTGTAAACATTTACATCGTTGTTTCTTGTAGCTTTTTGCAACAATGAAATAGATTCAGGATTGAACAAATGCGCCTCACCTTTTCTTTTCCATTGATAGTATCCGCCAATGAACAAGTGTTTTTCCAAAGCTGTATCTTGGAAAGCACGTTTATGACGAATCAAAACTTCTTTCGCTAAGTCGTCGAAAGTCATTCCTTTAATACGAGATACTGTGCCAGCAAAACATTTTTCGATAACTGCCGGTCCGATACCCAAAGCTTCAAAAATTTGAGCACCTTGGTATGATTGCACCGTAGAAATACCCATTTTAGAGAACACTTTCAACAAACCATAATTGATGGCTTTGCTGTAGTTACCCAATAATTTTTTGATGGTAGTTTCTCCAGATTCCAACTCCTCATCGAACATAGCACGAATGGTGTCGCCTGCCAAATAAGCATTGACAGCGTTGGCACCAAAACCAATCAAAGTAGCGAAATGATGCACTTCAATAGCATCACCAGCCTCCACTACTAAAGAGGTACGTGTTCTCAATCCTTTTTTAATTAGGCTAGAGTGAATAGCACCCACCGCTAATAAAGAAGGAATTGGAGCAGTATTTTTATCTACATTTCTATCAGAGATAATTAAGATGTTGCAACCCATTAAGGTAGCACGCTCGGCATTGGCACAAATTTCATCGATGGCATTTTCTAAAGTACCTTCTCTATCTGATGCGCTAAATATAGCGTTGATGGTGTACGATTTAAACGAACCATCATTCAACTTGCGCAATTTATCTAACTGGCCGTTCGACAATAATGGATTGTCCAAATGTATCTGACGGCAATGCTCAGGCGTTTCGGCCAATATATTTTTTTGAGAACCTAAGTTGGTGTAAAGCGACATGATCACCTTCTCACGAATAGGGTCGATTGGCGGGTTAGACACCTGCGCGAACAACTGTTTGAAGTAGTTGGCTAGTGGCTGACTTTGAGAAGACAATACTGCCAAAGGAGTATCGGTACCCATAGAACCCAGCGCTTCCATTCCTTCTTTCGCCATTGGCTCTAACACCGTAATCAAATCTTCACGGGTGAAACCGTAGGTAATTTGTTTTTGAGTAAGCTCCATTCCTTTTGCAGGAACATTTGTTTTCTTCATCGGACGAGCCAAATCTTTCAAATTCAACTTGTTTTCTTTCAACCAACGACCGTAAGGTTTAGCCGCACAAATCTCGTCTTTCAACTCTTTATCAGAGATGATACGACCTTTTTCTAAGTCGGCAACGAAAATTTTACCCGGTTGTAAACGACCTTTCTCAATCACTCTAGCCTCATCCACAATCAATGAACCTGCCTCAGAAGACATGATTAAAGTATCATCATCCAATACGCAGTATCTAGAAGGACGCAAACCATTTCTATCTAAGGTTGCACCTACAATTTTACCATCTGTGAAAGAGATAGAAGCCGGACCATCCCACGGTTCCATGATAGAAGAATAGTACTCGTAGAAAGCACGTTTTTCTTCTCTCATTTCTGGGTTGTGCTGCCACGCTTCAGGAATCAACATCATCATTACTTGGGCCATCGGACGACCACCCAAAGTAAGGATTTCAACAACGTTATCTAAGTTAGATGAATCTGAACGGTTGATGTCGCAAATAGGCATCATCCAATCAATCTCCTCTACAGTAAATAATGTGCTTTCCAACAAAACTTGTTTAGAACGCATCCAGTTCACGTTACCTTTGATGGTATTGATTTCACCGTTGTGCGCTATGAAGCGGAAAGGCTGAGCCAATCTCCATTTAGGAAAAGTATTGGTAGAGAAACGAGAGTGCACCACCGCCATGGCAGATGCAATCTCTTTCGTTTGTAAATCTAAATAGTAGGGACGAAGTTGGTTGGTTCTCAACTGACCTTTGTACACCATTACTTTGTATGAGCTCGACGTAATGTGGAAGCTATCATAAGTAGTTGGCAATTCGCGGTGAATGCTACGGTTGGCATATTTTCTCAACACACACAATCTTCTTTCTAAAGCTTCAGGATCGTTGCTCTCGTTGTATTTCAAGAAAATTTGCTCAACGTGAGGCTCAACGTTTTTAGAGGTTTTACCCAACATACTGTTGTCGGTAGGCACCACACGGAAAGCCAAAACATCAAAACCTAGACGGTGAGAATATTCAACAAATAAATCCTTACAGCGCTGTTGTTCAACAGCATCCTTAGGCAAGAAAGTCATACAAACGCCGTATTGACCGAACTCAGGCAACTCCACACCTTGCTTCTTCAATTCAATTTTGAAGAAGTCGTGAGGCAGCTGAATTAGCACGCCAGCACCATCACCACTTTCAGGCTCGCATCCACAGCCACCGCGATGTTCCATGTTTTCCAACATGGCAATCGCATCCTGAATAATCTTATTTGATTTCTTGTTTTTGAGGTTGGCTACAAAACCAATCCCGCACGAGTCGTGCTCAAAAGAGGGGTTATACAATCCTTGATTCTCAGTCATATCTAATCAATTCTTTATTAAAAATGTGGCGGAAAAAGAACGGCAAAAATAAGGTTTTTTTGGAAAAAATCATAGGGTTTTCAATAAAATGTACAATAAGGTGTTATAAGTGCAGAAAAATACGTGTTTCATTTTCAAGTTTGAGCCACTAACTTACTTCTCTCTTTTTTTCATAGGGAGAGCATGTAAGGGCCTGAGTCGGGCAGGCAAGAGGGATTTTGCTGCCAAATACTTCATGGTAAAGGAAAATGGAAAAATAGTAAAAGATAAAATCATGCACCTTAAGTCCTTGATGACAGGAAGCTCACTCATTTTAGAAATCAGAGCAGCAGGAGAAGATGGAATCACATTCAACTGCTAGGTAAGTATCATCATGAGAAACCACCCAAAAACTGCCCCAGCCCTTCGCGCTCTCCAAATTCATCAGGCGGCAGACGGCCAGGCTCTCCATCTTCTTCAATAGGGTCAGTTTTTTTCCAATCCACTAAAATCATGTATGTTTGAACCATGCATCATTTGCTCTTCATTTTAAAATACTTAAAGTATTTGGTAGCAGCCAAGACCGGCGCTGGCGTGCACTCCCCTTTTGTTTCTAAATTTTATGGTAATGTAATCCTTTCCGATAAAAACTATTACCCTTTCGAAAGTATAAAAGCTGTTAGAAAAGCATTGCTCTCTAATGAAACAGAAATTACCATTACCGATTTTGGTGCTGGCTCTTTATACAACAATGGCAAAAAGAAGAAAATAAAAACCATTGCTAAAAACGCAGCCAAACCCGAAAAATATGGCCAACTGTTTTTTAGAATGATAGTGGATATGCAGCCCAAAAACATTGTAGAACTGGGAACTTCATTGGGATTGAGCACCTCCTATTTAGCCTCGGCTAGCGCTTCATCGATGGTAAATACTTTAGAAGGCTGTCCGGAAACCGCAAAGATGGCCCAAAAAGTTTTCGATTCACAAAAGCTGCGCAACATTCAAATTACAGTAGGTAATTTCGATGATACCTTTGAAAAGGTTTTAAAAAATTTAAGCTCTCTCGATTTTGTGTTCATTGATGGCAATCATCAATATGAGCCTACAGTGCGGTATTTCAAACAATGTTTGCCTTACATCAACGAAAACACGGTCATCATTTTTGATGATGTTCACTGGAGCGAAGGCATGGAAAAAGCATGGAATGAAATTAAACTTCATCCGGAGGTAAGTGTTTCCATCGACTTGTTTTTTGTTGGAATGGTGTTCTTTAAAAAAGCACAAGTTAAGGAAGATTTCGTGTTGAAATATTAATCCACTATGCTTCTATCTCAGCAATCGATTTCTTAATAATCTCTGCACATTCCATAATCTGCATCTCGTTTATAATCAAAGGTGGAGCAAAACGAATAATATCGCCATGTGTTGGTTTGGCCAATAAACCATTGTCGCGCATTTTTAAACACACATCCCAAGCTTCTTTTCCATTTTTTGGTTTAATAACAATGGCATTCAATAAACCTTTACCACGCACCAAGGTGATCATATCTGATTTTATCGCTCTCAATTCTTTTCTTAATAATTCACCAAGTACTTCAGCTCGCTCTGCTAACTTTTCATCTCTCACTACTGCCAATGCTGCCATGGCCACTTTACAAGCCAATGGATTTCCACCAAAAGTAGAACCGTGCTCCCCTGGGTGAATCACATCCATA
>CAMBXP010000064.1 GCA_945871895.1 Chryseobacterium gleum | reverse complement strand
ATTCCCGTTCCACTCCATGTTCCACCTGGCGTGCTGCCTGCTGTTAAGTAGGTATTTAAAGTAATGGCTGGTGATGAACTACACATCGCGCCAACCGTATTTATCTTCGCGCTATCTGTTGCGTTTACCGTGATAGATGTTGTTTTGATGTCCCCACATGTTCCAGTGATGCTGTATGTTATAGTGTTCGTACCAACTGCTGCGTTCTTCGGATTAAAAGTCCCTAAGGTTGCACTTGTGATACCTGCTCCACTCCATGTGCCTCCTGTATTTACTGCCTTTAACGTTACCGCTGCTGCATTCTTACAAAACGGACCAGCTGGAGTTATATCTGCCGTATCTTTCTTTATAATATGAAACTGCACTGTATCATCTGAACTACAGCCATTCGCCGTTACATCGTATTCCACTACATGCATCCCTGTTGAATAGTTCTTTGGAATAAAACTACTTCCGCCCAAAGCCACATTGTCTACTTTCCATGAACCACCAGCTGTTACTGCTGTTAAGTTTACTGCTGTGGATACATCTCCGCAATAAGAACCTAAGGCGTTAATCGAAGAATCGGGTAAGGGGTTTACCGTTACTTTTCTGCTGGCCGTATCTTTACAACCATTTGAACTAGCTTCTACTACATAGGTATAAGAAGCCACTGCAGTTTTACCAACCGAAGAAGCTGTAGCGCCTGTTCCATCAACGCTCCACAAATATGAAATTACACCACCACCCGATACGGATGAATTGGCTGTTAAATTATAAGCTTCTCCTTTACAAAAACTAGACTTGTTGGGCAATACTGTAATCGCAGGTTTGCTTGGCTGACCATTAACAGTAATTTTAATTTTATTGCTAATAGGAGATTCACCTGAACAAGTTCCAGAAGATGTAACAGTTACCCAATAATCTTGAGCAGCGGCCGCAGCATTGGTTGGTACCGTATAAGCAGCAGAAGTTGCACCTGAAATAGCTCCAGCATCATTGTACCACTGATAAACAACAGTACCCGTTGTTGCTGCATTTTTTGTTGCTGTTAAAACAATTGCAGTTCCAACACACACCGTGGGTGTACCAGTAGTAATGGCATTTGTTGGAGCAAGTTGAGTACAGCAATTTGGAATTGAGACCAATTTACCTTTGATACATTTAGAAGTCGCACTCTCTTCGTAAGTAGTGATAGTATAATCTACAGTTCTTCCGCCATCTATAGAAACATTACCAGATGAATAATTCGCTGCAGTTAACTTTCCGAAACTCGCTCCGCCAGGAACAGAAGTAATTACAACCGAGTAAGTTCCAGCTTCGGGCAGCTTCCAATCTGTAGGTGTAATCGCAATATTCTTAACACCAGTTCCGGTTACCGCCTGCGTAATTGGCGTACCTACAACTTGGTTACTACCATTTCTAAGTTCAACTGTTAAATTACCAGAATAAGAACCCCAAGTATACATACCAACTACAAAAGAATTGATTGATGCGCTACCTTTAGCTAAGGTAATACTGGTATTACCAGAAGCACTTCCCCAGTTTTCGGCAGATCTATTGTCATTTGCGGTAACTTGTGTCACTGTTCCAACAGGCTGAACCCAAATATTTGTAAGACCATCAGCATCGTAAGTAGCTCCATATCCTAAGAAAGTTCCACCACCAGCGGGGTCAGCAGTGTACCAAGCATAGCTTCCAGAAGTTGAGCCGGAAGCAGTAACCACTCTAGAAGGGCAAGCTGCCAAAGTACCATTTGCATTTTGGAAAGGCTCAACCTCTATAACATAATCAATAGGTCTTTGACGACCGCACTCATCGGTAATAACAACTCTAACATTGGTAGTGCCCTGATTGGTCATTGTCATTGAAAAAGTAGTACCACCATTTTGTGTTTTGGTATTAGAACCAGTCGCCGTCCAAGTAACTCCAGCCGTTTTAGTCCCATTCACTTCAATTTCGAAGGTTACATTATCACCAACACATACAGAAGTTTGATCCAACTCTACTCCATTAGCCAACAATTTAGGTTGAGGAGCAATTAAAGATGTCATGAAAGATGGCAGCCCCATACCAATGATAGAATTAGGAATAGCAATAGCTGTTTTATTCCAAGTAGCAGGACCATTAGGATTGGAAATCATACCTATATAATCGGTACGCGCATTTCCCGACCAAGAACTAAAACTTGCAGCATAAATATTACCATCTGGTCCCATTTGTAAGGCTCCACCACGAATAGTTCCGTTCAGTGGTCCCATTAAAACAGGTGTACCCAAGGTACTACCTGTACCACCCGGACTCACCGGTATTTGATAAATTTGGGGAGTACCCATAAAAGTACCAGTACTTACATACACATATTTACCATTGCTGGAAAACTCCATACCGTAGGCCTCATTGATCGGTCCGACATTATTTTTATAAACAGGCTGACCAGTTTTTGTATCAAAGTCGAACAAATAAACACTTGAACCATAAGAATATGAAAATTGGGTATAGCAACCATTCGATTTGAAATAGGCTGTAACGTCACCCGAATTACCGGCACAACCACCGTTCATTACAGGACCTTGACTGGCAGTATGCGAAAAGGTAATCCCTGCGCTAGTAATTTTATAAACATCTAATTCATTATTCCCTAACCCCTTGTAAATCAACCAATAATCACCAGTTGGCGCATTGGTTACAGGATCAGTAATCGGTAAAATCATTTGACCCTGACTCACATTATTCTGCGACAAATTAACAGAACTACCAATAGTAATATTGTTTCCTGTAGTACCATTCACAGTAATTGGAATATACGCGGGAGGAGCAGAAGAACAAGGAGAACTACCGGCAGGAACCACAGTAATGTAATACTGATTAGAACTTCCAGGTTTTTTAACAATCATAGAACCTTGAGAAACATTCCAGTTAGATCCATTGGGTAAAGTACCTCTTACAACACCATCAGCAGAATAAATGTTTTTTCCTACTACACTAAACAATATATTACCGTTTGCATCGGCCATTGTGGAAGATGATTCCATAATATCGGTATTCCCATCAACACCAGTTTTACCAGCGATTACAGTAGCTGGAGAAGTTGAAAAATCCAAACCTCCATTTTCACCAAAATACCAAACATTAGCCTCTCCTTGCGCCAAAACAGAAGCTGTTGAAATAAGACCAACAGCTAATAATCGAAAAATTCTCGAAAATAAATTCATATACCCATGTAGTTTAACTGTTGCTAAAATAACAAAATCATTTGGCAACGCCAGTAAAATAATATACCCATTGTATAACCATCGAAGCCTCTTTTTGTTACAGCCCCTATTAAAGAATTATCGAATTTTTTAGTTTGCGAAGATGAACTAACGAAAAAAGGCTGTTTTAATAACCCTAAAAAGCACAAAAACATGATTGTACAAGTTTCGCACAACTCCAAAATGCTCGTTAAAGAGAAAAAATCGCTCTCTCACAGCACGCCATCTGTTCTTGCTTGAAACACCACCTACCATGAATTGGGATAAGCAGAAATCGAGTTTATGACTTAACTTGCTCTTTTTTAAGCATTTTATTACCCAATCTATATCGGCACTAATCTTATATTTCAAATTGAAAGGAGATGTTATATTTCTTTTGGCGATGAAAGATTGGTGACAAACTGCCATACCTCTTTGCATAGATTTATAGGTCAAATTTTGAGGAGCATTGTTGTGTCCGATTTCACTCAACAACGACAAGTACTTCCCTTCTTCATCAATTAAATTGGTATCGCTGTAAAAAATATCGGCATCAATATTTTGAGAGAAAATATTAGTCAGCACATCGGCATCATTAATTTGATCACCACCATTCATAAACCACACATAATCGCCTGTGGCAGCAGATAAACCTTTGTTCATCGCATCATACAAACCCTTGTCTTTCTCGCTAATTAGAATAGAAATTTTCTCTCTATACTTTTCAATGATTTGCAGAGTTTTATCAGTTGATTTACCATCTACAATGATGTATTCAATGTTAGGATAAGTCTGGGCGAACACACTCTTCATAGTTTTTTCAATGATGTTTTCACCATTAAACACTACCGTTATGATACTTACCTTAGGCTTCATTAAACACTTTTAAATATTGTTTAGCAATTACTTCATTGCTGTATTTTTCGAGCATCCAATTTCTTGCGCCCTCCTCCAAATTAATTGACGAGTTAAGCACCTCAATGATTCCTTTGGTTAAATCTTTTTCATCGCGTGGCGCGGCCAAATAACCATTCACGCCCGTTTTAATCATCTCTTGAATTCCACCGATGGCAAATCCAACACATGGCGTTCCGCACGATAAAGCCTCCATAATGGTGTTAGGTAAATTATCTTCTAAAGATGGAATCACAAAAACAGATGCTGCACTATATATCAAGGCTGACTTCTCTTCTGAAGTGATGAATCCGAGATTATTTACTTTCAAAGCCAATGATGAAAATGCTTTTTGTTCTTTGCCCATCACCAACAATTCCAATTGCGAATGATTGGCGTATTCTTTTTTTAAGCGTTCAACTGCTTCAACGAAATAAGAAAAACCTTTGCGCACATCATTAGGGTTTGCAGCCGAAAATAAAATGTATTTTTTGCTTACATCTAATCCCAATTTCTTACACGCTTCTACCTTATTTAAATTGGTAAACAAAGCAGAATTCAAGGTATTAGGAACACAAATAGAATTCGCATTTTTAGTTAACGAAGCCTTTTTACTTTCGTCAACCAACCACTGACTAGGGGCAATAATACTTACTTTTTTGTTTTTGAAAATCAGCTCTTTTTTCCTCCACAAAAGAGATGGAGTTTTTTTCATGTAAACAATCGGACAAGCAGAACAATTTTGTTCAAACTGCGTGCATTCACCCGAATAATGACAACCACCTGTAAAGAGCCACATATCGTGTAAAGTCCACACTATAGGTTTATTCAAGGCATACAAACGCTCTATATCACGCATTGAAAGAAAGCCGAAATTAATCCAATGAATATTAATCACATCGGCACTTTGTATCAAAGGATGTTGCGAAACATCAACGCCCACTTCATTGGTTGAAAACATAGAAACCGTTTTGTCTTTCAACAAAACTTTTCTTTGAAACAGATATTCGAAATAAGTAAAACCTTTGAGTATTTTTTTGCGCAGAGGAGATAATGAAAGCGCCACAACTTTGTCGTTGGCCGACTTCTTTTCTAGCACCAGCATATGCGATTGAACGCCATTGTTATTTAAAGCATCATTGAGTCGGCGCGCAGCAATTGCCGCTCCTCCACCCGAATCTGTATTGCTTAAAATAACAACTTTCATGGTTATATTTTATAGGCAAAAATATTGATTTGCATATCCATATTTCCTTTGTTTCCTTTTGTTACAAAAGGCTGAGAAAGCACCACTTCTTCTTTCACATAATAACGAAAATTATTGTTAGCCAAGATAGAAAGCAACTCATGTAAGTGCTGTGGTTGGCCGGTAAATGAATGGTATTCAATAAAAATATTTTCGCATTTGTGTAAATCGTTTTTTACTGAACGAATCACCTCTACTTCTGCACCTTCAATATCCATTTTCAACATGGCGATAGAAGTATGTTGAGCTAACACATCGGTCAATGAAACACTTGGGACATTGATTGTTTTTGCAGCATCTGTAATTGAAACAGCGCCACCGTCGGCACCTTCAGCACTAAACTGAACACCATCGTTATTTGTCCAAATGGCTTTATGAATCGCTTCAACATTATGAAGTTGTCTAACATTGGTACTTAAACATTGATGAATATCTGCATCGGCTTCGTAAGCCAAAATTTTAGCTTTTGGAAAAGATTGCGCAAAAAACAAAGCGCTTAAACCTACATTGGCACCACAATCTATTACAACAGGCTCTTTGCTTGCAGCAGAAAACTGATAACATTTATCCACATAAATTTGCTTGTATTGCCAAAAGAAAGATTGAAAATCGGCAACGATGAAGGTTTGTCCGTTAAACTTAACTTCTCGTTGTTTGTAGCGTTTTGTTCTGCCGTATTTTAAGCCCAATAGCAATAAAGTGCGGTACTCCTTTATTTGAAAGAAGCGCTTTACCTCGTTAAGCAATATGTATAAAAAACTCTTCATCTATTTTATGTGTAGGACAATAGTTCCTTCGTTCCTCAGGATGACAAACTGGGTAGGCGCTACTTCAGTAGTGGTTGTCATCCTGAGGAACGAAGGAACTATTGCGATATTCTTTTACTCTTCATTTATTTATAAAATTCTGATTCAATTTTTTGTTGTAATTCGGGGTGGATATGTGGATTGGCAGCCAATATTTCCTTACCAGATACCAAGTCGCGATTGCCTTGGAAATCGGTTACTACTCCACCTGCTTGCTCAATGATAAATGCGCCTGCAGCGATATCCCAGGGTTTCAGACTGTATTCATAAAAAGCTTCAAATCGTCCGCAAGCCACATAAGCCAAATCAACAGCGGCCGAACCAATTCTTCTAATGCCTCTTGTTCTTGCCGTGAAATCTTTAAGTATTCTCAGGTATGCATCCATTCTATTGAAATCCCAATAAGGAAAGCCAGTTGCCAACAAAGAATCTTCCATTCGTTTGGCTGATGAAACAGAAATAACTTCACCATTTAAATAAGCCTTACTTCCTTTCCAAGCATAAAAACACTCATTCATATTGGGTTCAAAAATAACGCCCAACACAATTTCATCGTCTTCTTGCAAAGCAATAGAAACGCAGTAAATAGGCAAGCCATGAATAAAATTAGTAGTGCCATCTAAAGGGTCGATAATCCAATTGTACCTCTCTCCTATTTTAGAGCTTGTTCCTTCTTCGGCAATGAAGCCGGCATCATCAATTAAAGTAGAAAGTTTAGCAATCACCTTTTCTTCCACCGTTTTATCTACGTAGGTCACTAAAGAGTTAAAATGCTCTTTAGATTCAACATCACCCCTTCTAATTTTTTTGTTTTCTTCTTTCATGAATTGTCCTACCTCTTTGGATAGAGCAATTACTTCGTGACACAATGCTTCGTAATTCATTATTGAGCTTTCTTAGAGGTCATTTTAAAATAGATGATACCAATAGTTCCAACAAGCATGAGAATGAAAGAAATCAATTGTGCTTGAGTCATAGTGATGCCAATGAATTCGAAAGTAGAATTCACTCTAATTTGCTCTATAGTGAAACGCTCTAGTCCGTTAAAAATCAAGTACAAACAAAAGATAACACCTGGAGTTGTAATTCGTTTTCTAACCATCCACAAAATTCCAAAAATGGTGAAACCCATCAACACTTCATAAAAAGCAGTAGGATAAACGCCTACAGGAAGCTGGTTGCAATAAGGGGCCCAAGCATCACAATTGGCCATTGGCACACCAACTTCGTTTACATTGTGTGGAAAATTGTACGACCACATCCAATCGGGCAAAAACGACATCCAGCCCGGCTTAGGTGAAGTACTTTCGATACCCCAATCGCCATCGCCAGAAACTTGGCAACCAATTCTGCCAATAGCGTAAGCCAATATAAGAGATGGAGCCACCGCATCTGCAATTACCCATGGATTCATTTGTCGTTTGCGCACATAATACACCACGGCAATTGCGCCGCAAATGAGTCCGCCATAAAAGGTAAGTCCCGATGGAGAAAGCAAACTCTCCATAGGATTAGCCTTAAACTCTTCCCAATATTCAAACTGATGAAAAACTTTAGCGCCAATGATTCCAGCCAAAGCAGCCACCATCGTAATTTCCCCAACTCTTTGAGAAGGATATATTTTGGCATCAACCCATTTAGGTTCGGGCAATTTATCTTTTTCTTTCTCGCGATACTTCATGTATGCAAAAGCGGCAGCCAGCAATAAACCAGCAGTCCAACTTCCATATTTAGAAAACATATAATCTTTCATCACCATGCCTTCAGCGCTGCCGAAGAAAATGCCTAAAATCTTATAACCGAAAATAAAACCGATTATTCCATTAGTAACCATTTCACTAACCGACGCAGGTTTTCCGGTTAATACCTTCTCGGTGATAGGAAATAAAAAACCAGCTTGTTCTTTACGTTTCAACTCTCTACCAAAAAAGAAAGCTGCCGCTATAAAAGACATAGCTACAATAAACCCAAATGCAGGAAAAAACTGAAGCGCGTCTATTTGGAGTCCGAAAACATCATAAAAAAAATGATACAAAGTAGGATACATATAATACTGATTTGCAGTAAAAATAAAGTAAAGCATTGATTCTGCAATGAAAAATTTAAGAAGCTTAAAAGCGAGTCCCTTGTTTACTGAATTCTAAATCTTTATTTTGGCACAGTAATTGAAAATTGCATCACACAATCAAAAATTGAAATTATTGAAAATTTAATACTCAAAGTCATGAAAACTACATTTAAAGCATCGTTAATCTTATTAGTTTTAGTAACTGCTTTTTCAGTTACATCTTGTAAGAGCAAAAAGAAACAAGAAGTTGCTGCACCAACAGGCGAAGTATTGGTAAACGAATATTGCACAGGACCAGAATTCTTTTCAGATAAAAAAACATTTAGAGCAAATGCTGTTAGTGAGAGCATGGACCAGCAAACTGCTAAAAACAAATCGATGATTGAAGCAAAACAAAAATTAGCATCTTTCATTAACACAACCATTAAATCTACTATAGACAACTACGTTAAAGACAGCGAGCACAACAAAAAAGAAGATTTAGAGAAAAAATATGAAGGTTTAACAAGAGAGGTTGTAAACCAAAAGTTAAGCGGTATTAGAGTGATTTGCGATAAATTAACTAAAACACCAGAAGGAAACTACAAATCTTACGTAGCCCTTGAGTTAGGTGCAGATGATTTAGTGCAGGCGATCAACGACAGATTAACTAAAGAAGAAAGCTTAAAAGTGGATTACGATTACGAAAAATTCAAAAAAACTTTTGAAGAAGAAATGAATAAAATGAAATAATCAAAAAAGAACAAAAGAAAGCTCCTCGATGAAAATCGGGGAGTTTTTTTTTGATACGATTGCAAGTCCCAGTTTTGCAAAAAAAATACCTATTTTTATCCTTCTTGAACAACGAGCAAAACATACCATTAGCTGAAAGAATGCGCCCTAAGCGACTTTCTGAATACACCGGACAAGGCCATTTAGTAGGACCCAACGGCGCGCTGACATCAGCCATAAAATCGGGATATATTCCTTCCATTATTTTATGGGGACCTCCTGGTGTTGGTAAAACCACACTAGCACAAATCATTGCCGAGGAAAGTAAACGCCCCATGTTTTCTTTAAGTGCCATCAACTCGGGTGTAAAAGACATTCGCGAAATAATAGAGAAGGCCAAAGAGCAAAATTTATTTACTAAAGGATTGAATCCTATATTGTTCATTGATGAAATTCACCGTTTTAGTAAATCACAGCAAGATTCCTTGTTGGGTGCAGTAGAAAAAGGAACCATCACCTTGATTGGTGCCACTACAGAAAACCCATCGTTTGAAGTTATTTCGGCCTTGCTTTCACGCTCTCAGGTATATGTTTTAAAACCACACAGCGAGAAAGATTTAATTGCTCTTTTAGAAAAGGCAATGAAGGAAGATGTTATTTTAA
Source organism: Chryseobacterium gleum (assembly GCA_945871895.1). Lineage (GTDB taxonomy): Bacteria > Bacteroidota > Bacteroidia > Flavobacteriales_C > JAHEZL01. Next base: position 6,893 of record CAMBXP010000064.1, on the reverse strand, counting down.
AAAAGAAAAACATTGAGCTAAAAGAAACCGAAAGCTTGTTGCAAATGAGTGGTGGTGATGCGCGACGATTACTAAACAATTTTGAATTGCTGATTAACTGCAGTAACACAGAAAAAATTGTTATCGACAACAGCGCCGTTAAAGAGCAAATAAAGAACAATCCAACACTTTACGATAAAGCGGGCGAACAACATTACGATATCATTTCGGCATTTATTAAATCTATACGCGGTAGCGACCCTAACGCGGCCATTTACTATTTAGCTAGAATGATTGAGGGTGGTGAAAATCCCGAATTCATTGCACGACGATTGTTAATTGCCGCCTCTGAAGACATTGGCAATGCCAATCCCAACGCCCTGATGCTAGCACAAAGTTGTTTCAATGCAGTAAGCGTTATTGGCCACCCCGAATGCCGTATCATCTTATCGCAATGCACCATTTATTTGGCTACTTCTCCAAAAAGCAACTCGTCATACGCCGCCATAAACAAAGCGCAAGAAGTGGTGAGGGAAACAGGCAATTTACCAGTGCCCTTGCATTTGCGCAATGCCCCTACTAAAATGATGAAACAAATGGGTTATGGCGCAAATTACGAATACAGTCACGCCCAAGAAAACAATTTCTCTTCACAAGAATACCTGCCCGAACAAATAAAAGCCAGCAACTTCTTAGAATTTGGCAACAATAAGCGCGAACAAGAGCTTAAATCTCAGTTAGAGAAATTATGGGATGGAAAGTATAAGTTTTGAAAATCCTAGTTTTCCTCGCTTTTTCATAATTTGTTAATAATTTGTGCTTTCTAAAGGATAAGCCCCAAAATGAATGGGTTATATTTGCGGGGTATCCATTAAAAAAACCGACATGAAATTTATTGTATCAAGTGCCTCATTACTTAAGCAACTGCAACTAACAGGCGGAGTGTTGAGTTCGAACAACGCATTGCCCATTTTAGATAACTTCCTTTTCGATATCAACGGCAACGATTTAAGTATTTCGGCTTCCGATTTAGAGATCACCATGTCGGCGAAAATGCAAATCGAATCTAAAGAGAATGGCAAAGTGGCTATTCCTGGTAAATTATTGATTGAGATATTAAAAACTTTCCCCGATCATCCTCTTACTTTCTCGGTAAACAAAGAGAATTTCGGTATTGAGATTTTAAGCGACTACGGTAAATATAAATTAAGTGGTTTCAAAGGCGAAGAGTTTCCTAAAACTCCGGCGATCGAGCAGGCCTCTACAGTTGAAATCAACTCTAAAGTGTTGTTGGGCGCTATCAACAAAACATTGTTTGCTGCTGGTAACGATGAATTGAGACCGGTTATGTCGGGAGTATTTTGTGAGCTTTCTCAAGAAAACATCACATTCGTAGCTACCGATGCTCACAAATTGGTGCGTTACAAACGTTTCGATTCTAAAGCAGGCAAAACATCTTCATTCATTTTACCTTCTAAACCATTGACTCTTTTGCGTTCTAATATCGGAGCAAAAGATGTGGCTGTAAAAGTAGAATACAATGCATCAAACGCTTTCTTCTCGTTCGACAACATCAACTTGATTTGCCGATTGATTGAAGGTAAATACCCTAACTACGAAGCAGTTATTCCAAAACAAAATCCTAATAAATTAACCATAGACAAAGCGCTATTGTTAAACTCTATCAAACGTGTTTCTATTTTCGCCAACAAAACAACACACCAAGTTCGTTTAAAAATTCAGGGAAGCGAGTTAAACATTTCTGCCGAAGACTTAGATTTTTCTAACGAAGCAAGCGAAAGATTAACTTGTCAGTACGAAGGTGACGACATGGAAATTGGTTTCAACTCTAAATTCATCATTGAGATGTTGAGCAACATGGACAGCAACAGCATTAATATTGAAATGTCGGCGCCTAACCGTGCAGGTATCATCATTCCTTCTGTAGAAGAAAGAAATGCCGATGAAGATATTTTGATGTTGGTGATGCCGGTAATGTTGAACTGATGCAACTTTATACAACATAAAAAAGAGCGATGGTTTATAATCATCGCTCTTTTTGTTTAAACACAGTTCGTCATTTCGCACAGCTCGTCATTTCGCAGAACTCGACATTTCACACAGTTCGTCATTGCGAGGTACCCCGAAGCAACCTTATAATAAATGAGTAACTAAAAAAAATAAGTTTGCTTCGGGGTACCTCGCAATGACGAGCTGAGTAAATAACACTGTAATTTTTAAGTAAAAAAGCCTCCGTCGTCAATTTGATGAAAGAGGCTTTTAGTTTCAAAGCTCAATTCTTTATCTTCACTAATATCTCTCCATATCATTATCTACATCTTCCTGCCACTCTAAAATACCGCCATCGAGGTTATATAAATTCTCAAAACCAAATCTTTCTTCTAAAGCACCAATTACAGAGGCCGATCTTTTACCGCTGCGGCAATACACCACCACCATTTTATCGCGTGGTATTTTATCAACATTGGCCAAAATCTCATTCATTGGAATATGTAATCCGCCAATTTTAGCAATCTCCAACTCGTAAGCTTCGCGAACATCAATCAATTGAATTTGCTCGCCTTTGTCTAATCTTTCTTTTAATTCTAATGCCGAAATACTATCCATAATGCTAAGTGTTTGAACCAAAAGTAAAAAAATTCTTTTCACTTTTGACTTTTATCCTATTTTTACCGCCGATTGAGAATTTACGATTTTAAAGATTAACGATATGTTACAAGATATTTTAGATTTACTAAACCCCGAAAAATTAAAAGGAATAATGGAAGCTTGGATAGCCAGCTATCAAACCGCTTTCTATTTCATTTTGTGCTTAATTATCTTTTGTGAAACAGGCTTGGTGGCTTTTCCGCTTTTACCAGGAGATTCGCTGTTGTTTACTGCTGGTATGTTGGTGCATCAAAACACAGATTTAAATGTTTGGGCATTGATTCCTTTGCTATTCATTGCCGCAATTCTGGGCGATAACGTAAACTATTTTGTAGGAAAAACTTCTGGCGAAAAAGTTTTCGAAATCAAGTTCTTAAAACGCTTCGTTAAAAGAGAATATCTTGATAAAACACATCTTTTCTTTGAAAAGCATGGAGGCAAAGCCATCATCATGGCGCGCTTTGTACCTATTGTTAGAACCTTTGCTCCTTTTGCTGCTGGAGTAGGAAAAATGAGCTATCCTAAATACATTACCTTTTGTATTATTGGCGGAGCTGCTTGGGTTTGCGGTCTCACCTTAGCTGGATATTATTTAGCTGAAAACGAGGTAGTAGCCAAGCATTACGAGAAAGTTATTTTAGGTATCGTATTCGTTTCTGTTTTGCCAGTACTTATTGGATTACTTAAAAACAAGTTTGGAAAGAAGGCTCAATAAAGAATTCTCTGCGAGTGCAACATTTCTTTTTCTTATCATTGGTAAACTTTAATTTCTCGCTATGCCTGAAACATTTAAAACTGTGTTGGAATCAGAAGTCCTTTTGTCGGAACTTATGCTTCCCTCCAACTCGAACTTCAGAGGAAACATTCACGGGGGCTATGTATTATCGCTGATGGATAAAATCGCCTTTGCTTGTGCCTCAAAACACTCTAAGCAATACTGTGTTACAGCTTCTGTAGATACAGTTGATTTTTTAAATCCAATTGGTATTGGCGAATTACTTACTATGAAGGCCTGCATCAACTATGCTGGTAAAAGCTCTATGGTAGTGGGTATAAGAGTTGAGAGTGAAAACATTCAAACCGGAGAAAAAAAACATTGCAACTCATCTTATTTCACAATGGTGGCCAAAGATGAAAATGGTAAAAACGCTAAAGTACCTGGTTTAATTTTACTTACAGACAATGATAAAAGAAGATTTCTTAAATGTTTGCGCCGTTTAGAAGAACGAAAATCAAAGAACAAAGAATTTAGCGCCGCCGAATTCAAAGCAGAAAATTATAGTGAAGAATTTAAAAATCACAACGTAAAAATCATCGACTAATGCCGCACAAAAATCCCCAAGTTAAATTCATAAGAGATGGTAAAACTGGTTTTGTCTCTTATATAGACAAAGAGGTTGAAATATCTTTTAAACTTAACGTTGAATACGGGATAGAAGAATGTGTGGCTATGATCAAAGTACCAGGCGAGCGTGACTGGGAACACCTCACCCAACTTACCCTAAAAGAAAAACAGCAAACCCTTGAAATCATTGGCGAAGAAGCGCTTAAACAACTCAAATTCGCCAAGGTATATTTGATAAGAACCAAATCACTGGATATTTTTTCAGAATAAATGTATCTTTACTGCATGTCGGAAAAAAGAATCGCGGTTTTTGCAGGTACCTTCGACCCCATCACCTTGGGGCATGTAGATATTGTAAAAAGAGGTTTATCTCTCTTCGATGAAATCATTGTAGCCATTGGGCACAACTCTTCCAAAAAAGGATTTTTTCCATTAGAAAAAAGAGAAGATTGGATAAAAAAAATATTTAAAGACGAAAGCAAGGTTCAAGTGAAGTCTTATGAAGGCTTAACGATTAACTTTTGCAAATCGGTAAACGCCAAGTTCATCTTGCGTGGTTTAAGAGACGGAAAAGATTTTGAATACGAGCGCAGCCTAGGCATGATGAACCATGCCATAGCCAACGAAATAGAAACCATCTATTTGGTAACAGAACCTAAATACTCGGCAATAAATTCAATCATTATTCGTGATATATTGAAACACGGAGGAGACGCCAGCCAATTTTTACCTAAAGAAGTAAGTGCAGATGTATAGATTGTTAAACATAGCTCTCTTACTTATCAGCGTTAATCTTTTCGCTGCAGAAGTGACCTTAAAGGGGATTGGCCCCACCTACCCCAATCAAAAATTTAGAATAGATATTGTTACCGACTTCCTTACTAAAAAGAAAGAAGCTGTTTATGCTGGCATCACCGATGAGAAAGGAAATTTCACCGCTTTCTTCGATGTTAAAGAAGTGAAAATGGTTTTCATTGATTTTGGTAAAGCCAAAAGAACCTTGTTTGTTGAACCTGGAAAAACTTACGAAGTAGCGATTTCTCCCCTAAGCAAACAAATGGCAAAAGAAGAAGGATTTTTAGCCAAAGAAATTTATCCAGCTGCTATCAAAGGAAATGACTCTACAGAACTCAATAATTTGATTGAAGAGATTGACACAAGGGTTGCACGATTTTTTATGCTGTATGGCGACACTTTGACCACTTCGGGCGGACAACAAAAAATTGCCAAATTCATTACCCGATTAGAGAAATACAACAAATACGAAAATCCATATTTCAAACAGTATTTGAAGTACACTATTGGCTCTTTTGAAAGCATGCAGTTTAAAGCTCACCCAGAGAAAGTTCGAATGAAGTATTTTTTAACGCAACCAATGGATTTAAATAACATTCAGTATTGCGGACTCTTTCAAAATTTATTTAGAGGTTATTTAAAGTATGAAGTGGCTTTAGACTCTCAAAAGAATATCATCTCTTTTATGAATGCTCGCCAATATCGTGGCGTGTTGGCTCAGTTATCTCCAGGAAATCCATACAATGAAGACTTCACCAATTTAATATTAGCCTATAGCTGCGTAGAGATTCAAAACAATCCGGCTTACCAAAGTAAATCGACCGAGATTTTGCTCGATTCTATTATTAGAGGTACCAGCAATCCTCAAGTAAAAGTCGTTGCCGAGAATGTGAAAGCTAAAATTTTTCAACTACAACCTGGAACTGTTGCTCCTGAAATTGTTCTTTTAGATAGCGCCAATCATGAATTTAAATTGAGTAACCATAAAGGAAAATATGTCTATATCTCTTTCTTTAAATCTTATGACAATAGCTACGCAGAGGAATTAAAGGTTCTAGGCTTTTTGCAAGAACGATACAAAGACAAATTAGAAATAGTGAGCATTTCCACCGATTACGACACCAAACAATTCGACAAATTTATAGATACGCACAATTACCCTTGGACTTTCCTTCACTACCAAAAAAGTGAAGAACTTTTGATGAACTATCATATTGAAGATGTTAGAACAGAAAACTACGAAAGAAACCAGCTGGTGAAATGGATATTGATTTCTCCCGATGGTAAAATAGTTTACTACCCTGCTAAGAGTCCGATTCAAGGATTCGAATATCAGCTCAAGAAATTAATCGAAGGTTAAGACATTTCTTTTATATTTTTGTTTCATGAATTTTTCTTTACTACAAACGCTATGCTCTATACATGCGCCATCTGGCTCTGAGCAAAACATATCTAAGTTTCTTCTTTCCTACATCAAAAAGGAAAGCAAAAAATGGAAAGTAGTTCCTAAAATATTAGCTGGTAAAGAATTTCAAGACACTATTGTATTGGTTTTTGGAAAACCTAAGACAGCAATGTTTGCTCACATTGACTCTATTGGCTACACCGTTGCCTACGCCAACAACTTGATTAAAATTGGCGGTCCGGCAAGCAAATCGGGATACAATTTGGTTGGTGAAGACAAGCATGGAGCTATTGAATGCAAATTGCACATGGATAAAGACAGAAACTTATCCTATTTATATAAGCGCGAAATTGAGCGCGGCACTACCCTAACATTTAAACCCGATTTTAGAGAAGACGACAGCTTTGTACAATCGTGTTATCTCGACAATCGTTTAGGCGTCTTTGTAGCTTTAAAAACAGCCGAAACATTAGAAAATGGAATCATTGCATTTTCAACCTATGAAGAACATGGTGGAGGAACCGCACAATTTATTGCCAAACATATTTATGAAAAGTATAAAGTGCGCGAAGCATTAATATGCGACATCACTTGGGTTACATCAGGTGTTCAACATGGCAATGGAGTAGCTTTTTCAATGCGCGATTCAGGCATTCCTAGAAGAAGTTATTTAGAAAAACTCAAAAAAATATTGGATCG
>CAMBXP010000063.1 GCA_945871895.1 Chryseobacterium gleum | reverse complement strand
CCAACAATCATCGATTAGAATTAAAAGGAGAATCACTTAGAAAAAAAACAATTCAAAAATTGAATTAACTTCGCGCTATTAATCAGTTCTTTTTTGGGTGGGTCAACATCACAGGAACTGGTGGATCAGCTTCGCTGGAATCTATAATTGCCAATGTCAAAATGTGAATGGGGATAAAATATCTGATGGTCCAACGATATGTGGTAATAGTGATGAGGAAGTTAAACAAAAGATAGAACAGCAGTATTTTGATCCTAGTTGTGATGATTCCACAGGAGTAATGTCTTGCAAAGCTCAATAATCTATATAATTAGCAAGTCAAAGTTTAAGCCATAGTATTTAGGTATTCAATATTACAAAACAAAACACATGAAAAATTTCGTAATTCTTTTGTTAGCAAGCTTCACTATTTTTGGATGTAGTAAAGAAAAAACTTACACCAAAAACATTCAGCACAAGTGGCAGCACGTTAATGATGATTTTAAATTTACTGATGGTACGCCAGATTTTTCAACAGGGTCTTTAGATGCCGAATATTGGTCGTTCAACAATGGTTTACTTGAAAAAAATTATACTAGCGGAAGTACTTCTTATAGCTATATTATTGAGAATGATGAATTGAAAATAAAAGGACAAGGCAATATTGTTGGAGTAGATTTTAACTATACAATTGAATCAATTTCCGACGAGAAGATGGTTTTACTTTATACACTTACCAATGATGCAGGTGAAAAAAATGGTGAGTTAAATATGAATTTCAAAAGAGTTGATTAAACTTCTCGAAGTGTAACAATGTTTTTCAATAAATGTGATTCTAACTTAAAATAATTTTCATTCAGCAGTCGTTTCAAAATAAACTAGCTGGATGAATCTTACTTCAATTACTTTATTTAGTGCTCTTTTTGTGCCTTCTTTTATGGCGGGGCAATGTTGCGAAGATGCCAGTGTTTTGGGTGTTGGAGCAGCGACAGATACTTTCTCTAAACAGGTTTTACAAGAGAGTGAAGTGATGTGGAGCAAGAGGGTTTGGCGTATTGTGGATATGCGAGAAAGCAGCAATAGAATGTTGCTGAATCCAAGAGTTAATCAGGAAATAAACCTGATGAATTTCATAAAAAATTCTGTTTTATTGAATTACATGAATGCCTACTCTTCTGATGATTTTAAGGAAAAATTAAACACTCAACAAATTAGAAAAGCTTTTACAAAATACGACAGCACTAACTTCGGCGGAAAATTAAAAGTTGATTCTTCTGCTTTAAACATGAATTCTATCAAACGATTTTTGATTAAAGAAGACTACTACTTCAATAAAAGAAATAGCACCATGCAAGTGAAGATTTTAGGCTTGGCTCCATTGGTTGATGAATTTGATTCTGCTGGAATTTACCTTGGTGAGAAACAACTATTTTGGTTGTACTATCCTTCTATTCGATGTTGTTTGAATCAACGAAGGGTTCGTTTAAACAATGATTCTGTCGTTTATTTGGAGTCTTTCTTCTCAAAACGACTATTTACTAGCGAAGTGTATTTTGTAAGCGTTATTCAGCACTAAATTTGCCCAAGAAGAGGAAAAGAGAAAACAATGCACTAGAGATGAACAACAGAAGAGATAAAAGTAGAAATGGAGAAAATGATTATTGGGAGCATTGATTATTGCACCCATTGCTGACCAGAGATCATCAATGCTTCTTGCACCGTGATTCTAGTGCCTTTGTTGTAAGCGGTAACAAAGGGACCAACAATTTTATTGCTGGTTTTCACCGTTTCTCTGTGGTCACGTGCTTCTTTGTAAACGCTAAATTCACCAACAGTATATTTATGCCATCCTTCGTGCATTTGCACATAAATTTTTTGTGTTACTGCATGATTCTTTTCGAAGTAAGAAACATCTACAGCTCTTTTAAGCGCGCAAATTTGAACACTGTAGTAGAGTTGTTGATTGTTGTTGGTAGCGCCCGGATTAGTTATTACAGCAGGTGCTGCAGTTACATTGCTGTCTGCTTTAGGTTCTTTTTTGGTTTTTGGTTTAGCTGTATTTGCTGTGGTACTGGTTTCGCTAGGCTGTTCTTTTTCAATCACTTTTACAGGCTCAGTGTTTTTAGTTTTGGGAGTGCTTTTAGGTTTTGGTTCTGTTGCAGCAGTAGTGGTGGCAGGGGTAGTCTTTTTAGATTCTTCTTCTTCAGCACTTACATTACCAGTAGTTGCAGGAGTAATTGCAACTACTTCAGGAGAGCCAACGGTAATTTCGCTTGTGGCAATATTTATCTTTGTATCTGAAGTTTGATCGGGCAAATACGAGAAGAAACCATCAATTTTTTGCTTTCCTTTAACAGTGTTGTCTACTGTTACTTTGTATTTCACTTTGAAAACAGCAGCAGTAGGAATAGTCATCCACAATATTTTCACTTTCCCATCTTCAATGGTGAACTGTCCGCCATACGAATCAATTTCTTCAGCCGTGAATCCAACTGGTAGATTGTCTTGAATTTTGGCGTAGCCTGTAACATCATTTTTGGTTACTAGAATCTCCACAGTGAATGTACCACCATTGTTTACGTTTTGAGCAGATAAAATTCGTTTTGCACTCACTACATTGTTTGATGTTGAAGCAGTTGTGGTATTGTTAGTAGTTGTTGTGTTTGGTTCTGTTGCGTTAGCTGTTGTGTTGTTTGTTGTTGCTGTGCTAGGTGCATTGCTTGGTGTGGCAGCTACTGCGGCTGTGTTTGAAATATTCACACTACTTTGTTTGAAATACACATCTTTAGGCTCTCCATTTAGGATGTAAGAAAATTTGCCGTTTAAGGCTATCGCACCAGTTGTTTCCTTAGTTGTTGTCACCTTAAATTTTACAGTGAAAGTTGCTTCAGAAGGCATTGCCATCCATGTTATTTTAACCATGTCGCTAACCACCTTGAAATCTCCACCTTCAACATCAATGGGCGTTGCAGTTGCACCTGCAGGAATACTGTATTGAATTTTGGCGAAATCTTTCAAGTCGCCTTTGTTTACTGTTAAAGATATTTCAAAGCTTTCACCAGGCTTAGCAGTTGCCGGAATATTGGAACTTACAGTGATATCGCCTGCTGTGAAAAAGCTAATCGCCGATAAAAAAATAATGTTGATGTAAATAAGTAAACCCTTAATCATCTTTGATTTTTTTGCACTTTTAACAAATCTATTTCAAAAAAGAGTGGTGAGTGAGCAGCATGCTTTTTTATTACAAACATGGAATTGTTGAAAAGCAGGGGAGTTATTAACAAAAAAGACATCAGTCAGCTGACTGATGTCTTTTTTTTTTGAGGCAAAACGATCACTGCTGGTCGAAGAAGAAATCTATTATTTCATGGATGTCTTGCATCTTGATAGGCTTTTTCTTATCAAAGAATTTATCAATAGCGGTATATATTTCCTGAATAGTTATCTTGCCATCGTTGTCACTATCTGCAAAAGAATAAGGTTGTCCTAATTTCGAACCATCTGAGCTAACTTCATCACTTGTTCCTTCTTTACATAGGCTAGGATAAACTTTGCAAATCACATCGTGGTCCATCGATAATGAATCGTCGTACATTTTTTGGAACATCGAATCGGTAATAGTAACACCACTGTCGCTTACAAATGCGTTTTTCTGTGTTTTTGGTTCGGCATCTCTTAAGTCATTTACACCATCGCCGTCGCTATCTAAAGCGCAACCGTTGGCATCTACTTTTGTGCCAGCTGGGGTGAACGGACATTTGTCGGCTGGATCTTTAACTCCATCACCATCAGAATCCGCATTAATAACTAATGCGTTTACATCTGGTCCGCTATAGGTTGCTGCATCGGGCTTTTTCTGAAAGTTGAATTGAAAACCTACGGTAGCCGACCAAAATCCGTCGTTCTGCGCGCCAGCTTTAAAATTGTCTAGGTAGTCTGTTTGTGCAAAGTAGTAAGCTCCTTGTAAAATGAAATCGGCATTTCTTCCTAGTCTTGCCTTCAATCCAAAACCTACCGGAAACATTAACGCACTTTTAGCATAATTGTTATTGGGGTCATTCAATGCTGTTTCGTATTTAAAATCGCGTTTTAATTTTTTAGCAAGAGCAATATTGGCAGAACTTTCTATCATGTTTCTAACGCTTCCGTCACTCCAGTAATAATAAGTTTCGCCATTGGCATCTTTAATATCTCCTTTAGCGTCGAATAGAAAATAACCTACACCACCAAAGAGATACGGACCTAATTTTCCACTTTTAATCATGTATTTATTGTCGAAATGAAAGCCAAGTGTGAATTGTCCGCCCATCAAAGACGACTCAAAATTCAGATTTCGAGAACCCGATCTTTCATTGCTAGCAACTTTTCCATAAAAACCAGTGACATCTGCACTAAACATGGTTAAGAATCTTTGGTTAAAAGACAAGGTGTATCCCAAGCGCAAGTCATCTACGGCACCCAGCTGTTTGAATGCGCCAATATCACCAATATAGTTAAAAGCGCCAGCACCCGCACCAACTCTAAAAAGATTGTATTTGATAGAATCTTGGGCGTTTACCAAACTAAGGCAAAGTGCTGTAATAAGCGATAAGTGGTATCGTAGTTTCATGATTTCTTTTTTGAAGGTCCTCTAATTTAGAATTATTTTCATTAAAAATAAATTTCGTTTAAAAGTTTGGCTTCAATAGGTACTTGGTGTAGAATTTATCAATCTCAACAACAGCCTCTTCTGCAGTGTCTACAAGGATGTAAGAGTCTAGATCTTCCTGACTAATGTTTTTTTCTTTCAGCAAGGTGTTTTTGAACCATTCTATAAGTCCGGCCCAAAAATCTTTCCCCACCAATATAATGGGAAAGTGTCCGATTTTTTGCGTTTGTATCAAGGTAATTGCTTCAAACAATTCGTCTAAGGTTCCAAATCCACCGGGTAATACAATAAAACCTTGTGCATATTTCACAAACATTACTTTACGCACAAAGAAATATTCGAAATCTAAGTTTTTATCCTTGTCGATATAAGCGTTAGATGACTGTTCAAAAGGCAAGTCGATATTTAATCCTACTGATTTTCCGCCACCTCTTTTGGCTCCTTTGTTGGCTGCTTCCATAATGCCTGGTCCGCCACCTGTAATCACACCATAGCCATGTTGGGTTAATTTATACGCTATTTCTTCTGCTAACAAATAATATTTATTGTTTTGAGGAGTTCTTGCCGAACCAAAGATGGAAACGCAGGGACCAATTACCGAAAGTTTATCGAACGCCTCAACAAACTCGGCCATAATTTTAAAAATAGCCCACGAATCATTGGTTTTTATTTCATTCCATTTCTTTTTCTTGAAAGCTTCTCTAACTCTTTTTTCTTCTTCTTTACCTGCCATAGTGCAATATTATTTTACTAAAGATAGCTGCAAAAATCACTGAGAAGAGAAAAGGTTGAAAACAATATCAAACAATCATTGTTAATTGCTTAACTCTTGCTTGAGGTACTGACCAGTTACGCTTTTTTTATTTTTAGAAATTTCTTCGGGCGTTCCTTCGGCTACAATAACACCTCCTTTTTTGCCTCCTTCGGGTCCCATATCTACCACATAGTCGGCCAATTTAATTACGTCTAAATTGTGTTCAATCACCAAAACAGTGTTTCCTTTGTCTACTAATTTTTGAAGAATTTCCATTAATATTCTAATGTCTTCAAAATGCAAACCTGTAGTAGGTTCATCTAAAATATAAAGGGTTTTTCCTGTGTCTTTTTTTGAAAGTTCGCTTGCTAATTTGATGCGCTGAGCTTCACCACCCGAAAGGGTTGTGGAAGGCTGGCCTAAATGAATGTAGCCCAAACCAACATTCACCAAAGTATTTAACTTTTGAAAAATTTTAGGGTGACTTTCAAAGAAAACTGCAGCTTCAGAAATACCTAAATTTAAAACATCATTGATGTTTTTTCCTTTGTATTTTACACGCAATGTTTCGGCATTAAATCGTTTGCTGTTGCATACTTCACATTGCGCAAATACATCGGGCAAAAAATTCATTTCTATTTTTTTTACACCTGCTCCTTTGCATTCTTCACATCGTCCGCCACTTACGTTGAATGAGAAACGATTGGCTTTAAATCCTTTTATTTTCGATTCGGGAAGTAAGGCATATAAATTTCTGATTTCGGTATAAACATCGGTGTAAGTGGCCGGATTGGAACGAGGAGTTCTACCAATAGGTGCTTGGTCGATTTGAATGATTTTATCGATATTTTCTACGCCATCAATGCTTTTAAATGGAAGCGCTAAGTTGTTTCCTTTGTTAACAAAATGATTGATGGCAGGATACAGCGTTTCGTTAATGAGCGTCGATTTTCCGCTGCCACTCAATCCGCTAATACAAACCAGTTTCCCTAAAGGTAAAGTTAAATTTACCTTTTTTAAATTGTTGCCTGTCGCTTCTTTTAAGACGATATTCTTTCCATTCCCTTTTCTTCTTTTGTTTGGCACTTCAATTTTTTTGATGCCCGATAAATATTGAAAAGTAGTGGAGTTTTTGTTGCTTAATTTTTTGGGTGGTGCGGCGTCAATTATTTCACCACCGTTGATGCCTGCTCCCGGACCAACATCTATCACGTAATCGGCCGCCTCAATCATCTCTTTGTCGTGTTCTACCACTAAAACAGAGTTTCCGGTGTCGCGTAATTTTTTTAGTGCGTTGATTAATTTGATATTGTCTTTTTGGTGCAAACCTATGCTTGGCTCATCTAAAATATAGAGCACACCCACCAAATCAGAACCAATTTGAGAGGCTAGGCGAATACGCTGACTTTCTCCTCCCGATAGGCTTTTAGAACTTCTATTTAGACTTAAGTAATGCAAGCCAACATCTATTAAAAACTGAGATTTTCTTTTAATTTCTTTAATAATTTCAAAGCCAATTTGCATTTGATTTTTACTCAGTTTCTTTTCGATAGAGAAAACCCAAGCATTAAAATCCTCTACATCTTGATTCACCAGTTGAGGTATGTTTTTGCCATCTATTTTGAAATGAACAGCAATTTTATTCAGCCTATCACCATTGCACACTTTACAAGGCACATAGTTAGAGAAAGTGCTCAACCACTTATCGGATGTGCTTTCTTGCTCATCGGCCAACTGCTCTAACAAATTAATGATTCCCGAAAAACCATCGGGTTCGCCGTAAAACATTTCGTTCATCAGCTCCTCCGAGTAATCGTCTATAGGAGTAGTAATAGAGGCTTCGTGCTTCTTGCACAATTTCTCTAATTGAGCGAAAATCCAGTTTTCACGGTATTTCCCCAGGGGCAAAATAGCGCCGTTTTTAAGCGATAATTTTTTATTGGGAATGATTTTATTGGAGTCTATTTCGGGAATACTGCCTAAGCCTTTGCAATGCGGACAAGCGCCATAGGGCGAGTTAAACGAAAATAAATTTGGCTCTGGGTCGGGGTAGGAGAGTCCGGTTGTTGGACACATCAAATTCCTACTGTAAAACTTTAAAGTGTTCGATTCGTGTTCGCCCGCCATCACCACGCCATTTCCTACTTTCAGGGCCGTTTCAATAGAAGATTTAAATCTGTCATCGGGTTCTTTCGATAAATCTAGTCTATCAATCACCGCTTCAATATCGTGAATTTTATATCTGTCAACCTGGTATCCTCTAGTGAGTTCTATGATTTTTCCATCCACACGAACTCGTAAATAACCTTGTTTGATTAGTTTTTCAAATAATTCGCGGTAATGACCTTTTCTGCCTTTAATAAGTGGTGCATACAACACTACTTTTTTCTTATTAAAATCTTCAGTTATTTTTTTTACAATTTGTGCTGTGGTGAAACGCACCATTTCTTCTCCACTTTCATACGAATAGGCAGTGCCAACACGCGCAAAAAGCAATCGCAATAAATCGTATATTTCTGTGGTGGTGCCTACTGTAGATCGCGGACTCTTACCAGTGGTTTTTTGTTCTATCGACACAACCGGACTTAATCCTTCAATGCTATCCACATCGGGTTTTTCTAAATTGCCTAGGTATTGTCGAGCATACACAGAAAAGCTTTCAATGTATCGTCGCTGCCCTTCTGCATAAATCGTATCAAAAGCCAATGATGATTTCCCGCTTCCGCTTAAGCCAGTAATAACCACTAATTCATTGCGCGGAATAGTAACAGAGATGTTTTTAAGGTTATGCTCTCTTGCGCCAAAAACCTTAATATATTCTTTGCTATCTTCTTTCATTATCTGGGGTCGGTAGCTGTTCCTGGGTCGGAAATGTCCATTAAAGTATCGTCAACATTTCCTAAAGAATCTTGAGGTGAGGAGATAAGCTCTGCGTATTGATAAATACCACTTTTTGGAAATTTGAAAGTGTACGTTTTTCCTCCTTTTACGGTAAGTCTGTTTTCACGCAACCAAGGATTTAATGTTTTTATGATTTTATAGTTCGATCCTTTTTCTTTGGCGTAGTCCATTAAGTTTACAATGCTGCTGTCAATTTTAACATCATAAGTGTTGTAGGGAGGATAAGCATCAATGTCATCAGGGTCGTAACCATAGTATCTAGGATTAGAGAAGATAGCTTTGTAAGCTAAAATTCTAAATACATACCTTGAAGTTTCTGTATTGAGCAATAAATCATAATAGTTTTTAACTTGCTGCTCACGCATTCTACTGTTCAGGCCACCCATCCCCATATTGTACGAAGCAGCAACGGAAGTCCAGTTTTTAAATCTTTTATAAGCTGCTTTAAAGTATTTACAAGCTGCGTATGTGGATTTTTCAACGTCATATCTATCATCCACCTCCTCACGAATTTCCATATCGTATTCTTTGGCAGTGTTGGGCATCAACTGCCAAAAACCAGTAGCACCCACTGGTGAAACAACGTTCGTTAATCCACTTTCGATAACGGCTACATATTTTAAATCTTCGGGAAGTCCTTGTTCCTTTAATATCTTTTCGATGAGGGGAAACCATCTTTTCGAGCGTTTGAAATACATGATGGTTTCTGATTGCCAATAGGCAGTTTTAAGCAATTCTCTGTCGTATCTTTCTCTAATGTCGTCGCTTTGAAAAGGAACAGGCTCGCCACAAAAATTAATGTCGGGAGAGATTTTGAAATCTCTAAATATCATGTAAAACGGAGACTTGTCGCTGTTAGTAGAGAAGGTAAACAACTCAAAAACACCAAATAAACCTAAAACGATAACTATTGCTGCAACACCTTTTTTCATTATTTTTTATCTTCTTTCTTTTTTCGCTTGGTAAGGTAGAAAAGTACAGAGAATAATAAAACACAATAAGTGCCAAAAAGAGAGATTGTTATATAATTCCAATTGTTAATAAAATGCAATATGGCAATGGCCAAACACATTGATACTGCTGATACAGCGCAAAATACAATAGCTACATGTCGGTCGGTTAAACCTGCATAAGAGAGATGGTGAGTAGTGTGGTCTCTGCCGCCAACAAACGGACTTTGACCTCTCATCAAGCGATTAATGGTAACTGTTGTGGTATCTACAATTGGTAAAATAAATACAATAACTGCAGACAAAACTCTTTTAGAAAAAATCAATTCTCCATTTTGATCCGCTCCATTCCAAAAGAAGACAACCCCTATTGCGGCTAATAGCACGCCTAAAAACTGACTTCCTGTATCGCCCATGTACATTCGTGAAGGATTCCAGTTGAAATATAAAAACCCAAGCAAAGCACCTACCTGAACGAGGCAAATAATAAAAAATGCTTTTTGAGATAAGTGTAAATTGGTGTCGAGAACAATTAAGAATAGAGTGGTAAGACAAACAAAAATTGAAACTGATGTGGTAATGGCATCCATGTTATCAAGCATGTTGATGGAGTTCATCATACCAATAACCCAAAAAATGGTGAGAGCAACATTTAATATTTGATTGTCGAAAAGAGTGATTACTGTTCCCGTTACGACCAGTATTACTCCGCATAGCACTTGTCCCAAAAACTTCATTAATGGTTTGGTGTTGTATGCATCATCGGCCAACCCTATCATAAAGCCTAAAGAAGAAGCTACCAAAATACCAATAGTGGCTGTGTCTCCTGTTTCAAAATGTTTAAATGAAGCAACTACGAACGATACTAAGAATAAAATATAAAAGGATATTCCGCCAAATGCTGGTTTAGAAGTGCTTCCCCATCTAATAATAGTACCGTCATTGTTGCTATTCGACCTAACGCCTAATGTTTTTGAAAAATTGAGGAATAAACCGTTGATCAAAACGGAAAATCCAATAATGATTAAAAACAAAGTGAGATAAAAAATTACATCGTTGATTTTAAGCATCTTTCTTATTTAAATTGCAAAGGTAAACTTTTACAAAATTAAAACAAACCTTTAAATTCATTAAAGCTTCTTCCAAGTTGGTCTTTTTCCGAAATTATTGGATGATTGGTGTCCCATTTTATATTTAAAGAGCGATCGTTCCACAAAATTATGCGCTCTGCATCTTTGTTATAAGAATTTGTGCATTTATAAGAGAAGAGCGTGTCGTCTTTTAATGTTACAAATCCATGCGCAAAACCAGGAGGTATGTAAAGCATTCTATGGTTTTCAGCAGAAAGTAGAACATTTACGTAATGGCCATAAGTGGGAGACGCGGTTCTTAAATCAACAGCTATATCTTGCACAGCGCCTTTCAGAACCTTAATAAGTTTGCCTTGCGAAAAAGGAGGTACTTGAAAATGAAGACCTCGCAAAGTGTTTTTAGACGATTTGGAAATGTTGTCCTGAACATAATTAGCTTGAATTCCTGCTTTTAAGAAGGCATCTTGATTGAAGGATTCGAAGAAGTAACCTCTCTCATCGAAGAAAACTTTAGGTTCAATGATTAAAACATCTTTGATATTGCTTTCAATGATTTTCATGCAGGGGTGGACTTATTTTCCCATTAGTTTTTCAAAGAATGTTTTTTTCTTTTTCGGACTCTTATTTGTTTGCTCTTCGTAGTAACCGTAACCGTAACCGTAACCGTAGCCGTAACCATAGCCGTAACCACCGCCGTAACCGTAGCCATAGCTATCGCGATTTGCCTTGTCTCCTGCACCATTTAAAATAACAGAAATATTTTTCACCTTATTTTCTTCTTTTAAGTGATTGATATTTTGCAAGAATATTTTTTTAGAAATGTTGGTTCTTAAAATGTAGATTGGGAAATCGGCTTTCGTGATAATCGGCAAGGCATCGGTTACAATACCAATAGGCGGATTATCGATTACAATAAAGTCGTATTTGCCTTTCAAGTAATTAATTACGTCGTTCATTTTCGGACTAATTACCAACTCTGAAGGATTTGGAGGTATTGGGCCAGCTGTAATGAAGTGCAAATTCTCTAATGTGCTTTTTTGTATTGCATCATCAATTTTAACCTTGTCAATTAAAATAGTGCTCATTCCTACCGTATTTTGTGCATTAAAACCAATGTGTGTTTTTGGTTTTCGCATGTCTAAGTCGAGAATAATTACTTTTTTACCTGAAAAGGCGATGATACCCCCTAAGTTAATGGCTACGAATGTTTTGCCTTCCCCACTTATGGTAGAGGTTACTGCAATTACTTTGGAAGTTTCATTTTGAACTAAAAACTGTAAGTTCGATCGCACCGATCTAAAAGCTTCTGTCATTAACGATTTAGGGTTCTTATCCACCAATAATTGTGATACCGGAATGCTCTCTTTATACTCGGGTATCATTCCAAGTATGGTAATGTCGTTCGTGTACTTAACGATGTCAGAGATCGTTGAAATAGTGTTGTGTAATAAATACCTGATAACAATAATAGCAAGGCTAATAATTAAGCCAATAGAAATAAAGGTTAAGTAAATTACTCTTTTTCTTGGTTCAATAGGCACTAGGTTAGGGTATGCATTCTCTAAGATATCTGTGTTAGATACGAATCCAGCTTTAACCATCTCGTATTCAGATTTTTTTTGTAAAAGTTTAGAATAGTAGTCCTGACTAATGTCATACATTCTTTGTGTTTGCATCACTTCGGAACTATTCATTGGTTTCTTTTTTTCTTCAGTTGAATTCACTACAACTTCTGATTTTTTTTCCGCCAACAGGGAGTTGTGTTCGTCTTCTAATTTTTCGATGGCTATGTCGATGTTGCTGTATATTTCTTTGCGTTGCAATTCAATTTGATAATCTAGCTCTTTAATGGGACCGCTATTCTCTCTGAATTGATATTGCAGCTCTAATCGTTTTGAAAGATTCAATTGAAGCTGCTGAATGCTTTGAATTAATGGTGCTGTGTAAGGAGACGAAAGCATTGGCGCGTAAATTTGATTTCTCTTCTCTTGAACAATTTTACGTCTGTAGTCCTTCAAGGCTTCTGTTTCGAACCTTAAAAGCTGAATTTGATCATTTAGTTTATCCTCCTTAGAATTCTGTATGTTTTGATACATAAAAGGATTGGCAGCAGCAGGTTTGTCATCATCATTAAATCCGTATTGTTCTAAAATACGAGAGTATTCATTGATTTTATCATTGATAAGTGAAAGTTGATTGTTGGTAAATGCAATCATTTGGTTCGCGCTTTCACCTTTCTTTTCCACATTATATTTTAAGAATTCCTCAGCAACACTATTTGCTAAGTCGGCGCATTTCATTGGGTGACTCGTTATGAATGATATATTTATTGTTTTAGCTTCCTCATTAATCACTGTAGTGTTAAATTGAGACATGCTTTCAGCCAAAATTTCATCTTCATTATTGATGTTGAAGTACAGTGGATTCTCGCCTTCTAGTAGTTTTCCGTAACCAAATTGAGAGCAGCTCACCTTTATTTCTACGCCTGGTAAACTAGCCCAAGAGTTGATGGGGAAAATATATTCGTGCGGCACACCTGCGATGATATAGTTGATTTGCACTTTTTCATCGATTAAAAACTTGATATGAAAATCACAATTGTATGCCGCTTGATTTTTTATTTGGTAAAGTACTTCATACCAAGCACTTTTGTATTGCTCAGTATTGAGAAAGGAGCCTTCTGAAAAATAAGTAACATGCAATGGAAGCTCTTTCAAGGCTCTTTTAAATAATGTTTTAGATCCAATTAATTCCAATTCCCCAGCCAACGCCATCTCATAGATGTTTTCAAACTGCATGATCTTATTCACGTTGTTGTTCTCACCAATTTTCACAACAGTGTTTGATTGGTAAATTGGAGTTGTGTATCTGTTGTAAAGTGCAGCGCCTATATAACCTACAGTGAGCAGAAAGATGGTCCAAGGCAAAGATTTTTTAACAATTATAAGTACTAAACTTAAGTCGAAATCATCATTAAGTAAGGATATGTTTTTCTTAGCTGCCATTCTTATTTTTTAATCAAATTGTAAATTAAAAATATGCTCAATACACTAGAGACCAATCCTGTAACTGATCCGATATCCTGAGATATAGAGGAGCCGTAATTGATTACTGGATCAATATAAACAATATCTCCTGCCTGCATAACGATATCGGCATCTTTTAATCCTTCTATTTTTGATAAATCAACTAAATAAATGGTTGGATTTTTTAAGTCGCCTCTAATTATTTTAATTTTATTTGCATAGTTCTGTCCAGTTCCTGCAGCTCCGCCAGTATTCATATTATTTCCTCCACCACTTGCACCGCCAGATTTAGCTAATACTTCAAAAAGAGTTGAGTTTTCATTTTCCAAACTGATCTCAGAAGAGGAGGACCCACCTTTGAACATAAAAATTCTTTTGTTTGTAATTTCTACGATCACGAAAGGATTTACATAGTACTGCTGAAACTTGTTTTCCAGCATTTCTTCTGTCTCTTTTACGGTTAGTCCAATAACATTAATTTCACCTAAAACAGGCATTTTTATATTCCCGTCTGGCCTAACTTTAAACTCTGTAGATGATTGTCCGGTTAGATTACCGCTAGCAGAGTTTTGACCCAAAAGACTCGCTAGTTTAAATCCTTCATTGGTGTATAAACTAAATCTAACAACGTCATTCACCGCAATTCTGTAAGGTTCAATTTTAACTGAATCAGGAAACTTTGCGAATTGGTAGTCCTTTGGCGTTTTTAGCATTCTACCTGGATTCAAAGTGATACACGACGACAAGCATGCCGCTGCGCATACAACAAAAATGAATTGTTTTAATAAGTTTATTTTCACTTCAATAACGAGCTATAGAGTTTATCAATATCTTTTACCAATCGTGTATAATGAAATTTCTCTTTCACACTTTCCCAACCCGCTTGTTGCATTTTTGTTCTTAATTCGTCGTTTTCCAAAAGTTCTAAAAGCTGCGCGCTGTATTTGTCTAAATCGCCAACTTCACATAGTAAACCTGTTTTGCCCTCCATCACTATGTTTTCTACACCTCCTACTTTGGTGCTTAAAACAGGGTTGTTTGCTGCTTGTGCTTCAATCAAACTAACAGGCGTACCTTCATTTAAAGAACATAGTGCAACGATGTCGAGTCCGGCATTAACAAAGTCAATTTCCTTAATCCACGATGTAAACGTAAGACTACATTTGGACTTTTCAAAATTTTGGGTACATACACTAATTCCCAGCTCTTTAGCTAGATTTTCTACTTTCGTTCTGTTTTCGCCATCGCCTACAATAAATGCTCTTATTTTTTTGCTGGTTTTATCGCTGGCTGCTTTCCATGCACGAATAAACATTTCGTGGTTTTTAATCGGCACAATTCTACCGATGATACCCACAGCAATCTCGTCATCTGCAATATTGTACTGAGTTCTAAAGCTTTTTCTTTTGGTTTCGTAGTTTTCCTGAAAACGAGTTAAGTCGAAGCCCAATGGCACAACTTCTATCTTTTCTGGCGCGCAAATTCTGTGAATTGTTCCCAGTTCATATTTCTGACGCTCACTGATAGCAATTATTTTAGTGCTTTTTG
This sequence comes from Chryseobacterium gleum, assembly GCA_945871895.1. Lineage (GTDB taxonomy): Bacteria > Bacteroidota > Bacteroidia > Flavobacteriales_C > JAHEZL01. The sequence continues at coordinate 1,775 of CAMBXP010000063.1, read as the reverse complement.
CGGCTAAATTGCGTTCGACATTCTTAAAAACTGCAGTTTTGGTTTTGTTGAAATAAGAGTGAAATACGTGTCCATGAAATGTATGTAAAATCACAGGAACCTTTGCGTTGTATGCCGCTAATCTTCCAATGGTGCCTGCTTTTGCCGCATGAGTATGCACTATGTCTGGCTTAAACTCTTCAATGATGTTCTTTAACTTGCGGTATACAAAATAATCGTTCAAAGGATTGATAGAACGACGCATTTCTGGAATGATCAATGGCTTTAAGCCAAGTTCATGCAAAACGTGCAGCGAGCTTTCTTCATGATCTTCTTTCTCTCCGCCAATCAATAATGTCTCGTAGTTAGATGGCAGGTATTTGCTAAGGTAAGCCGCGTTAAAGGTAGGTCCACCTATATTGAATCTGTTGATTATCCTTAAAACCTTTGGCATTTGGCGGTAAATTAATTGTTACGCGAAAGTAATCAATTTATCCACTTCTTCCACCAATATTGAAAGACTATTAATCCCCAAATGTGGGCGGTGGCGTCTTGCGGACTAGAACTGTTTAATTTCGCTTTAAGCTGTTCTATTTTTTCGGGGTTGAATATTCCTTGCTTTACTATGAATTCTTTCGATAGTAAATCGTTGTTGATCATTGATTTTAAATCGCTTCTAAACCACGATAGCAAAGGAACTTCAAAGCCGTGTTTCGGACGTTTGTACAGTCTTTCAGGCAAGATGTCTTTGAAAGTGTCTTGCAATATTCTTTTGCGATGCGTGCTACAAATTTTATATTCTTCAGGTAAGGAGAACACAAAGTTCACCAATTCATGGTCTAAAAAGGGAACCCTAACTTCTAAACTGTTGGCCATCGACATGCGGTCTACTTTGGTTAGCATATCTCCCGGTAAAACCATGTTCATATCGGCCAATAAAACTTCGTTAAAGTCGCCGTTTTTGCTGAATCCTTGCAATAATTTTCCTTTTTCTGCTTGATACAAACTTTGCTCAAAAGACACTTTTAAAAATTCTTTCGCCGATTCTTCGTTCATCAAGCCTGCCCACGACCAATATCTTTCAGAAGAACTTAACTTCGCTGCCGATGAGAATTTATCAAATTGGCGAATCTTATTCCCAATCGAACTATTGCGCGATTGAGGTAAGTTTTTCCAAAGGAATCCTAAATTATTGATGATGCTTCCCGCCGCCGATGGATGGCGCATGATGTATTCTGCTTTGTGCTTGTTGTAGCCCGAAAACAATTCATCCGCTCCATCGCCCGAAAGCGCAACCGTTACTTTTTTTCTCGTTTCTCTACTTAAAATATAAACCGCCAAGGCAGATGAATCGGCAAAAGGCTCGTCGGTGTATTCCAATACTTCCTCTAAAACATTGTATAAATCTTTGTTGGTGAGTTTAAAAACGGTGTGATTGGTGTTGAATTTTTTGGCTACTTCTTGTGCATAAGCGGTTTCGTCAAACAAAGGTTCGTCTTGATAACCGATAGAAAAAGTATTTAGTTTTTCTGTTTTTTTACTAGCCAATGCTGTCACTATTGATGAATCTGTTCCGCCACTTAAAAATGCGCCCAAGGGCACATCGGCAATCATTCTTCTTTCCACCGATTTGTCTAACAATTCTATCAGTTTTTTTTGTGCTTCGAGATAAGAGATATTGCTGTATTTCCCTTCTGTGAAAGGGATTTCGTAATATTTTGAAATTTTGATTTCATTGTTTTCTACCAGCGCATAATGCCCTTGTTGCAACTGATAAGCATTTTTAAAAATGCACT
>CAMBXP010000062.1 GCA_945871895.1 Chryseobacterium gleum | reverse complement strand
CAAATACTCTGTTTAATCCGTTTAAATCACTTGATTTATCAAAGAAATACGACAAGCCATGGTGAATTCCTGTGAATTCTGGTAAGCCTAACAATCCGCCAAACACCGCCAATATCGCCAATACTATCAAAGGAATAGTCATCGTTGATGGAGATTCATGCAAGTGATGTTTTTGATCATGAGTACCTCTAAAATCACTAGAGAAAGTAAGGAAGTACATTCTAAACATGTAGAAAGCAGTTAATGCTGAGGTTAATGAAGCAACAACCCAAAGCGCAGGATTAACATTGTAAATATGCGCTAACATTTCGTCTTTAGAGAAGAAGCCAGAGAAAGGAGGAATACCAGAAATAGCTAAGCATCCCAACAAGAAAGTAAGATGCGTGATAGGCAATGCTTTTTTCAATCCGCCCATGTTTCTAATATCTTGCTCGCCGCTCATCGCGTGAATAACGCTACCTGCACCCAAGAACAACAGAGCCTTAAAGAATGCATGCGTTAACAAGTGAAACATACCGCTGGTGTAAGCACCAACACCTAAAGCAACGAAGATTAATCCCAATTGAGAAACCGTAGAATAAGCCAATACTTTTTTGATGTCGTTTTGCACCATGGCGATGGTTGCAGCCAACAAAGCAGTTGCAGCACCAACAATAGAAATGAACATCATGGTGTCTGGCGACATATCATACAACACGTGAGAACGTACAATTAAGTAGATACCAGCTGTTACCATGGTTGCGGCGTGAATCAAGGCAGAAACCGGAGTTGGTCCCGCCATCGCATCTGGCAACCAAGTGAACAATGGTAGCTGAGCACTTTTACCCATGGCACCAATAAATAACAATAAAGTGATGAGTCCGATATTTTCATGTCCAAACGGACTAGACAATACATCCACAAAGTTCAAGCTTCCAAATTCGCTGAACATCAAGAACAAACCAAGGATGAAACCAAGGTCACCAATTCTGTTCATCACGAAAGCTTTCTTAGCAGCATTGTTGTATTCTGGCGTTTTGTACCAGAAACCAATCAATAAATAAGAACAGAAACCAACACCTTCCCAACCGGTGAACATTACCACATAATTGTCGCCCATTACCAACAACAACATGAAGAACACGAACAAGTTTAAGTATGCAAAAAAGCGATTGTAGTTTTCATCATCGTGCATGTAGCCAATAGAGTAGAGGTGGATTAAGAATCCAACACCCGTTACCAAAGTCATCATGATTAAGGAAAGCTGATCGATTTGGAAAGACATTGCTAAAGTAGTGTCTCCAATATTAAACCATTCGAAAGCGGTTACATATTGCACTTCCAATCCGCCACTAATGAAGTTGGCGAAAGTGATTAATACACAAACAAAAGCTGCGAAGATGGCGGTGCTTCCAATTAAACCTACAAGAGATTTAGAAAGTTTTTTTCCGAATAAACCGTTGATGAGGAAGCCTATCAGCGGCAGAACAGGTATGAGTAATGCTACGTTCATTTGCAAATTACCATTTAAGTTGATTCAATGAATTGATATCGATAGAACCGCTTTTGCGGTGTACCATAGTTAAGATTGCCAAGCCAATAGCCACCTCTGCAGCAGCTACTACCATGATGAAAAACACGAAAACTTGTCCCGATGAATCTCCTCTAAAAGAAGAAAAAGCCACCATTAATAGGTTCACGGCATTCAACATTAATTCTATCGACATAAAGGCGATGATGGCGTTTCTGCGCAACAACATGCCTATAACACCAATGCTAAAAAGCACAATGCTTAGCACGATGTAGTAGTTTAAAGGAACTACCTGCACAGCTGAAGTGATATCGTTCATATTATGAATTCTTTTTTGTTAAAGTGATTGCTCCGGCCATAGTCGACAAGAACAAAACTGCTGTTGCTTCAAATGGGAACAAGTATTCTGAGAACAATGTTTTCCCTAAATTTTTAATCAATCCAGCTTCATGGTTTGCAGTAGGAGCAATGCTTAATCCTGTTTTGAAAGAAGCCAACAATACTAAGAAAAGTAAGCCTCCTGAAACTACCGCAGCAACTTTAATTAAGGTTGGTTTAGAAGACTCTATGCTTTTGTTTAAGTTGAGGTACATCAAAACGGTAAGGAATAAAACCATGATGGCGCCTGCGTAAACAATCACTTGCACCACAGCCAAAAATTGAGCGTTCAATAAAATGAAGTGTCCGGCAATAGAGAAGAAAGTAGCAATAACAAACAATACACTATAAACAGGGTTTTTAGAAAATATTGTTGCTAGCGCGAAGCCAACGGTTATTGCAGAGAGAATATAAAATACGTAAAGTAACATTCTAATATTTTTTTTGACGTTTTGTGATATCTATTCTGTTGTCCATTTTCTCTACCAACTTATCCTTACCATACACAAATCCTTTTCTGTTGTAGTCGGCTTTTACAATTTCATCTGTAAGGAAAATAGCTTCTTTCGGACAAGCCTCTTCGCACAATCCGCAGAAGATGCAACGAAGCATGTTGATTTCGTAAACCTCAGCGTATTTCTCTTCGCGGTATAATTTTTCTTCGCCTTTTTTGCGTTCAGCGGCAGTCATGGTAATAGCTTCAGCCGGACAAGCTACTGCGCATAATCCGCAAGCGGTGCAGTTTTCTCTACCTTCTTCGTCGCGTTTTAACACGTGGTGACCGCGATAAACCGGAGCGAATTCTTTTTCTACTTCAGGATATTTTACGGTAGCCTTTCTTCTAAAGACGTGGCTCAACGTAATTAACATCCCCTTAATAACAGCAGGTAAATAGAGTCTCTCGGCAAGAGTGTACTCTTTGTCTACTGCTACTTTTGCTCTATTGGTTAATGCCTTCATTGTATTTTAATTAAAAACAATAATTCCTAAACCTGTTAACAACACATTCACAATGGCCAATGGAATTAAAATTTGCCATCCTAATTTCATCAATTGATCGTAGCGGAAACGTGGTAAAGTCCAACGAATCCACATGAACACTAAAATTCCTAATATTACTTTTACAAAGAAAACCAAAGAACCAACAATGGTTAACCAGTTTTGAGATAAGCCCAATTGGTCGCTGAATGGGAAGTTGTATCCTCCAAAATATACTGCTGCGATAATGGCAGAAGAAATAAACATGTTGAAGTATTCGGCAAACAAGAAGAAGCCTAATTTCATCGAAGAATACTCGGTGTGGTAACCACCAATCAACTCAGTTTCGCACTCAGGTAAATCGAAGGGAGCGCGGTTGGTTTCTGCCAATGCACAAATGAAGAAGATTACAAAACCAAGTGGTTGATACCAAATATTCCAATTGAATCCAGGCTGTTGGTCAACTATCTCACGAATGCTTAAAGATCCCGTCATCATGATGATGGCGATGATAGACAAGCCCATAGCTAACTCGTAAGAAATCATTTGAGAAGAAGCGCGAATTGCGCCTATTAAAGAGTATTTGTTATCAGATGCCCAACCACCCAACATGATACCGTAAACACCCACAGATACTACACCGAAAGCATACAAAATACCAATATTTACATCGGCTGCTTGTAAGGTAAATTCTTGTCCGTCGATTACAAAGGTGTCTCCCCAAGGAATTACGGCTGAGGTCATACCAGCAGTTAACATGGCTAAACACGGACCCAAAACGAACAAGAATTTGTTCGCTGTGTTTGGAATGATTTCCTCTTTGGTGAACATTTTAACACCATCGGCTAAAGGTTGAAGTAAGCCAAAGGGACCAGCTCTGTTCGGACCGATTCTATCTTGCATAACTGCAGAAACTTTTCTTTCAGCCCAAGTAGAATATAGAGCAACCAACAAGGTGAGAACGAAAACGCCCACCACTATCAGTATCTTTACAAGTAATGCTAATTCCATTATTTACCAATCTTTTTATATTGTGGAGATGCTAATTTATTGTAGTGATTTTGAGAGATAACCGAGTGGTGATCAATCTTACGCGGACCTTCAATTTTCCAATCAGAAGTTTTTTTCTTGTCGAAACGGCACTCGTTGCAAATCCATTCTTCCACTTCTCCCCATTGATCTTTACGCGCTGTAACACGCAATACATCTTCACCTTTCAACCACAAGGTAGTTTTACCAGAACATTTTTTGCAATCTCTATGCGCATCAACTGGTTTGGTAAACCAAACACGAGATTTGAAACGGAAAGTTTTATCTGTTAAAGCGCCAACCGGACAAACATCGATTACGTTTCCAGAGAAATCGTTGTCGATTGCTTTCTCAATGTAAGTGCTAATTTCAGCAACATCACCTCTGTTCATTACACCGTGAGAACGACCATCGGTAACTTGATCGGCAGTTTTAACACAACGGTAGCAAAGTATGCAACGGGTCATGTGCAATTGTATCTTGTCGCCTATATCTTTTTTCTCAAAAGTTCTTCTCTCAAAATCGTAACGAGTAGATGATAAACCATGCTCGTAACCTAAATCTTGTAAGTGACATTCACCAGCTTGATCGCAAACCGGACAATCCAATGGGTGATTGATCAATAAGAATTCAACCACACCTTTTCTCGCGTCTACTACTTCAGGAGAAGTGTTGTTTACTACTTCCATCCCGTCCATTACCATAGTACGGCAAGAAGCAACTAGTTTGGGCATCGGACGAGGATCTTTGTCAGAACCTTTCGTTACCTTAACTATACAAGTACGGCAATATCCACCGCTGGTTTTTAGCTTAGAATAGTAGCACATCGTTGGAGGAGCTACCTCTGGACCAATCATGCGGGCAGCCTGCAATATCGTTGTTCCATCGGGAACTACTATGCTATGACCGTCAATCGTTACTGTAGGCATTTTTAAAAAGTTAAAAGTTAAAAGCAATAAGCCAAAAGAAGGTTAAAATTAATAAGTAAAAAGCCAAAGAAAATCACTTTCGTAATCATCTCTTTTTTTGGCTTATTGCTTCCGTCGGTGGACGGACTCAGTTTAACTTTTGATTTTCTCTTCCTCATTTATCCTTTTATTTATTTTAATAATAATACTTGCAATAATATTAGATAGTTCATAGACTTCAGCAGTCAATGAATCTATATTTTCATTATTGTTTAAAAAACCTTCTTTTATCAATCTCAACCAGTATTTACTCTCGTTCGCTGATTTTAAAGCAATGCGGTAATACCTAAGAAATTCTTTGTCGGAACTACTTCCTTGCCCTTCAATCACGTTTGCACCTATAGAAGTAGCAGCTCTTACAAATTGGTCAATCAATGAATAGGGAACTTTGCTTTCTTTGAAGTAATTCACTTGCGTAACTACTTTCAACGAAAACTGAAAACATCTTTCGCCCAATTCAAATTTTGGTTTTTTGTCTAACATAAAAAGAACGTCTCTTTTTTATCTTGATTTTTACCTTTTGCCTTTTTACTTAGTGCGAATGAGCCGTTTTTGGAATGAGTTCTTCGAACTCATGACGAAAATGGCGAATAGCACTAGCTACTGGCCATGCAGCAGCATCACCTAGCGGACAAATGGTATTTCCTTCAATACGTTTTTGAATGTCCCACAACAAATCAATATCACTTGGTTTACCATGCCCTTCGGCCAAACGGTGCGCTACTTTCTCCATCCATCCTGTACCTTCACGGCAAGGCGAACACTGTCCGCAACTCTCATGATGGTAAAAACGATTCAATGTATACAAGTTCATTGGAATGCTGGTGTCTTCATCGTACACCATAAATCCGCCAGAACCTAGCATAGAACCACCAGCAAATCCGCCATCACTCAACGATTCGTAGGTCATTAAGCGCGGTTCACCAGCAGCAGTTTTCAATAACATTTCAGCTGGAATAATAGGTACAGATGATCCGCCAGGAATACAAGCTTTCATCTTTTTACCTTTCCAAATTCCACCACAATATTCTTCTGAATAAACAAATTCTTCAACAGGCAAGCCCAATTCAATTTCGTAAACTCCTGGTTTATTGATGTGTCCCGAAGCAGAAATCAATTTAGTTCCAGTACTTCTTCCTATACCAATTTTAGCGTATTCGTCGCCACCCATCATTACAATTGGCACAACGGCAGCGATTGTTTCAACGTTGTTTACAACAGTCGGACAACCATACAATCCCGCAATAGCAGGGAAAGGTGGTTTGATACGAGGATTACCTCTTTTACCTTCCAAAGACTCTAATAAAGCAGTTTCTTCACCACAGATATAAGCACCGCCACCAACTTGAACATAAAGGTCAAGATCGTAACCACTGCCCAAAATATTTTTACCTAAAAAGCCAGCTGCATAGGCTTCTTCAATAGCTTTTTCTAAAATTCTGGCAACATAAAAATACTCACCACGAATGTATATATAAGCGGTGTGTACGCCCAAAGCGAAGCTTGAAGTAATCATTCCTTCCACCAAAGCGTGAGGAATTTTCTCCATCAAATATCTGTCTTTAAAAGTACCAGGCTCCGATTCATCGGCGTTACAAACCAAGTAACGCGGCACACCTTCTGGTTTAGCCAAGAAACTCCATTTCATACCTGTTGGGAAACCTGCTCCACCTCTACCTCTTAAGCCCGATTTTTTAACTTCCTCAACAATAGCTTCGGGAGTCATTGTTTTAATCGCTTTCTCCACTGAAGCATAACCGCCATGTTGCTTGTACACCTCTAAAGTGTGAATATTAGCAACGTGTTCATTATGTATTAATAATTTTTTGCCCATGCTTACAATGTGTTTTTATAATCCATGTCGGTATAACTTCTTCTCTTTCCTTCAGCTTTATAATTATCTAAAATGCTGTCGATTTTTTCTGGCGTAAGATTCTCATGAAAAGAAGCGCCCACTTGCATCATTGGTGCAGTACCACAGCTACCCAAACATTCCACCGTTTTTAAGGTGAACATGCCGTCTTTACTAGTTTCCCCCGGCTTGATGTTTAGTTTTTTACCAATGTAGTTAACTACATCGTCGGCTCCTCTTGCCCAGCACGAAGAAGTTCTGCAAACTTCTAACAAACATTTTCCAACCGGTTTTAGGTTGTACATAGAATAGAAAGAAGCAACTTCGTAAACTTCAACAGATTGAATTTTAAGAATTGAAGCAACGTAAGCCATTGTTTCAGCACTCAACCATCCGTCGAATTCGGCTTGTGCAATGTGTAAAATTGGAAGCAAAGCCGATTTGTGTTTGCCTTCAGGATAGCGGCTGATGATTTTGTTCACCGTGGCCATGGCTTCCTCTGAGAATTGTATGTTTTTCTGACTACTCATAATGTTAAGCGTCTAGTTCGCCTGCAATAATATTTAAGCTACTCATGGTGATGATGGCATCTGATAAAACAGAACCTTCAATCATTTTTGCGTAAGCTTGGTAAGTAATGAAACATGGACGACGGAAATGTAAACGGTATGGCTGTCTTCCGCCGTCGCTCACTAAGTAAAATCCTAGTTCGCCATTTGCGCCTTCCACAGCATGATAGACCTCGCCAATTGGTACTTTAGTTTCGCCCATCACAATTTTGAAATGGTAAATTAAAGCTTCCATCTTAGTGTAAACATCTTCTTTGGGAGGCAAGTAGAACTCAGGAACATCTGCGTGGTACGGACCATCAGGCATTTTTTCCAATGCTTGTTTGATGATGCTGATACTGTTCCACATTTCGGCGCTACGCACCATATATCTATCATAACTATCTCCTTGTTTTCCAACAGGAATAGTAAAATCAAAATCTTGATAAGATGAATAAGGGTTCATTACACGAACATCGTAATCTAAACCTGTTGCGCGTAAGTTCGGACCGGTAAACCCATAATTCAAAGCATTCTCAGGGGTCATTGGTCCGGCACCAATTGTTCTATCCATGAAGATTCTGTTTCTGTTTACCAACGCTTCGTATTCTTTAAAAGCCTTAGGGAAATCGTTCACAAAATCTTTAATTTTTTTCCAAGTAGCATCATCGAAATCTCTTTCAAATCCGCCAATTCTACCAATATTGGTAGTTAAGCGAGCACCACAAATTCCTTCGTAGATTTCGTAAATTTTTTCTCTTTGTTGAAAGATGTGGGTAAAGCCAGTAAGTGCTCCGGTATCTACCGCCAAAATAGAATTACAAATTACGTGATCGGCAATACGAGCCAACTCCATAATGATAACACGCATATAATCAACACGCTTAGGAATGGCAACGCCCAACAATTTCTCTACAGTCATTTCCCAACCAAAGTTGTTGATAGGAGATGAGCAATAGTTCAAACGGTCGGTGATGGGTGTAATTTGATTGTATGGTCGGTGTTCAGCTAATTTTTCGAAGGCGCGATGAATATAACCAACTGTAGATTCTGCATGAAGAATTTTTTCTCCATCCATGGTGAGCACGTTTTGAAAGATACCATGAGTTGCAGGGTGTGTTGGACCCAAATTGATGGTATTCAAATTCATCTCACTTACATCTTTATCTTTATAGCTTTCAATCATTGTTGTCTATTTTATCTTCCAAACATTGAATCGTTTTTATCTGTGCGCGTTCCATCTTCCAATGGATATTCTTTGCGCAATGGGAAATAATCCATTTCATCCATATTCAAGATTCTTCTTAAATCAGGATGTCCTTTAAAGATGATTCCGTAGAAATCGAAAGTTTCTCTTTCTTGCCAGTTCGCCGATTTGAAAATATCAGATACTGTATCAGTCTCAGGTTTGCTTTTAGGAAAGCGCGTTTTTAAACGAACACGTGTGTTGGTGTACAAATTTTGAATGTGGTAAACCACGCCCAGCTCATCTGTACTTTCGTAGTGCATTCCGCAAACATCGGTTAGATAAGAAAAGCCCATTTCTTCTTCCGACAAAAACTTGATGATGCTTTTGATATCAGCGTTTGCTATAGATAGTGTAAGCATTTCGTAAGGAACACCAACATCGTTAATGCTATTAGGGAAGCGAGATTTAAGCGCATCCACCACTTTAGTGTATTCTGCGTTATTTAATTCCATAAGAGTTTAACAATGCTTTATATTCTGGGGAATTTCTTCTTCTTAAAGATTCGTTACCAATCAAATCTTGAATGCGCATTAAGCCATCAATGATTTGTTCGGGACGGGGAGGGCAACCAGGAACGTAAACGTCAACTGGCACTACTTTATCAATACCTTGTAAAACGCTGTAAGTATCGAAAATACCGCCGCTTGATGCACAAGCTCCAACAGCGATTACCCAACGGGGTTCGGCCATTTGAAGATATACTTGTTTAACCACCGGACCCATTTTTTTCGAGATGGTTCCCATTACCATTAACAAGTCGGCCTGACGAGGAGAGAAACTCAATCTCTCGGCACCAAACCTTGCCATATCGTAGTTGGAAGCCATAGTAGCCATAAATTCAATTCCGCAACAAGATGTAGCGAAAGGAAGAGGCCAAATAGAATTTTTTCTGGCTAAGCCTACCGCTTTATCTAAAGAAGTAGCGAAAAAACCTGCATCGCTGTGTCCTTCTGGAGCAGCAACGATATTTACTTTAGTATTTACTCCCATTTTAAAATTCCTTTTTTAATCACGTAAACAAAACCTAACAACACAACGCCCAAGAAAATAGCCATTTGAATGAAGCTATCTATACCTGGAGCTGCTCCAATATTTTCTTTAAAATTTACTGCCCAAGGGTACATGAAAATAATTTCCACGTCGAAAAGCACAAATAAAATAGCTACTAAAAAGTATTTGATGGAGAACGGACTCCTAGCATTTCCATGAATTTCAATACCGCACTCGAAGGTTTCCAACTTATCTGCAGTTTTTCTTTTCGGTCCGATGAGGTGAGTTGCGGCGATGGTTGCCCCTACAAATCCTAGTACTAGCGCTAGTTGTATGATGATAGGCAAATAATCGTAAGGAGCGTTTGCTGCCATTGAAAATATATTAAGATTAAAAATTCAAGCCCCAAGTCTAACTCAATCTTCCGCCTCTTCGCGCAAATATAAGTTATATTTTTACAAAAATGGTTGTTGAAAACAGGGAAATTTTCTCTGTGAATAGAATTCAAAAAAATAGCCTCAGTTCGACTTATGCGGTGCTGTTTTTTTTGCGTACCAAGAATTAATAAAATCTCTACATGGTTTCTCGATTAGAAAATAACTAAGAGCGGCTACTGCGATTAAAAATACTAGAAATACATAGAAGTTAAAGGTGAAGCCCAAATAAAAAAATACCGATTGGTAGAAGAGGTAAACAGGCAATTGCAATAAGTAAATACCAAAGCTTATTTCTCCTAGAAACACCAATGGTTTCCATTTAAATATTTTTGCTATTTTACTTTTATCGCCCGACAGAAAGATGATGAGAGGCACGAAGGCAATGGCTAAAAATCCGTTGTGGTAAAGAAATGAGGCTGGGTACTTCAAAAGTAGAATTAGCAAAACTACGCTTGCAACAACTAATACATCATTCCATGTTGAATTTAAATTTTCTTTGTATTTTAAAAACAATAGGGCCACTAAATTTCCCAGCAAGAATTCATTTAAGTGTGAAAGTGGAAAGAAATGGATTAAATCACAGCTTATTGATGGATCGGGGATATACCAATGATCTACTGCATAAGTGAGCAGAAACTGACTTAACACCCAAAAGGCTAATATGAAAACAGTTAATGTGGTGAGACTAAATCGTTTGTAAACAACATTGATTAGAAAAGGAAAGAGCGCGTAAAAGAAAAACTCAACAGACAGAGACCAATCGGGAAAATTTAACGTTTGCGCGTGCATTGGAATCCACGACTGAACAGTGAAAAGATGAGCAAGTAGGTCAGCAAAACTAAAAGGATTTTTTAAAACAATATTGAAAAGAACTACTGCAAATAAGCAGCAAAGATACAGGGGATAAATTCTTGCGAATCGCGCTACAAAATATTTTTTTGCTTTTACTTCTTTGTTCGAATAAGCAATCATCATAACAAAACCTGATAGTATAAAAAAGTAACTAACGCCATATAGCGCTTGATGGAAAAACAAGCCTAAAGTTTCGTTGTCCATTAGTACAGAGCCCCTACCATAATGAAAGGTTACCACAGCAATGGCGGCCAAAAATCTAGTAAACGTTAATTGCTCTAAGCGCATGTTTTGCTTTTGGAATGAGTACCAAATCTAAAATAAATTTCATTAGGATGAGGAAAGAAGAATAGATACCAAACAAAATGCTCCCCGGGGAAGAGAGCATTTTATCACCTAAAACTTAAACTATGAAAAAACTAACTTAACTAACTAACTATACCTATTGAACGCTGGCGAGAAAATAAAGGTTTCGTTTTTTATAAAAATTATTTTGGAATTTCTTCCATTTTCACCATTACCTTGCTGAGAGCGGTTTTTATGTCTTCGCTTCCTGAAAGAAAAGTAGGAACATATTTTATTGCTACCACAAAATGTTTCTTCTTTTTGTTTGTTGAATTCCAAGTTGCCCATTGGTCTAATGCAATGAATTTGTCGCCATACATTATGTTGAAACGATTTTCTAAATCATCATAAATGTTTTTGGTAATGCTGTCGTTAATGCCGTAAACATTAACTTCTGCAAAGGTTAGTTCTCCTTGTTTGTTGAATCTGTAATCGCAATAGATGAAATTGTTGGAGCCTAAAATTTGTTTGTATGAATCGTAAAAAGTTCCTGCTGTTTCGCGTTCTCCTTTTTCTCCAATATACACACTGTCTTTGTGGTCGCCAATATCGAAACCTCTCATTGTTTTATCACTTCCGCGATCGCGCAAATTCGTGATAAGGTTGTAAAAGATAGGTCCGCTTTTGTTGATATAACGTGCTTTTGGCGTCTTGGTATTATTTACAGAAGGATTGTTTTCAGTAGCACAGGCAAATAATAAAGCAGTAGAAGAGAGAAAAAGTAATTTAAAAAAATTCATTGTTATTTAAGCTTAAGCATGTTGAAGGTAGCATCTAAATATTGGAAAAAATCTTTGGGATGTTTTTGTCCGGGAACATCAATGCGCTGCTTGCCTAGCCTTACTATAATTACATCGTAATCGGGAATACAAATGATGTATTGTCCGTTTATTCCGCGCGCATAAAACACCTTATGGTTTTTATAATCGCACAACCACCAGCTGTAACCATAGCGATCGTTGGGTTTATTAAAATCTTCATCGATGGCATTGAATGGTTGAATGGAAGCCAATACATAATCTTCTGGAACAATTTGTTCGCCTTGCACTCTTCCGCTGTCAAGATATAATTTTCCAATACGCGCAAAATCTCGGGCTGAGGCGTAGAAGGCGCTAAATGATTTTTCATCGCCACCTTCTCTGTCTAAACTCCATAGAGCATCGTTTTCTGCTCCTATTTTGTTCCAAAGTTTTTCTTGGCAGTACGGACTGATTTTCTCTCCGCATGCTTTTTCTAACAGAAAAGAAAGAATTAAAGTAGTGCCGCTTCTGTATTCAAATGCTTTACCTGGTTCCTTAGCTACTTGATATTCACTTACCAATTCTCGCTGATTTTCGCCGTAATATGCCTTAGCAGGAAAACCAAAAGGATCGCCATAAGGCTCGTCGAAATTAACGCCGCTAGTCATGCTAATGAGGTTTTTCACTTTAAGATTTGCCGCCATTCCGTCTTTATATTCGGGTAAAAAAGCGCCAACAGCTTGCTCAACCGATTTTATTTTTCCTTCGTTAATAGCAATTCCTGTTAATATACTCACCACTGTTTTTCCCATGGAGAAGGAGTTGGAAATGGTTTTCTCATCGTAATCATCCCAATATTTTTCGTAAATAATGGAGTCATTTTTTATGATTAGAAAAGCTCTACTTTCTAGTTCTTCTGCAGATTTTAAGAGCTCTTGTGGATATTGAGCAGTATTGTAATTTTTTGAGAAAGGCCAAGGTTGAGGGTTTGATGCGGTAATGGTGCTGCTGTGAAAAATATCGTATTCATCTATTTGCGGACCTTTTTTACCTTTTAAGTAAGTGTTTGCAATTCCTTTATAGAGATGCGTGTTGCCGCTAATCACAAGAGCTAAATGAAGAATCAGGAAGACACTAGCAATAATGAGTAAAACTTTTTGATATCTGCGCATGATAAAATGAATTTACTTCTTTACGCTATACTTGCTGATTGGTTGCTTTCTTCTACTATTTCCATGTTGAACAATACCGACAAGTGTTTTTTCATTTTCTCACCTACTTCATCTAATGAGATTTTCTTGCCCAGTTCTTTATCCATAGACGTTACTTTCTTGTCGCTAATTCCGCAAGGCACAATATTGTTGAAGTAATTCAAATCTGCATTCACATTTAGTGCGAAGCCATGCATGGTTACCCATCTGCTGCAGCGAACACCCAAGGCGCAAATTTTTCGCGCTTTAAAAGGGTCTTGGTAATCTATCCAAACTCCAGTTAATCCTTCTATTCTTCCACTTTCAATGCCGTATTCTTTTAAAGTTAGAATTACCGCTTCTTCTAAATAGCGAAGGTATTTGTGGATGTCGGTGAAGAATTGGTCGAGGTCGAGAATGGGGTAGCCTACTAATTGTCCCGGACCATGATAAGTTATATCCCCCCCGCGATTGATTTTATAGAAGGTAGCTTGATTGTCTTTCAGCTCGGTTTCATTCACCAACAAATGCGATGAATCACCACTTTTCCCTAGCGTATAAACGTGAGGGTGTTCGCAAAAAAGCAAATGATTTTTAATGTCTTTTTGGTCTTCGGGATTTTTGCGGTTGTACAATTTCAACTCGGTGGATTCATTGAAAAGCTTTTCCTGAAAGTCCCAAGCGGCTTTGTAATCAATGAGTGCAAGATTTTGAAAAAGTACTTTTGGCATGGGGTGAAGATACGAAGTAAATTCTTTCAACTATGAACCGCGCAAAATCTTCTCCATTTTTCTGCCCTTCGCCAATTCGTCTACTAGTTTATCCAGGTATCGAACCTGTTTTGTTAAAGTATTTTCAATTTCTTCAATGCGATATCCGCAAATCATTCCGGTGATTAAATCTGCATTTGGGTTTAGCGAAGCGCGCTCGAAAAAGACTTCAAACGTTACTTTCTCTTTTATCAGTTCTTGAATTTTCTTGCGGTTAAAACCAGTTAGCCATTCTATTACTTCTTCTAACTCCTCTTTTGTTCTACCCTTCTTTTCCACTTTTGTAAGATAAAGAGGATAAACCGAGGCAAAGGTCATTTTTGCGAAGCGTTCTTGGTGAGAGGCCATGATAGTGTTATTTCAGCCCCGCCAACGCCTCCTTCAATTCATCAATCACTGCAATTTCAATAGGGTCAATGGCTCTTTTCTGCGCAATTAAAACAGAAGTCCAGTCGCCCAAGTGAATGAAGTAAATTGATTTTTCGAGCATGTTGTTTCCTTTAGAATATAGCTCGGTAACTGAGCTTACCAGAGGTTTTAGTTTGCTGATGACGAAATCGGTTCTTTTTGATGTTCTATAGAAATCTTCTTCGTTTCTAAATAGCACCAAAGCAGTGTTTTTGTGCTCTTCAGTCCAGCCTACAATTTCGTTGTGACACAATTCAGGAAGCTTATGGTGCCAGCACAACATTTTAGAGTTTTCGTTGATTTGCTGACGGAAGCGAATCGCCACACCTTCGTAATTATCGGCGCTATAAATTACAGGAATCTTGTTCAATAATTTCTCTGCCAAAGCATCGGCATCTTTAATGATATTTTCTTTTTCAGCCAATAATAAATCTGCTGCAGTGCCTACCTGTTCGGTGAACTTTGAAGAGATAAGGTTGTATTTTTCTAAGATGAACAACTGTTGTGTTAAAGAGTAGCCCATGGTAGAGCGAGGAGGCATTCCCGGAGGGTTGATGATGTGGTTATAACCGTGTTCTTTGCATATTTCCAATACTTTACCACCTGTTGTTACTGCAGCAATTTCTGCATTGGCTTTAATGGCTTGTTCTATGGTGAATAAGGTTTCTTCTGTATTTCCAGAGTAAGAGGAAGCAATTACCAATGTGTTCTCATTTACGAAAGCAGGAATATGGTAATCGTTGCAGGTTAAAATGGGCACTTTGCATTCGCTACCAACAATCTGACTCACCACTGTTCCCCCAATGCCAGAGCCACCTAAACCACAAATTAATACATTTTTGATTTCGTTCTTCGCCGGTTTAAAAGTTGCGGCTTTCCCTATTTCTATTGCTCTTTTAAGTTGTGCTGGAAACTTTTCTACTAAACTTTTCATGTGCTGTATTTTCGATAAGAATGAAGCTAAAGTAATTCATTTCTTCCATTTTTTCCAATGAGAGTTAATTCATTGCGGCTTTGCATCCCAGAAATTTGAGATTTCCTACTTAAAAACGTATGTTTGTTTTTATATAAAAAAGAGGGATTTATGTCAGTAGAATTATCAGAACAAGAGTTAATAAGACGTGAAAATTTAAACAAAGCCATCGCAGCTGGAATCGATCCTTATCCTGCCGAGCTTTTTGAGGTGAACTGCTCTGCCAAAGAGATTCATGAGAATTACAACAACGATAAAATAGGCTATAAAAACATTAGCATTGCGGGTAGATTGATGCGTCAGCGTATCATGGGTAAAGCTTCTTTTGCCGAATTGCAAGATTCTACAGGAAGAATTCAATTGTACATCAATAGAGATGATTTGTGTCCGGGAGAAGATAAATTCCTGTACAACGATTTCTTCAAAAAGATTTTAGATATCGGCGATATCATTGGCATTAAAGGATATGTTTTTACAACACAAGTAGGTGAAATTTCTATTCATGTTACCGAAATAAAATTGTTGGCTAAAACATTGAAAAATTTGCCAATGCCGGTGGAAGATGCCGAAGGAAAAGTGCACGATGCTTTTACAGATACTGAGCAAAGATACCGTCAGCGCTATGTAGATTTAATTGTGAATCCTCAGGTTAAAGATGCTTTCATCAAAAGAACGCAGCTCACCAACTCTATGCGTTCGTTCTTAAACAACAGAGGTTATTTAGAGGTGGAAACACCAATATTGCAGCCACTTTATGGAGGTGCAGCAGCGCGTCCGTTTAAAACGCATCACAACACTTTAGACCAAACTTTATATCTCCGTATTGCCAATGAATTGTATCTAAAAAGGTTGATTGTTGGTGGATTTGATGGCGTTTACGAATTTGCGAAAGACTTTAGAAACGAGGGAATGAGTCGTTTTCATAATCCTGAGTTTACGCAAATGGAGTTGTACGTTGCCTACAAAGACTACGCGTGGATGATGGATTTGGTGGAAGAAATGGTAGAGAAAATCGCTTTGGATTTACACGATTCAACAGAATTGAAAGTAGGAGAAAACGTGATCAACTTCGAGCGTCCATGGAAAAGATACACGATGTTTGAAGCGATTAAAGAATATACTGGTATTGATATTGCCGTTTTAGATGAAGCAGGTTTGCGTGAAGCAGCCAAGAAATCTGGCGTTGAGGTGGATGATACCATGGGCAAAGCAAAGCTAATCGATGAAATTTTTGGAATGCATTGCGAGCCAAAAATGATTCAACCTACTTTCATCACCGATTATCCTGTTGAGATGTCGCCATTGGCTAAAAAGCATCGTTCTAAAGAAGGATTGGTAGAACGTTTCGAATGTATCTGCAACGGAAAAGAAATATGTAATGCTTATTCTGAGTTGAACGACCCAATTGATCAACGCGCTCGTTTTGAAGAGCAGTTGGAATTAGGAAAAAGAGGAGATGAAGAAGCGATGATGCTCGATGAAGATTTCCTTCGCGCTAT
>CAMBXP010000061.1 GCA_945871895.1 Chryseobacterium gleum | reverse complement strand
TGGTTGTCATCCTGAGGTACCCCGAAGGAACTATTGTTCTATATATCATATCTAATCCAATAACGATCAATTATATTCGTAATAATGAGGATAATGAAAATAAATAAAATCAGCAGATTAGTCTTTTTTGTTTTTACTACACTAATAGGAATTGGTGTTTTTGGAATAAATTCAGGGATGTTGAAAGTAAAAAACCGAAATAGCCACCAATGAAATATCAGTAAAGAAAATTGAACTCGGCTATCTTTTACAATTGTATTTTTCTTGTTTACTTCCCCTCCACCACCTTCTCCATCGTCTCTAAAAACAAGTGCTCTGGTTGAGCGCCCGATATTGCATATTTTCTATCAAACACAAAAAATGGAACGCCGCGCACGCCTAATGCAGCTCCTTCGTGAGCATCACTGTTTACTTCATCTGCAAATTCTTTTCCGTTTAGAAGTGCTTCAACTTCGTCGAAAGATAAACCAATTTCTACTGCCAATTCTCCCAAAGCATCTTTGCTGTTAAGGTTTCTTCCTTCGGTGAAATAGGCAGCTAGAAAACGTTCCTTTGCTTCATCTTGCAAACCATGCTTGGCAGCCAAATGAATTAATCGATGCGCATTTAAGGTGTTGGCAGGTATTATAGAATCGAGATTGTAATTCAAACCTTCTTCTTTCGCCATGGCAATAACTTGCTCATTTAATTGTCGCGCATGCTCTTCTGTCCAGCCTTTTTTCTCGGCTAACATTTGATGAATATTTTGTCCCAAAACTGGTTTGAAATAAGGATCTAACTGATAGCTTTTCCAAACAATTTCAACCTCCGTCAGTGGACGGACTGAAGTCCCTTTTTTTGAAAATTTCTCTAAGGCATTTTCAAAACGACGTTTGCCAATGTAGCAAAACGGACAAGCGATATCGCTCCAAATTTCAACTTTCATCTTTTATTTCTTTTGGCTTCCGTCAGTTGACGGACAGGTTTTGCTTTTGCCTTTTTACTTTTTTTCTAATGTCCCTGCCCAGCCAACCAACGTTCAGCATCTAATGCCGACATACATCCTGTTCCTGCAGCAGTAACAGCCTGACGGTAAACATGATCTTGTACATCACCTGCAGCGAAAACGCCTGGGATATTGGTGTTGGTTGAACCTGGAATAGTTTTGATGTATCCGTTTTCGTCTAAGTCGATCTGACCTTTGAAAATATCTGTGTTTGGTTTGTGTCCGATTGCAATGAATAACCCAGTCACCGTCAACGTGCTTTCTGCATTCGTTTGGTTGTTTTTAATTTTCACACCTTCCACTGTTTGCTCTCCTAAAACTTCAACTGTTTCGGTATTGAACAACACTTCAATATTTGGTGTAGTCATCACTCTGTTTACCATTGCTTTTGAAGCGCGGAAACTATCTTTACGAACCAGCATGGTTACTTTGCTGCAAATTTTAGAAAGGTAAGTTGCTTCTTCACAAGCTGTATCTCCGGCACCTACAATAGCTACTTCTTGTTTGCGGTAGAAAAATCCGTCGCATACTGCACAGGCAGATACACCGCCACTTTTCAATCTTTCTTCTGAAGGTAAGCCCAACCATTTTGCAGTTGCACCTGTTGCGATAATTATCGTATCGGCAGTGATTTCTGCTTTGTCTTCAATCAATACTCTTTTAGGAGATTCGTTAAAAAATACTTGAGTAGCCACGCCTGTGCGCACATCTGTACCAAAACGCTCTGCTTGACCACGCATGTCTTCCATCATTTGCGGACCTTCAACTCCTTTTGGGTAACCAGGGAAATTATCAACTTCTGTGGTGTCCATTAGTTGTCCGCCAGGCTGCATACCCACGTACATTACAGGTTTTAATTCAGCACGCGCAGCGTAAATAGCAGCAGTGTATCCGGCAGGACCAGCGCCAATAATAAGGCATTTGTGGTGTTCTTTAATCATGGAAATTATGTTTAATGTTCAAAGCTCAATGTTTAATGTTCTGTATCGACATCGAAAATAAGAACAAAAAACAGTTTGCCCTTAGGTTGTGGAAAAGTATAGATCTATTGTTGAATAGATTTATATAATGTATTGGTGAAAAATGCAAAATATTTATCTTTCCTGCTTATAATTAATACTTAGTTCTGCAAAGAGGTGGTTAATTTTCCATTTCAATAAAGATATTATGCTGCTTCGACTGTTGTTATTTTCTATTTTTCTTTATGCTGCTATTGATTCGCATTCGCAAAACTATGTTGATCTTTTGAAGGTTCATCATACCCATTACGCTTCTACAGCTTTTTCCGATTCTACTTCTTTAAAAAGAGGGTTCGAAGAATTTGTTTGCGATTTAAAGGCACCATTGAGGGTAAATAGCAACTTGGTGATTGTTTCGGGTTTGTACAGTGAGTATACGAAACTGAGGCTTTATTCGCAAAGCAGCCAGCAAACGCAAATCTATTCAATTACACCAGTTGTTGGTGTAAATTATAAATGGAATGAAAAGTGGAAAAGCACATTTGTTTTTCTTCCAAAATTGGCTAGCGATTTTATAAAAATAGGTAAGAGCGATTTTCAGTTTGGCGGCAATGTGCTGTTAGAGAAAATGGCCAATAAAGTAAAGTGCAAATTTGGTTTGTACTACAATGGTGAGAAGTCGGGATCCTTGTTTGTGCCACTTTTGGGATTATACTATTTAAGTAAAAATTCTAAGTTAGAAGTTGATGTTGTTGCGCCCGTTTGGGCTGATTTGAATTATGCTGTACAAAAACGAGTAAAATTGGGGGTTAATTTTAGATCTGTGGTGCGAAGTTATCACTTGAACAGCGAATGGGGTAGTCGTTATGTTGTTAAATCAGTGAATGAACTTTTTGTATATCTTCAATGTAATTTAAGTAAAAGATTGATTTTACAGGGTAAAGCAGGTTATTCTATAGGGCGAAATCACCGTGTGTACAATAGTGGTGATCAATATGATTTTGCCCTAAGTGCAGTGCAGTTTGGCGATGACAGATTGCAGCAAAATGCCGATTTTAAAAATGGACTCATGTTTCAAACCCGATTGATTTATCGCTTGCAGCTGTAGTAAATCGATTTGCTAAAAAAGAAAAAAGACGCCAGGGGATGTGCGTCTTCATTTCACTTGAGAGGGGGAGAATAGGGGAAGGGTTAGCCACTACTTTTTGCTAACGATACAAATGTATTGCTACTTTGTGAGTAGAATTTTAATACAATGTGATGATAAGGTTATAAAGTTGGATTTTACTATTTGCCAATTTCCCAACGCGCAGTCGCCTTCGAACTCAAATCACCAAAATCATTGTTGATGAATTTATAGTAAGCGGCAATACCAATCATGGCGGCGTTATCGGTGCAAAATTGAAAAGCTGGTATGTAGGTGTTCCAGTTTTTTTGCGCGGTAATAGCATCTCGTAAACCACTGTTGGCCGATACTCCACCGGCTATAGCAATATGAGAAATGTTTTCTTGTTGTGCTGCTTTTTTCAATTGGCCCATCAATATTTCTACAATGGTTTGTTGCACCGATGCAGCTAAGTCTATTTTGTTTTCTTCGATGAAGTTTGGATTTTTTTCTACTTCTTTTCGCAAGAAATAAAGCACAGAAGTCTTCAATCCGCTGAACGAAAAATTCAATCCGCCAGCCTTTGGATGTGCAAAAGGAAATTTATTTCCGTTGCCTTGTCGCGCTAATTTATCGAGAATTGGTCCGCCAGGATAAGGGAGTCCCATAATTTTTGAAATTTTATCGAAAGCCTCTCCAGCGGCGTCATCTATAGTTTCGCCAATGATTTTGAAATCGTTGGGCGCACTTACTTTTACAATTTGTGTGTGTCCGCCCGACACCGTTAAACACAAAAAAGGAAAATCGGGTGAAGGAGAACCATCTTCTATAAAGTGCGCTAAAATATGCGCTTCCATGTGATTGATTTCAATCAGTGGTTTGTTGAGCGCCATGCTAAATGATTTGGCAAAAGAAGCTCCTACTAAAAGTGAACCCAATAATCCCGGACCTTTAGTAAACGCCACCGCGTCGATATCTTCTTTAGTAATTCCAGCTTCGGTGATGGCTTGATGCACCACAGGAATAATATTTTGTTGATGAGAACGAGATGCCAATTCGGGCACCACACCGCCATATTTTTCATGTACTTTTTGAGAGGCAATTACATTACTCAAAGCTTTTTTACCTTGCATAATAGCCGCACCTGTGTCGTCACAAGAAGATTCAATAGCCAATATGATAGGTTCTTTTTTCATGCTTTATTAAGCGAAAATAAAGAAACTAATTGGGAATTCTCCAAGATATGCCGGCAGCTGCGAAATATCCAAGTTGTGGTGAGGTGAATGCGATACCACCTTCTAAATCGAGCTGTAAATTTTTCTTTAAAAGGTAAACGAATCCAGCATCACAGCGAAAATCGTTGCTGTAGCTTAAATTGTTGTTTTCATTGAAGAAGCCATAAATTTCGCCGTAGAGGGATAAAGGTCCAAACACTTTTTGAGTTAATGAAACTGCATAAAAGTAGCCCACATTAGGTGTTGTGCCTCCCCAATCGGGACCAAAATTGTATTCCAGTTCGGTGTTTTTTCCCAGTTCATGTTCGCACAATAAACGCAACGTGCCGCCAGTGAAGTTGGGGCGAAATTCTTTTTTGCCAAAGTAGGGAAAGTACAGTTCTACCATCATACTTACTTTTGGTAAATATTTGGCCCCTCTGTATAAAAACTTTTTGCCACCAAAAGATAATCCCGATAAACCTTTGGTTTTAGAAATTAATGAATCGCTTTGAAAAGCATTGTTGTTTAAGTAATCAATACCAACGCGCAAATCCATTCCGCTGCCAATGCCGTATTTCATTAGTAAGGAATTGTAATATAGATTTTCATTTCTATTGCCGCCATCATGATCTATTTCCATGGAAACACCGCTTTCTATTTGAAAGTGCTTGTAAGGAACCATTTCCGCTGTTTCGGTTTGGTGCGGTCGGTCGGTGAAAATATCGATGTTGTTGGTTTTTTCCTTTGATGGGAAGTAGTATTTCAATACTTCTTCGTAATCTTTCTGAGGGATAGTGATGGTGGTGTCTTGCGCGAAGGCTTCTACTGATAAAAGGGCGCAAGCAAGAATGGTGTAAAAAGAATATTGCGAAATCATTTTGTACATGTTTTTGCAATATTAAATAAAAATTTAGACTAACCTAAAAAATAATTTAAACAATCCGTTTATTCGAATTCTGCAATGATTTCTACAAGTTGTGCTTTCTGCATCAAACCAACACCTTCCCAAACCAACTTGCCATTTTGATACAATTGCAGGGCAGGAATACCATCAACTTTAAAATGATTGGCGATGGTTTTTTGTTCGTCAACATCAATTTTTAATATATCTACAACGCCCATTTTTTCTGCTGCAATTTCATCTAAAATAGGATGAAGCAATTTACACGGTCCGCACCAAGTGGCATTAAAATCAACCAATACTAATTTTTTAGAGGCTACATATTTGTTGAAAGCATCTACCGTCATTTCATGATTTCCTGCCGATGCGCCAAGCTCAGTTGCCTTACCTTCTTTGTTCCATTGGCGAAATCCGCCATCTAAATCATATACTTCTTTAAAACCTAGTTCTATCAATTTAGCTGCTGCTTCAGCACTTCTTTTGCCGCCAGCGCAGTAAACAAAAGTTGGTTTTGATACATCTAGTTTTTTAGCTTGCTCTTCAAATTTATCTCCGTTCCAATCGATGTTGATGGCCGATGCAATTCGGTCGTCCCCATATTCAACAGGAGTTCTCACATCAATGATTTGCGCATTAACGCTGTCTTTTTTTATTTGAGCTTCAAAATCGTTTACACTGAGTAAATTCACTTTGTCATTTCCGCATGAAATAAGAAGTGCCGAAGCAAAAAGTGCTAAAAAAATATTTTTCATTTTATCCTATTATGATGTTTGGAGTCATGGTGACTTTCGCCTTAACTGAGTTCGAAATTAAGCAAGCTGCTTCAGATTTGTGCAATATTTTTTCAGCTTTTTCTCTTAAACTCTCGACGGCTATAACCAAAGTAGGTTTCAGGTGAACTTCGGTCATCAATAATTTGCCTTCAACAGTATCTAAAACACCCTTGGCTTCGCACGAAAAAGATTTGAATTCTAATTTAGAGAACTCTGCGATCGATAAAAAAGTAGTCATTAAGCACGAACTGATGGCCGCGGTATAAAAGTGTTCTGGCGACCAAACGCCTTCAATTCCTTTTGGAAATGGAGGAGGAGTGGCAACATCTATTGCTGAATGCAATTCTGGAGAAGATAAAGTTCCTTTTCTATCGCCAGTCCAAGTTAAGTTAACGTTGTAATTGTGTGCTTCCATGATAACTGAGTTTAATGTTTAAAGTTCAAATGCCTGTCCGTCTGCTGACGGATTCAATGTTTGCTAAGTTGATTGCTACAATTTGTTGTTTAAGCTGATGTAGCTTCCGCCATTGTGCACATTTTGATAGCCTTTTGATTTTAAAATTCCCTTAGCCATTCTACTTCTCATGCCCGATGCACAGCAAGTAATGATGGTTTGGTTTTTATCTTTTAGCAAATGCAATTGCTGTCCGATATTGTCAACTGGAATGTTGATTGACTTTTTGATGTGTCCGCCCGAGAATTCTCCTTTGGTTCTAACATCAATGATTACCGCCCCTTCTTTAACCAGTTGAGCATAATTTACAGAAGGCCCAAGGCCAAGTAATGATTTTATTTTTGATAACATAATAAAAAATTTAGTGCATCATGTAGGGGCGAGCTGCGCTCGCCCGCTTTTTGTCTTTGTCTTTTTCGGGCGTCCGTCAGCGGACGGACGCCCCTACGGAAGAACTGTGTGTTAAAGACAGTTAATCCACGGCCCAGCATTTCTAACATCTAAGCCATACTGCGCCAAAAATCTTTCGGCTTGTCCGCTTCTGTTTCCCGATGCACAGCACAAGAATAAAGGTGCTTTTAATTTTTGCAATTCAGCAATTTTAGATGGTATTTCATCCAAAGGAATATTTACCGAACCTTCTGCATGTCCGCCTAAAAATTCTCCTCTTGATCTTACATCTACAATAGTTCCTAGTTTTTTTTGAATGATTTCTTGTGTGTTCATATTGTTAAATATTTAGTGTTTATTTTTTCTCCCATTTTTTTAATCCGATGATTTTGTAAATCGGACAAAAATTAATCATCGAAGTAAGGGTGAAGATTGCTGCTACAATTATCAATGTGATGCCCAATGCTCCAGAGGTTACTCCACTAAAATAAAGAATGGCAAAAATGGCCGATATGATTAATCTTATAATTCTGTCGGCACTGCTCATGTTTTTCATAACACTTTTTTTAATTGGTTTATAAAGCAAATGTATGTTGCTGATGGGAGTTGCACAGTGATGTATGTTACACAAGAAGAAAGGTAAGATGTTTTTTATTGAAAAATTATTAATCGGGCCTCATCCCCAGCCCTTCTCCAAAAGAGAAGGGTGACTGTGTGTGATTTCGTATTTTAAGTTATGGCTCCCTTCTCTTTTGGAGAAGGGCTGGGGATGAGGCCTAAGAAGGCAGTGGCTTTATCCTTCTTTGATTTCCTCTACATTCAAGCGAATTTTATCTTCTAGCTCGTCAACGGGTAAATCGTTCACATCTGTACCAAAAGGATCTTCAATTTCTTCAGCAATGAGCTCGATACCAATCATGGTGTAAAAAACAATCATTGCAACTGGTATCGACCACCAGCCAATACTTTCAATAAAAGCAAAAGGAAGAGATAGAAGGTAAATCAACAAAATTCTTTTTAAATGAATGGCGTAGCCGAAAGGTATAGGCGTGTTTTTAATTCTTTCGCAAGCACCCAATATATCTGTTAGTTCACTTATTTTGTTTTCTAAAATGAGGAATTGTTCGGCAGTTATTTTGTTTTTCAGCATCAGCTGATTTGTTCTATTGCTTAACTCTGCTAAAACAAAATTGGGTTTGTGCGCAGCCTTGTTGAAAGCAGCAATCATATCAGCAGGAATATGCTCAGCAACCGATGAGTAATCTTTTAACCTTAGATTTTCTTTAAGAGTCCAAGGAAAAGCTTCTAATAAGGTGTAAATAACATCATCCTCACGATTGATATAGGCTTTATATTTCATTGCTAAATTTCTGGCGGTATTTAATAAAGAACCCAATTGCTTTCTTCCTTCCCACCATCTTTCGTAAGCAGTGTTGGTTCTAAAAACCAAAAGTAAACCAATCACCAAACCCAGCACAGTATGGAACGATGCGGGGATATGGAAAATATCGAAATCGAAACTTAGGTGTGCAAAAACTAAAATGCCCACTAATGCTCCGTATATTAATAAACTAAAAAACACACCATCGAAATGGTATCCGCTACTTTTAAATAAAAATCTAAACCAGTGTTTGTTGTCGTATTCAATCATAATATTGTCTTTATAGTTCTTCTAACATTTTAATTACTTCAGCTTTTTTTCTAACAGAAACAGGAACGTTAAAGCCGTCGTTCATGCGTAAATAACCTCCATCTGTTTTTACAAATTCTTTGATGAATTTGGTGTTTAACAAATGCGATTGCGCAACACCATCTTTTACCGAATAGTTGCGAAAATTATAGGCTTGTGAGAATGCGAAATGGGAGAGGAGGAGTAAAGCGAAAAATACTTTGTTATTTGAGAAAATTATTTTGTGCATATCACATTTAATGTATGGATGATTGATGGAAATATTTTATTCCAGACCTAAGAACAAATCAAAATTTTCTTTTGTGATTACATCACTTACTTTAACTTGATAATTTTCTAAGAACGATTTTGGAAATTTCACCTTTTGTTTACTCCATTTGAATTCGTAAGCATACAGCGCACCATCGCGTTCTTCGAGGTAATCAATCTCTTGTTGGGTTTTGGTTCTCCAAAAATAAGTGTTAGTCCAAATACCTTCATAATTCAGTGTTTTCATTCGTTCGCTAATTAAAAAATTTTCCCACAAAACACCTTTGTCATTGCGTAAGTCCAATGAATTAAAATTAGCAATTAATGCGTTTCGAATACCATTATCATAAAAATAGATTTTTCTGCTGCTACTAATTTCATTGCGCAGGTTTCTGCTAAATGGCTGCAAACGAAAAACCACAAAAGCTTTTTCCAATAAATCGATATAGGTGTTTACGGTATTCTTATCGACTTGTAAGAGATTTGCCAACTCATTATAAGAAACCTCATTTCCTAATTGTAGAGCAAGTGCTCGCAATAATTTGGGCAATAGGTCGGGTTTTCTAACTCCTTCTAATGCTAATAAATCTTTGTATAAATAACTTCCTGTTAGCTGTTGTAAAACTTCTTTTTCACTTCCTTGCTGTGTAATAACTTCGGGGTACATGCCGTAAATTAATCGTTGTTCTAATTGCGCATGCGCATCGATATGTCCGAGATATTCGTGCAATTCTTTCCATGAAACAGGAAACATTTGATACTCCCATTTTCTTCCTGTTAATGGTTCGTTCATTTCACTGGCTAGTTCTAAAGCCGATGATCCGCTTACCAACAACTGAACATTTTTCATTTGATCGGTAATCAATTTCAATTTAATTCCAATGTTTTTGATGCGCTGTGCCTCATCAATAAATACCAAGGTGTGTTTGCCAATAATTTGCTTTAAACTTTGTGTGTTGGCGTTTTCTATTTGATGTTGAACATTGGAATCATCTCCGTTTAAAAACAAAAATGTTTTATTGTTCTCACAAATTTCGCGAAGTAATGTTGTTTTACCTACTTGTCGCGGACCCAAAACAACAATCGCTTTTCCTTTACCAAGTTTCTTCTTTACAATAGTTGTAAGTTCTCTTTTTATCATTTTAACGAATGTATTCACCAAATATAGTGCTTTTTGGTGAATATATTCATTGAAAGATTATTTTTTGTAAGTACTCTCTCTTACTTAATCAGTCTAAGCAATAGCTTCAGAAAAAATGTAAATAGATTACTTTCACTAATTTAGTCAGCAGTATAAAGTCCCAAACACTTACTTCTTATTAATGTATTCCAACACCTTATGCGTTACATTCAATGTGGAGTCGCCATACATAAAACCGTTGTTGCCTCTAGGATTAAAAATGTATTTAAAGCCATTTTCTTTACCATATTGAGCTACCTTATCATTGATTTTGTCATTCACTAATTTGGTATATAATTCAGATGAATCTCTAATCATTTGCTCGATAGTGTTTTTCTTGTGGTACAGGGCGCCTTTCTTTGTTTTTAATTCATCTAAATAGTCGTCTTCTGTAATTTTACTATTCTTTATTTCAATGTTGATAGCCTCAATTTGATTGAGTATTTGGTTTAATTCCGGACGCTTTTTTTGTTCCAATTCAGCCAGCTTTTGGTTGTACTGAACACTCATCTCCATTTTCTCATAAATATGAGTGATATCGATGTATCCCGTTTTGAAATCAGGCTCAGATGAACCACATGATGTTAGTATTAAAATGGAGGTGATGGCTACTATTGATTTCATAAGAGTAATTTTATCCGCTTTTCAGCACTTGAATTTAATACAATTTTAAGAATTAATTAGTAATTTTCACGCCCTATGGCAGCAAATACTTTTGGAGAAATTTTTAGGGTAACCACTTTTGGCGAATCGCATGGCGTTGCTTTGGGTGGTATTATTGACGGATGCCCCGCCGGACTAGAGATTGACTTGGCTTTTATTCAGAGTGAATTGGATAGGAGAAAACCCGGACAATCGAAAATTGTTACGCAGCGCAAGGAACCCGATGAAGTGGATTTCCTGTCGGGAATTTTTGAAGGAAAATCTACGGGAGTTCCCATAGGTTTTGTCATTAAGAACGACAACCAGAAATCGAAAGATTACGACCATATCAAAGATTCCTTTCGTCCGTCGCACGCCGATTTCACTTACACAGAGAAATACGGAAACCGCGACCATAGAGGTGGAGGAAGGTCATCTGCGAGAGAGACAGTGTCGAGAGTGGTGGCTGGTGCCATTGCTAAATTGATGCTTAAAAAACTAGGCGTAAACATCACGGCTTATGTGTCTCAAGTGGGACCACTAAAACTCGATAAGAATTATTCTCAGCTCGACCTCAATAAAACCGAGAACAACATCATTCGTTGTCCCGATGAACAAATGGCCGAGCAAATGATTGAACTAATTGATTCTATTCGTAAAGAAGGCGATACCATTGGCGGTGTGGTAACTTGCGTAGTGCAAGGTACTCCTGTTGGATTGGGTGAACCTGTGTTTGATAAACTGCATGCCGATTTAGGTAAAGCAATGCTAAGCATCAATGCTGTTAAGGGGTTCGAGTATGGTTCGGGCTTCAACGGTTTGGTGTTAAGAGGTAGTCAGCACAACGATGCCTTCTACACCGAAAACGGAAAAGTGAAAACCAAAACCAACCATTCGGGCGGTATTCAAGGCGGTATTTCAAACGGAGAAGATATTTATTTCAATGTAGCTTTTAAGCCAGTTGCTACCATTATGCGCGATCAATCTTCTATTGATAAAGAGGGGAATGAATCAACTGTAAGTGGTAAAGGAAGGCATGATCCTTGCGTGTTGCCACGCGCCGTGCCTATCGTTGAAGCTATGGCTGCACTGGTTTTAGTAGATCATTTTTTAAGAGCAAAATCTAACAAAATTTAATTTTATGATTAAGAAAATTCTTATCGGATTTCTAATTCTGATTGTTGTTTTGGTAGCTGCTGTGGCGGCTATTCCTTTTTTCTTCAAAGACGAAATTGTAGAAAAAGTTAAAGAAATAGCCAATGAAAATTTAAATGCCAAAGTTGATTTTGGCGATTTCGACCTCTCTATCTTTTCTACTTTTCCCAATTTTAAATTAGATATCGAAAAGGTATCGGTAATTGGTAAAGGTGCTTTCGATAAAGATACCATCGTTTATGTTGATGAGTTGAATTTAGAATTGGACATCAACTCGGTTCTCGATGGAAAAAAATACAAGGTGAATTCTTTCACGGCTGATGGAATGGTGTTGAATGCTTTGTGGACTAAAGACGGAAAAAACTTTACGCTTACCGATATTATGTTGCCTGATACTGCTGCTACTCCCGAGCCTGTGGAGCCTGAAGAAGCTGGTGACCCTTTCGCTATGGTGTTCGAAAAATATGCACTTAACAATGCACGCATCGTGTACGATGATCCTTCTATTCCTTATAGAATGGAGCTCACCAACATGAATCATTCGGGTTCTTATACTTTAGATGGCGATCAACATATCATGTCGACTAAAACCGATATGGAGGCTTTAACGGTTGATTTTGATGGCGTGAGCTATATCAAAAAAGCGAAAACAAATATTACGGCCGATTTAATTATGGATTTGGCGACATGGAAGTTTACTTTCAAAAACAACGAATTCAATTTGAATAACGTGGTCTTGGGCTTAGATGGTTGGTTCTCTATGCCTGATGAAGGTTTTGGTATGGACTTAAAATTCAACGCTAAACGTACCGACTTCAAAGATTTGTTTACCATGATTCCTGCAGTGTATCGTGAGGATATGAAGGATGTTAAAACAACAGGTAAATTCGAAATGAACGGTCATCTTAAAGGTATGTTTACCGATTCTTTGATGCCTGCTTTTGGTTTCAATCTTAAAGTCATCAACTCTTCTTTCCGCTACCCTTCGGTGCCTAAAGCGGTGAACAACATCAACATCGATTTAGCTATTAATAACCCCGATGGTATTTTCGATCATACCGTAATTGATTTGAATAAATTACATGCTGAATTGGGCGAATATCCAATTGATATGGATATGCATATTAAAACGCCTGAGAGTGATGCTGCCATCAAAGGAAACATTAAAGCCATGCTTAAGCTTGATGTAATTGGCGAAGTAATGCCTTTAGAAAAAGGCGAAGAATACCATGGTACAGTGAATGCTGCTATTGGTTTGAATGGAAGATACTCGGCTATTGAAAGAGAAGAATACGACAAGTTTGATGCGCATGGTACTTTAGAGTTAAGCGATATTAAATACAAATCGGAAGGTATGCCCGATGTGTTGATTACCACAGCGGTGTTGGCTTTCTCCCCTCAATTCTTGGATTTAAGCACTTTCGAAAGTAAAATTGGCAATAGCGATTTAAGCATGAAAGGTAAAGTTGAAAACTACTTGGCTTACTATTTAAGAGATGAAACATTGAAAGGTAATTTCGCCATCTCATCAACCTTTTTCGATGTGAATCAGTTTATGAGTGAAGGTCCTGCCGACACCGCTGCTGCAGTTACCACTGCTTCTGCCGATACTAGTGCGGGTGCTGTGGAGATTCCTAAGAATATTGATTTTGTGCTGACATCTGATTTGAAAAGAATTAAGTATGATACTTATGATATCACGAATTTTGGCGGACAATTAATCATGAAAGATGGAGTGTTGAAATTTGTAAACAATGGCTTTAAATTGTTAGAAGCCGATTTCAAATTATCTGGTCAGTACCACGCCCTAGATATCAAAAAGCCTTATGCCGATTTGCAGTTTGAAGTAAAAAATTTAGATATTCCTAAGGCTTACGCCAACTTCAATACCATTAAGAAATTGGCTCCTATTTGTGCAAACACCGAAGGTAAATTGAATTTGAGCTTAGAAGTGAAAAACAACTTTACGCCTAATATGGATGTGGATTACAACAGCATCGATGGTAAAGGGAATTTATTCATTCAGCAGGCTAAAGTTAAAGAATCTAAATTCACTAAAGGCTTAGCTACCGCAGTGAAAAATGAGAAGTTCAACAATTTAGAATTGAAAGATTTAAAAATCTATTTCACCATCACCAAAGGAAAATTGAATGTTCAACCTTTCGATTTAAAAATTAGCAAATCGAAAGCTAAGGTAAGCGGTTGGAATTCATTAGATGGTAAAATGGATTACACCATGGCTACAAGCATCAATCGTGATGAGTTTGGTGGCGCTGCTAACGCACAAGCGACTCAATTGATGGGCGTATTGAACCAAAAAGTGGGTGCCAACATGCAACTTCCTCAGTTCATCGATTTAGATGTTAAAATCACTGGAGATGTAACCGATCCGAAATTTGCCGTTTATCCTAAAGGAACAAGTGGCGAAGCAAACAAATCGGTGAAAGATCAAGTGAAAGATGTTTTGGTTGACAAAGCTAAAGAGGAGGCTGAAAAACTAAAACAACAAGCCGAAGAAGAAGCTAGAAAGAAGGCCGATGAGTTGAAAGCGCAGGCGCAAGCCGAAGCCGACAAGCAAAAGAAAATTGCTGAAGACAAAGTAAAAGCTGAGGCCGATAAGTTGAAGAAAGATGCTGAGAATAAAGCAAAGAATGCGTTGAAAGGAATTAAGTTTTAATGGAGGCCTCACCCCAGCCCTCTCCAAAGGAGAGGGAGTAGGGAAAGATTTGTACCCAGTACTTCTCCCACCTCCCTCTCCTTTGGAGAGGGCTGGGGTGAGGCCCTAAATGATAATTAATATGAGAAGAATCGGGTTTATTGCGTTGGTGTTGATGTCGCTCAATTTATTCGCACAAGAGGGAAATTGCGAATACAAAGCACCTAAAAAAACAAGAAAGAAATACGAAGCAGCCCGCGCTAATTATGTGAAAGATAAGGTAGAAGGAGTTGAGCTTCTAAAAGAGGTGAACGACCTCGACCCTCAAATGCCCGAGCCTTACTACTTCTTAGCCAAACATTATTTCGAGTTGGCTTTTCCCGAGCCAGGTAAAGCGAATGTGGCGATGAATGCCGACAATTCTAAAAAGGAATTGTTTGTGGGCAGATCCAAAGATTATTTTATTAAACTGAATGAAGTTTGTCCGGCTTTTAGTGGTCACCTAGGTTCTTACTACCTTGGCGTTATTTACCACATGGAGGGTAAATACTCAGAAGCTGCTCCTTTATTCAAAGCTTACTTAGATGATGAGTGGAACACTACCGATAACAATGAAGCAGTAGCCAAAAGGTTGTATAAAGAGTGTGCTGCCATCGATAAAATTTTAAAGAATCCTGTTCCTTACGACCCTGCTGCAGTGAAAGGGGTAAACACCAACGACAACGAATATTTACCAGCACTATCGCCCGATAACGAACAGTTGTATTTGGTGCGACAAATGGCTGGAACACCCAATCCAATGGATCCAGCCGGACCGGGCAACGACAAGAAAGAATACTTCACTATGGCTTCTAAACTATGGGTAGATTCCTTCAGTATGGGTATGTCTATGCCGCTTCCATTCAATGATTTTGCGGGGACTTTAGATGGTGGTGAAATATTAGGTAACGGAGGTATTTGTATCACTCCCGATAACAAAAGAATGTATGTTACCGTGAATTTGTTGGTGCCTTTTCAAAACACAAAAATTAAGAATACTGGCATTTATTATACCGATTTAGTAGATGGTAAATGGGCTCCCTTTCGCGCTCTTCGTTCGGTGAACGATGAAGACGGTAATCCAACTTGGGAAGGTCAGCCTACCATTTCTTCTGATGGTAAAATGATCATCTTTGCTAGTGCGCGAAATTCATCAATGTATTCGGTGGATGGCATGGGCCAAAACAAATACGGTATGGATTTGTTCATGACCACCAAAGGACAAAACGGCTCTTGGTCGGCACCTAAAAATTTAGGTGATGTGATCAATACCAAAGGTCACGAAAAAACGCCTTTCTTACATACCGATAGCAAGACTTTGTACTTCAGTTCTAATGGTCACGCAGGTTTAGGTGGTTACGATTTGTTCTACACCCGAATGGATGATTATGGTAATTGGATGAAGCCTGTGAATTTAGGTACACCAATCAATACCGCTGCCGATGAGCACGGATTTATCGTGAGCTTAGATGGTAAGTATGGTTTCATGTCTTCGGGTTTACAAAACGGACCAAATGGTGCTTTACAAATCATTCATTTTCCTTTGTATGAGCAGGCCAGACCAGAGAAAGTGGTGATGATGAAAGGTACTTTGAAAGATGAAAAAGGCGCTCCTTTGCAAAACGGAAAAGTAGAAATTAAAAATGCTAAAACAGGTGAAATAACAGAAGCCACCGTAGATAAAAAAACAGGTGAGTATGTGGCTGTGTTGACTGTTCCCGATCCAAACAGAAATAAAAGTGAAGAGCGCAAAGTAACGCTTAAAGTAGAAGGTAAAGAAGTAGAGGCCGACTTTGGTTCGCACGTTGAAAAAATCAATGGTAAAGAACAAATTTTAAAACCAGGCGAGAAGAAAGATTCAATCAAAGGAGTGGAAGTGGTGGTTCCTGTAGACCACAAAAAAGTGGTTCAGAATGGTGAAGAAAAAATCGTGAAAAAAGATGTAGAGGAGTTGAGTGCTCCCGACGGACAATACGTTATCACCGCTAAAACAGAAAAGAAATCTTTCTCAAGTAAAGTGGTGGAGTTGAACGCCAAAGAAATTGATGGCTCTACAACCATTCGCGGCACTAAAGCATCTATCACTGTTGAAGCATTGGAAGTGAAGAAACCCATTCGTTTGAACGACATCGTTTTTGGCAACGATTCATACGAACTAACGCGAGCATCAAAACTGGTACTCGACCAACTGTATGATTTTTTAATTGAAAACCCTAAGATTGATATGGCCATTCACGGTCATACTGATAACGTGGGCGACGATGCAAAAAACTTAGAATTATCTAAAAACAGAGCTAAGGCTTGTATGGAATATTTAATAACCAAAGGCATCGTTGCAAAACGAATACAGTCGGAAGGTTATGGCGAAACAAAACCTAAAGCACCAAATACGACAGAAGAGGGCAGAGGGGCGAATAGAAGGGTGGAATTTGTGGTGTTGAAGATGTAGTTTATTTATTGAATAAGAAGAAAAGTCAATTGTATGATAAGGTATAAAATTAAAGTAAGATTTTTTGCAGTTTTATTATTGCTGGTATTGAGTGAGCTTGTTTTTGGCCAAGTTGGAAATATAGATTTAACTTTTGATGTTGGCCAGGGGATAACCACCTCTGCGCTTGTTAGGTGCGGAACTACTCAATATGACGGAAAGATATTGTTGGGCGGATCTTATCCCACATTTAATGGAAAATCAAAAAATGGTTTGGTTCGCTTAAAGTCAGATGGAGGGATTGACAAATCTTTTAGTAGTATCACAGAACTACATTCGAATATTGTGTGTGTTTCAGTTCAGTCTGATGGAAAGATATTAATAGG
>CAMBXP010000060.1 GCA_945871895.1 Chryseobacterium gleum | reverse complement strand
TAATAACGGCTCTCCTTTTTTAAACTGATCTAATGCTTTTGCCCTTAAGGCTTCGTAATCTTCGTTGCTTGTTGTCATCATTTGTGTTTATTTAAAGTTAAAAGTTTTTTTCTCTTTCTTTAAATAGCACAGTTTGTTTTACACTCTCTATCCGAAGCCTTTAATTCTATTGATGTTTTGAAGTTTACTTTACTTCCAGTTTTGAAACTATTTTGAAACATTTTTTGTCCAAGCATTTTCGATATAGACGTAGGTATAATCTTCACAAACTTGAAAAGCTATGTACCCATGAATGGTATCCCTTTTTTGAAGTATTCCTTTTTTGTCGGTAAAATAGCTCCAGTAAATATTGTCCTTTTGTTCACAAGGTTCCCACCAAGAAGGAGGATTATATCGCTCTTGAATTACTCCCTCTTTGAACAGTTCTTTTATAGTAGAATAATAAAAATTATCTTCTTGCTTGAGATTTATTGTTTTTATAAACTTTAAAATATCTTCTTTTTTTACTTCCATTTTATACAATTTAGTATAAGTGTCTTCCGGATCTTCAGGAGGAACTACTTTCAACAATAGAATTTCTTTAATATTTAATGGGTATTTTACTTTTATATCAGTTAAAAATTGCTCAGTACTAATTGTTTTAGTTTTTCTATCACTAAACAAATAACCAACTATTAATAAAATTGCTACAAAAATTAATAATATCGCTTTTCTTCTTTTATTCATAATTCCATTCTTAATTAAATATAAAAATTATTATTCCTCTAATAACTCCATTGTTTTTTGATAAAGTCCTTGTTGTCCTCCTGTATTTGCATCTTTAAACAAATCTAATGCATTAACAACATCTGAAGATGATTGAATAACCTGAAACTCTCCCCGAATGTCAAAAGGAGTTCCCCACAAACCTTCGCGAGCGGTAGTAACATCTCCTTCATCAGCACGAGGTTTCGCCTGTTTATTAAAATCCCAATGGTCTGTGATAATAAAAGTACCCTTAAAAGTCCATGCTCCATTTTTCCCCTTAACCAACGTCCCTTTTAATTGTACTTGATGTTTTCCTAATGTACCTGCAGCACCTGCCCTTGTTTCTTCTTGCTTATCAATTTCTAGCTTTTCGCCAACTTTCAAGTTATCAATATCTTCCTTACTCACAAAATCAAGAACTGACCATTTTTTATCAAGTAAATCTTCTTGAACATAGTTCTTGTAAAGAGGGAAAGTAGCACCTTGACCATACGCATAGTGCTCTATTAAGGCATCCGCCAAGTCATTAAAATAATTAGCTTGATAATCAAATTTTCTTGACCATTTCCAATAAGTATAAGACTTGCTATTAGGATCTTCTTGATCCCAGTCATCACGACCTGGATCATATCCAAATTTACCAGCGTACCAATCAAAGTATGTTGCATCAGTTGAAACTTGGCCATTTTTCTTATCTGACACCCATTGATTTTCCAAATCTTTAGAATATTTTACCCACTGATCATTTGACCAGTACCAACTCTTTCCATTTTTATCGATCTTTTTCTCTCCTTCTTTTTCACCATCTTCACAATCCTTACACCCTTCTCCTTTACCTAATCCTTTAGGGTCATTCAAGTTAATCGGATTATTAAACATACTCGCATAAGGAGTTATATAAGGATATTTCTTTTCCCAAGGGTCAACACTAAACCATCTTCCCAATCGTGGGTCTAGTTGTCTGAATTCAGTGGTGTAGCTGTTTCCTTCGCCACTAACCTCATTATCCTTCTCTGAACCTTGATATCCGAAGCGATAATCACCATGGAAGCCACGGCCTGCCATCTCCATACCAAAGTCATGATAATGCGGAGGGTGGGTATATTTCTATTTTATCAAAGAACTATTACATCCTTTTTTCGCGATGAAGAAAGGGATAAATGAAAAAATATTTTGTGTTGCATTTTGCATTGAATCGAAGATAATGTTTTATGTTTTAAAATGAAATGGAAGATTCTCTATTTTAAGACAGCTTCAAGCAGTCTCTACCAAAACAAAATCGTTTTTAAATTCTATTTTTACCCCATGACAAAAACATTTTCTCCATTTCTTATCATAGTGCTAAGCATCTTTATTTTGCTTTGTGCTCCTGCTTTGTTTAGCGAGGGAATGTTTATGGATGGCTTAATGTATGCAACGGTGGCTAAGAACTTGGCGCACGGCGAAGGTTCTTTTTGGTTCTTAAAATTTAGCGACACATTTCTAACATCATTTCACGAGCATCCGCCATTAATTTTTGGTTTGCAAAGTGTTTGTTTTCGCATTTTTGGTGACTCTTTTTTGGTAGAAAGATTTTTTTCTTTTTTTACATACATCATTAGTGGTGTTTTTGTGATGCTCATTTTTAAAGAAATTACACCAGCAAAAATTCATTCTCTTTCTTGGTTACCTTTGCTATTATGGATTGTAATGCCATTGGCAACATGGGGGGCTGTAAACAATATGTTGGAAAACGGAATGCTTGTTTTTATTTTGTTGAGCGTTTTGTTCTTCCTTAAAAGTTTGAAAAAAAATAGATTTCTTTTTCTTGCGCTTTCTTCGTTGATGTTGTTTGCAGCATTTTTAAGCAAAGGTTTTACCGGATTATTTTCTCTCTCTTTGCCTTTTTGGTTTTGGTGCTTTGATAAAGAATATTCCTTCAAAAAAGCTTTGATAGATACGATATCTTTACTTGTTTTTCTTGCGTTGTTTTTTCTTCTTTTGTTTGCTCTGCAAAAAGACAGCCTTGCTAGCTTGCAAGCCTACTATGATATACAAGTGGTGAATAGTTTAAAGAACGTGGTGACTGTTAACTCGCGGTTTTTCATCTTGGGCAAACTAGTTACAGAAGTATTGATTTCTTTAGGCATTTTGTTGTTGATTTTTCTTTTGGGAAGAAAGCAAAAGACTTTATCCATCGACTTAAAAGGGGTTCTTATTTTTTTAGCCATTGGCTTATCTGCTGTGCTGCCTATAACACTTAGTTTAAAACAAAACGCGCATTATTTATTGTGTGCCTTGCCTTTTTTTGCCATTGCTTTTTGCATACTAATCGCGCCGTATTTATTAGCGTTAACAGAGAAAGTAAAGTGGAACAATCGAATTCTAAATACTGTTGCCATTTTGTTTTTCATCACAGCAGCAAGTATAGCATATGCGCAAAAAGGAAAATATTGTCGCGATGAAAAAATGATTCACGATGTTAAAGAAATAGCTAAAATTTTACCTCCTCATTCTGTTTGTAACGTTGAAGTAAATGAATTTACCAATTGGGCTTTGCAGGCTTATATGTACCGATATGCTTCGGTTAATTTAAGTGTAGACAGCACTAAATATTCGAAATATAAATTGGTTAAGAAAGGAGTGGAAGTTCCTAGTGAATATATCCAAATACCAATATCTACTTTGGAATATGCTTTTCTAATGAAAAAATAATAGAGAGGCAACCCGTAAAACCCCTTGTGCCTGCTTGGTCCGCACTAAGCAGGCACTTTTCTTATTTTGACATTCAAATTATTTTACTACATTTGCACTCCAACATATGGATTTTGATACGCAGGGGACCCGAAAAGTCCCCTGCTTCATTCAAGAAAACTATGATAACAGAAACACAGATTCGCCAATTGGTGCTAGAGAAATTAGAAGGAACTTCACAGTTCCTTGTGGAAGCTAAAGTAGCTGGAGGCAATAAGATTAATGTTATGGTAGATGCTCCTGAAGGAATGCCTATCAAAGATGTAGTGAGTATCAGTCGCCATATTGAAGGTTCTTTCGATCGTGAAAAAGAAGATTTTGAATTAACAGTTTCTTCGCCAGGGTTAGATTTACCATTTAAAGTACTTCAACAGTACCTTAAATACATCGGTAAAGAAGTAGAAGTGAAGGCGGGCAGCGGCAAAAGAGTAGAAGGTATCTTACTTTCTGCCGATGAAGAAGGAATTGTAGTAGAAACCAGTGAGAAGTTGAAGTTAGAAGGGAAGAAGAAAAAGGAACTGGTGGTTACCCAGCATGTATTCAAGTTTGAAAGCACTGAGCTTTCGCAAAAAATAAATGAATGTAAAGTAGTTATTACTTTTTAAATTGTGTTGATTATGGAACAGCAAATTGGTTTGATAGACTCGTTTCAGGAGTTTAAAGAATTTAAAAACATCGATCGTGAAACGATGATGAGCATCCTAGAGGATGTATTTAGAAACATGCTACAAAAAAAGTATGGTTCTGATGACAATTACGATATCATTGTGAATATCGACAAAGGTGACTTAGAGGTTTGGAGAAACCGTGTTATCGTTGAAGATGGTGAGGTTGAAGATGATAACCTTGAAATCGCTTATTCTAAAGCGGTTTTAATTGAGCCCGATTTTGAAGTAGGTGAAGAGGTTTCTGAAGAAGTTAAATTAGAAGATTTCGGTCGCCGTGCGGTTTTGGCAGTTCGTCAGAACTTAATTTCAAGAGTTCTTGACCTTGAGAAAGATGACTTGTACAAAAAATATAGAGATAAAGTAGGAACTATCGTTGCTGGTGAGGTTTACCAAGTTTGGAAACGTGAAATCCTTATTTTAGATGATGAAGAAAACGAATTGATTCTTCCTAAATCTGAGCAGATTCCTACAGATTACTTCAAAAAAGGCGACACTGTTCGTGCCGTGGTTTTGAAAGTGGATATGAAAAACAACAATCCTGTGATCATCTTATCTAGAACTTCTAGCGTGTTCTTAGAAAGATTGTTCGAACAAGAGGTTCCTGAGATTTACGATGGTTTAATAACCATCAAACGCATTGTTCGTGTTCCTGGTGAAAGAGCGAAAGTTGCTGTTGAATCTTACGACGATAGAATCGACCCAGTTGGTGCTTGTGTTGGTATGAAAGGTTCTAGAATTCACGGTATCGTTCGTGAATTGGGTAACGAAAATATTGATGTTATCAATTTCTCTGATAACGATGCGGTATTTATCCAAAGAGCATTGTCTCCTGCAAAAATTACTTCTATCAATATTCGTAATGAAGACAAACGTGCCGAGGTTTATTTAAAACCCGATCAGGTTTCTCTAGCGATTGGTAAAGGTGGTTTCAACATTAAATTAGCTGGTAAATTAGTGGGTTACGAAATCGACGTATACAGAGATACCGACCAAGATATTGAAGACGTTAGATTAGATGAGTTTAAAGATGAAATCGAACCATGGGTATTGGCCGAATTGAAAGGTATCGGTTGCGATACTGCTAGAAGCGTGCTCGATTTATCTGTAGAAGATTTAGTTAAAAGAACCGATTTAGAAGAAGAAACTGTTAATGAGGTTAGAAATATCCTTAAGGCAGAGTTTGAAGATTAACATTGGTTTAACCCACAAAGTATAAGGTTAGAGTCTTATACTTTGTACATTTAACCTCAAGACAATAAACATTATATCATAAGCATGAGCGATACGGCACAGCCAAAACGATTGAGTAAAGTAGCCCGGGAATTTAACCTAGGGGTGCACACTATTATTGAGTTTCTCTCCACTAAGGGATTCACAATCGATTCAAATCCCAATTCTAAAATTGATGGAAATCAATACAGATTATTGGTAGACGAATTCCAATCGGAAAAATCGTTAAAGGAGCGTTCTGAAAAGGTAGTAGTAGGAAAGGAAAAAAAGGAAACCATCACTTTGGCACCTAAAGAAGTTCCTGCAGTTGCCGAAGTTAGAGAAGAACAGATCTTTAAGGCTGAAAGACCTAAAGAAACTTTTGAAGTTAAAGTAGTAGGCAAAATTGCTTTGGAAAAAGAAGCGCCTGCGCCTGCTCCGGTTGCCGCACCTGCTCCGGCTCCAAAAGCTAAAGAAAAGGAAAAAGAAGTGGCAGAAATGAAAGCTGCTGAGCCTGTTGCTAAAGTAGAAGAACCTTTTGCTGAAACGGCTGTTGAGGTTCTTGCTCCAGAGGATTCTGTTCCAGAGCTTGATGAAGCTCCTAAAAAAACCACTAATGCTCCCGATGAGTGGGTTCGTGCTAAGTTGGAAAAACTCGACGGGCCTAAGGTAATCGGTAAAATCGAATTACCTACTGAGAAAAAACATGTTCCTGGTTCTGGCAACGATTTCCATAAAAAGAAACGCGAGAGAATTAAGAAGGGTCCGGTTACCGGACAGCAAATGCAACAGCAAACGCCTCCTTCTAACAATCAACAAAGAAATAACAACAACAATACTAACAAAGGAAAAAAAGGCGGACCTCCTCAAAAGGTTGCCCCTAAACCTGAGGTTACTGAGGATGCTATCCAAAGACAAATTAAAGAAACTCTTGCTCGTTTAAGTGGTGGTAAACCTAAAAATAAGGCGGCTAAATTCCGTCGTATTAAAAGAGATGAAGCTGGCCAGCGTATTGCCGATGATGCAGAAAGAGCAGAACAAGAAAAATCAATTTTAAAAGTAACCGAGTTCATCTCTGCTAATGAGTTAGCAAGTTTGATGGATGCTTCTGTTACCGAAATTATATCGGCTTGTATGAGCCTTGGTTTGTTTGTGTCTATCAACCAACGTTTAGATGCTGAGACTATTGCTATTGTGGCAGAAGAGTTTGGCTTTAAAGTGCAGTTTGTAGGTGCAGATGTAGAAGAAGAAGAGGTTGAAGAAATTGATGAAAATGCTGTTCACCGTGCGCCAATCGTAACAGTAATGGGTCACGTCGATCACGGTAAAACCTCTTTATTAGATTATATCCGTAAGGAAAATGTATTAGGTGGTGAAGCGGGTGGTATCACTCAGCATATTGGTGCTTATTCAGTAACATTGAAAGGTGGTGAAATCATCACTTTCTTAGATACTCCAGGTCACGAAGCCTTTACGGCGATGAGAGCGCGTGGTGCTAAGGTTACCGACTTAGCGATTATCGTAATCGCGGCCGATGATGCTATCATGCCACAAACAGTAGAGGCGATTAATCACGCTCAAGCTGCGGGTGTATCAATGATTTTCGCTATCAACAAAATTGATAAGCCTGGTGCTAATCCAGAAAAAATTAAAGAGCAATTGGCTCAAATGAATATCCTTGTAGAGGATTGGGGTGGTAAATTCCAATGCCAACACATCTCTGCAAAAAAAGGCTTGGGTATTGAAGAGCTATTAGATAAAGTATTGATCGAGGCTGATATGATGGGCTTGAAAGCTAGTCCGGATAGATTGGCTAAAGGTACCGTAATCGAGTCGATGCTAGATAAAGGTAGAGGTTATGTTGCTACTGTTTTAGTGCAAAATGGTACTATGAATGTTGGTGATATCATCTTGGCTGGTTCTTTCTATGGAAAAATTAAGGCGATGTACAATGAGCGTGGTAAACGTGTGGATAAAGCCGGACCATCTACTCCTGTTCAATTACTTGGTTTAAATGGTGCTCCTCAAGCAGGTGACCACTTTAGTGCAGTGAAGGAAGAGCGTGAAGCAAAAGATATTGCCACCAAACGTTTGCAATTACAGCGCGAGCAAGGTATTCGCACCCGCAAACACATCACATTGGATGAGATTGGTCGTCGTATCGCGATTGGTGATTTCCAACAGTTGAACATCATCGTTAAAGGTGACGTGGATGGTTCTATTGAGGCATTGTCAGATTCATTGTTGAAATTATCGACTTCTCAAATTCAAATTAATATTATCCATAAATCTGTCGGACAGGTTTCTGAATCAGACGTATTGTTGGCTTCGGCTTCTAATGCAATCGTAATCGGTTTCCAAGTTCGTCCTTCTGCAGGTGCTCGTAAGTTAGCTGAGCAAGAAGATATCGAGATTCGTTTGTATTCTATTATCTACAAAGCTATCGAAGAATTAAGAGATGCGATGGAAGGGATGTTGAAACCGAAAATCGAAGAGAAAGTGGTGGCGAACATCGAAATTCGTGAAGTGTTTAAAATCACAAAAGTGGGTTCTGTTGCCGGATGTTATGTGACCGACGGTAAAGTGACTCGTAAAAATAAAATACGCGTTATCCGCGATGGTATAGTAATTTACTCTGGTGAACTTGGTTCATTGAAACGTTTCAAAGAAGATGTGAAAGAGGTAAATCATGGTTACGAGTGCGGATTAAATGTAGAGAAATTCAACGACATCGCTGTTGGTGATATCATTGAAGCTTACGAAGAAGTTGAAGTTAAGCAAACCTTGAAGTAAGACTCTTAAGTTTTAGAAATAAGAAAGCCCCGATGAGAAATCATCGGGGCTTTTTGTTTTTATGGCCTCATCCCCGGCCCTTCTCCAAAAGAGAAGGGAGCCACTACTTAAAAAATCATTTTAAACTTAGTCACCCTTCTCTTTTGGAGAAGGGCCGGGGATGAGGCCATTAAAATAGGAAGTTTTGTATAATTAAATTTTACTTACAACTCTGAATATAATAAGTATCAATATAATCAGGTACTACAAAGCAAAAAGGAAAATTTGCTTGTACTTGTTTTTTCAATTGTTCTGCTTCGAATTTAGTTCTGCAATCTCCTACACGCACTTTATAACTAGGTGCTTCCCACAATTCATGGGTATTAACATCTGGAAATAATGCCAAAAATTTCATTCTATCTGCACTTGTTTTTGTTCTAGCATCTGCACCATTGGCCGATGAAATTTGCACTCGGTAGCCTTTTATCAATTGCGGACATTTCTTTTTATTTATCGCAACGTGTGAACGAATTGCGCTATTGATTAATGAATCTCCATGGAAAGTAAGTGCGCCTTCTTGAGCAAAAATACTGCTGCTTAATGCG
The DNA here is from genome assembly GCA_945871895.1 of Chryseobacterium gleum. Classification (GTDB taxonomy): domain Bacteria; phylum Bacteroidota; class Bacteroidia; order Flavobacteriales_C; genus JAHEZL01. Next base: position 8,487 of record CAMBXP010000060.1, on the reverse strand, counting down.
ATAAAAAATACAAAAATTGAAAGTCTCATATAAAGTGTATATAAAGTCAAAATTACAATAATATATCACTAAAAAAATACCTTTCTACAATTGTGCCTTTTCAAGTTGATTTGCGCCGAAAACACCCTAAAAGCCACTTGTTTTCATAAATAAATTAATAAATAGTAAACTATAGAAATGGAAACGAAGAGCTCTTTCTCCTTTCGAAATTGATTGTTTATCAAGCTATACACTCTACACAAACTCTACTTTCCTTATTTAGAATCATTTTAAATTAGGTTCTTACCTGTGAATTGTCATGGAATTGCAATGCTAAAAAACAGGATTATTATAAATTTGCAGAAAGCTAAAATAGCTTGTTTTAAATAGGTCAGAAGGATCAAATGAACTTATATAAAAGAACAATGAGACAAATCTCATCCATCTCTTCCCTCCTCAAATTGTTGGCTTTCACGTTTTTATTAGTGTCTACCAATGTGTCTGCGCAGGATGCTGCAGCGGGAGAAAAATTATTCAAAGCTAATTGTGCAACTTGTCACAACTGGGATAAACCAGGAACAGGGCCAGCTTTAATGGGCGTTAAAGACCGCGTTCAGCCCGGAAGTTTTGCTTCTGCGGATGAATGGTTGAAAGCCTGGATTAAGAATAACACCAAGGTGATAGCTAGCGGAGATGCTTACGCAAACAAAATTTACAAAGAAAATAATAAGAGTGCAATGACTGTTTTCGGTTTCTTGAGCGATGCTCAGTTAGTCGATATTATTGCTTTCTTGGATAAAGGACCTACTGCTAAAGTTATGGCTGTGGCAGCTCCAACAGATTCTGCTAAAGCTCCGGTTGAAGAAGAAGGATCAGATCTGTGGATGATTCTAGGAATAATTACCATTGCAACCATTGTAATTATCATTTTCACTGGAATTAACCGTTCAATGAAAAATGTTATAAACGCTCGCGAAGGAAAAGAAATCGAAGAATCTAAGACCTTTAAGGGTGCGATTGGTCACTGGATGAAAGGCCATAAAAAATTAGCTTCTATTATCGGATTGGTGATATTCTTAACGCTAGGTAAAATTGGCTGGGATGCATTGGCAGGAATTGGAATCTACCAAGGTTACACACCAAAACAACCCATTGCTTTCCCTCACGATTTACATGCTGGTAAAAACCAAATTGATTGTAAATACTGCCACTCTTCAGCTAGAGTGAGCAAAACGTCGGGGATCCCATCTGCAAATGTTTGTATGAATTGCCACAAAGCAATCGACAATGGTAGCCGTTCTGGAAAAACTGAAATCGCGAAGTTGTACGCGTATATTGGCTGGAATCCAGATTCTGCTAAGTACATGACCAAAGATGGAAAAATGAGAAACGACACCGCTATTGAGTGGGTAAGTGTTCATAAATTACCAGACTTCGTTTATTTCAATCACTCTCAGCACGTTGAGGTAGGTAAAGTGGCTTGTCAGAAATGCCACGGTGAAGTGCAAGAGATGGCTGAATTGAAACAATTCTCTGAATTAACAATGGGATGGTGTATTAATTGTCACCGTGAAACTGAGGTTCAGTTTGCTGGTAATGACTACTACCTCAAAATACACGAAGACGCGAAAGCAGAAAACAAACATAAAAAGGACTTCAAATTCACAGTTGATAAAATTGGTGGGTTAGAATGTGCTAAATGTCACTATTAATAATAAGTAACAGGTTCTATATATAGTTGCAACTATGACTGAAACTAAAAAATACTGGAAAGGGATTGACGAGCTTACAGCTGCTCCCCATTTCGTAGAGCAAAGTCAAAAAGAATTTACCGAGCATATTCCGGTAGATGAGTTTTTATCTGATTCATCATTGGGTGAAAGCAAAACTCACCGTAGAGATTTCTTAAAATATCTTGGATTTAGCGTTACTGCTGCTACTTTAGCTGCATGCGAAACTCCAGTGACTAAAGCAATTCCTTACTTAAACAAACCCGAAGAAATTACACCTGGTGTTGCCAACTGGTATGCATCTACTTATTTTGATGGATTTGACTTCGCTGGTGTTTTGGTAAAAACAAGAGAAGGTCGTCCTATCCATATCAAATCAAACAAAAATTCTCAAATCACCGGTGGTGGTGTAAATGCAAGAGTTAACTCTTCTGTATTAGAACTGTATGATGCAAAAAGAGCGAAAGCTCCAGCACGAAAAAAAGGCGACAAATGGGATAAAGGTTTGTCTTGGTCGGTAGTTGACAAAGAGCTTTCAGCTAAATTGTCTTCTTCTTCTAAGATTGCTATTTTGACCGGTACTTTGATGTCTCCTTCTTCTGAAAGAGCTATCGCAGAATTTAAAGCGAAATACCCATCTGCTGAGCATGTGGTTTACGATACTATTTCTTCAAGTGGTATTCTTCGCGCCAACAACGCAATGTTTGGTAAGTCGGCTATACCTGCTTACAACTTCGATAAAGCTAAAGTTATTGTTTCTCTAGGTGCCGATTTCTTGGCCAACTGGTTAAACTCTAATCAATATGCTACTCAATATGCAGCTACAAGAAGACCTGAGGCCGATTGGATGTCGAAACATTTCCAGTTTGAATCTAAGTTATCATTAACTGGTTCAAATGCTGATGTTCGTGCTACTGTTAAACCTTCTGAACAAGGTGTTGCTGCTGCTTTCTTATTGAAAGAAATTGGTGGTTCTAACGCTGTTCCTGCTGGCTTAACAGATTCTGCTAAGAAAAAATTGAAAAAAGCTGCTGCTGAGTTGAAAGCTGCTGGTGCAAATGCATTGGTAGTTGCAGGTAGCAACGATGTTAATGTTCAATTGGTGGTAAATGCTATCAACGAGAAGTTAGGTAGCTACGGTACTACTGTAGATATTGACAATGCATTAAATATTAGAAAAGGTAACGATACAGATTTTGCTGCTTTGGTAAACCAAATGGCTGCTGGTTCTGTAGATGCTATCTTAATCGCAGGTGTAAATCCTGTATACACTTCACCAGCTAAGATTGGTGGAAAAGCTGAATTCAAAACAGCTTTATCTAAAGTTAAATTGAAAGTTTATTTAGGTGACAGATTGGATGAAACCGGTGCTGTTGCTGATTATATTCTTCCTGATAATCATTACTTAGAGTCGTGGAACGATTACAATCCTTCTAAAGGAATGTACAACGTGGCTCAACCTGTAATCTCTAAATTGTTTAGTACGCGTCAATGGCAAGAGTCTTTATTGGCTTTGGCTGGTAATGAAAGTGCTTATGGTGATTATGTGCAAGCAACGTGGACTGCCATGGGCGTTTCATCAACACAATGGTATTCTGCAGTTGAAAGTGGTGTTTACACTACTTCTGGGTTAGCTCCTGTAGTTGCTGAAGTTGTTGCAACTGATGCAAAACCTGCAGCTGAAAAAGTAGAAGCTGCTGTTGTAGCTGCTGCTACTGTGGTTTCATCAACAATCGATTTAAGTTCTGCTATAGCATCTTTCAAAGCTTCTTCAGATTGGGAAGTTGAATTGTATGTGAAAACAGGTATGGGTGATGGTCGTCATGCTTTAAACCCATGGTTGCAAGAATTACCAGATCCAATTACTAAAGTAACTTGGGACAACTACGTTACAATGCACCCAACTGATTTGTTGGAATTGTTTGGTAAATCAACTCCCGATAATTACGAAGGTCACAACGAATTGTATTTAGGTGAAAAATATCCTGCGAAAGTAGTTACTGTTGAGGCTAACGGCGTTACTTTAACTTTGCCAGTTTATCCTTTACCAGGACAAGCTAAAAAGACCATTGGTATCGCTTTAGGTTATGGTAGATCTATCACCGAAGGTTTGTCAAGAGAAGAGTGGAGCGGAGATTTATTTGCCGATAATAAGTTAATCGGACAAAATGCTTTCCCTTTGATTACTGCTGATTTCCAATACAATTCTACAGTTAAAATTAGCAAAACAGAATCAACGTATCCGTTGGCTACCACTCAAACTCATCACACGATGATGGGTAGAAAGATGGTGAATGAGACTACTTTAGATATTTTCAAAAGTACCAAAGACGCGAAAGCAGAAGGTGAGTACAATGAGCAAATGTATTTGAAAGATACATATGGCAAGAAGAAAAAACCAGAAGAGTTAGATTTGTGGGCCGATCATGGTGTTGACTTAGGTCACCGTTGGGGTATGGTTATCGATTTAAACACTTGCACTGGTTGTGGTGCTTGTGCTACTGCTTGTCAATCAGAAAATAACATTCCAGTTGTTGGTAAAGACGAGGTAAGAAGAAGTCGTGAAATGGCGTGGATTCGTATCGACCGTTATTTCTCTTCAACCGTTAATGATAAAAAAGTTGCCGAATTAGATCAATTGAATTCTATCGGTGAATACCATAAAGCTGAGGTGCCAGATGATGAGCCACAAGTGGTTTTCCAACCACTGATGTGTCAACACTGTAACCACGCGCCGTGCGAAACTGTTTGTCCGGTTGCTGCTACTACTCACTCAGAGGAAGGCTTAAACCAAATGGCTTACAACCGTTGTATCGGTACTCGTTACTGTGCTAACAACTGTCCTTTCAAAGTAAGAAGATTCAATTGGTTCCAATACGATTCATTGAGATTGACTCAATATCCTGATTTCAACAAAGTAAACCCTGCACAAGATGATTTAGGCCGGATGGTGTTGAATCCAGATGTGGTGGTTCGTTCTAGAGGGGTTATCGAGAAATGTTCAATGTGTGTTCAAAGAATTCAATCTGGTAAATTAGATGCTAAAAAAGCAGGAACTCCTGTTCAAGATGGCTCAATCGATACAGCTTGTTCTGAGGCTTGTGCATCAGGTGCCATTAAATTTGGTGACTTGAACGACAAAACTTCATATGTTCACAAAGCAGCATTTGAAAACCAAAGATCTTATGTAATGTTAGAAGAAGTTGGTGTTAAACCAAACATCTACTACATGACAAAAGTTAGAAATTTAGATAGTAAAGAAGCTTAATATTTTAAATACTGAAGAATGCATCACGTAGAAGCAGATATTAGAGAGCCTTTAATTCTTGGTAATAAAACTTACCACCAGATTACAGAGGACGTTTGCGCACCTGTTGAAGGTAAGGCAGGCAAAATGTGGTACATGGTTTTTTCCCTTGCAGCATTGCTTGCCCTTTGGGGTGTTGGCTGTATATTCTACACCGTTGGTGTGGGTATTGGTGTTTGGGGTTTAAATAAAACTGTGGACTGGGCATGGGATATCACCAACTTCGTTTGGTGGGTTGGTATCGGTCACGCTGGTACTTTGATTTCTGCCGTATTGCTGTTGTTCCGTCAACGTTGGAGAATGGCGATTAACCGTTCTGCTGAGGCGATGACAATCTTTGCCGTAATCATGGCAGCTTTGTTCCCTTTGTTACACATGGGAAGAATCTGGATGGCTTACTGGGTATTGCCTTTACCAAATCAATTTGGTTCTTTATGGGTTAACTTTAACTCGCCTTTGCTTTGGGACGTGTTCGCAATCTCTACTTATTTCTCTGTATCGTTAGTGTTTTGGTATATCGGTTTAATTCCCGATTTCGCTACCATTCGTGATAGAGCAGTTAAACCTGCCGCGAAAAAAGCATATAGCATTTTGGCGTTTGGCTGGACGGGTTCTGCTAAACACTGGAATCGTTTTGAAGAGGTTTCTTTGGTGCTGGCTGGTTTGGCTACTCCATTGGTATTCTCGGTTCACTCTATTGTATCTATGGACTTTGCTACTTCAGTGATTCCAGGTTGGCATACCACTATTTTTCCTCCATACTTCGTTGCTGGTGCGGTATTCTCTGGATTCGCAATGGTTTGTACATTAATGTTGGTCATGAGAAAAGTTTTGCACTTAGAAGATTATATCTTAGTTAAACATATTGAGTACATGAACATCATTATCATGCTGACTGGTTCAATGGTGGGTGTTGCTTACTTATCTGAGTTGTTCATCTCTTGGTATTCTGGTGTGGAGTATGAAGGTTATGCTTTCATGAACCGTGCTACAGGCTGGTACTGGTGGTCTTATGCAGCTATGATGACATGTAACGTTGTTTCTCCGCAGTTGATGTGGGTGAAGAAATGGAGAAGAAATTTAACCTTCACTTTCATCTTATCTATCGTGGTAAATATTGGTATGTGGTTTGAACGATTTGTAATTATCGTTACTTCAATACACCGTGACTACGTTCCGTCTTCTTGGAATTTGTTCCACCCAACTTTTGTGGATATGGGCTTGTTCTTAGGAACCATTGGTATCTTCTTCGTATTGTACTTGCTTTATGCTCGTGTCTTCCCAGTGTTGGCATTGAATGAGGTGAAAACAATTTTGAGAACTACAGGTGAATCTCAGTTGAAACAGTTGCGTGCTGGTGAGCACATTACTGTAGCTGAAGGAAGCAAACATTAATAAGTTTAATAAGAAAGAAAATATAAAGGAAATGAGTACAGTAATTTACGCAATGTATGATGATGACCACGTTTTGCTTGAAGGAGCGAAAAAGGTTGTTGCGAAAGGAATGCAGGTGAAAGATGTGTTCTCTCCGTTTCCGGTGCACGGCATTGATGACGTGATTGGAGTGAGAAAAACACGTTTGGCGATTTGCGCTTTTCTCTATGGTTTAACAGGTTTGTCTCTTGCCTTAATAGGTATGAATTATTTCATGATTGTTGACTGGCCTATGAATATTGGTGGTAAACCAAACTTCGACTTGATGCAAAATTTACCAGCCTTTATTCCGGTTACTTTCGAGTTCACTGTATTTTGCACCGCACACGGTATGGCGATTACTTATTTCCTAAGAAATAAAACTCTTCCAGGAATGAAAGCTAAAAATCCTGATCCTAGAACAACCGATGATAAGTTTGTGATGGAGATTCATGTTGATGAATCTAAAGAAGCTGAAACCATCGCTTTGTTGAAAGAGACTGGAGCTATTGAAATCAATAAAAAAGCTGCTTAAAAGAAGACAATTATATGAACATGATGTTTAAATATATCGGTAAATTTAGCTTCGCAACCATCGTTGCTTCTGCTTTCTTTGCCTGTACTTCAGATCCTGATAGTCCGGGTGTGGAGTATATGCCCGACATGTACCGTTCTCCTTCTTATGAAACTTACATTAAGAAAGGTGATTTGGATTCTGCTGGTATTGTAGAAAGATTAATGGAAGAAAGAGGTCTTACTTGGGAAGATGACGCAGCTGAAATTACTGCTATCTACAATAGATTGAAAAGTGGGTATACTCACTTTATGCCAGTAAAAGGTACTGTTCCTGTTGGATTTACTCCTTTTCCTTTTGCTCAGTCAACTGAAGAATATGAAAGAGCTGGATTGGAATTGAAAAATCCGCTTCCTTTTTCTGACAACTTGGTTAAACAAGGAAAAGAATTATATGAAATTTTCTGCGACCACTGTCACGGTGAAAAAGGAGAAGGTGACGGACAAATGGTGAAGAACGAAGTTTTCCCTGCACCTCCATCTTACACTGCTGCTTTAAAAGATCTTCCGGAAGGAAAAATTTTCTATACCCTTCATTATGGTAAAGGAAATATGGGGTCACACGCTTCTCAAATTTCTCAAACAGAAAGATGGAAAATTGTGTACTACGTGCAAAAATTACAAGGTAAATTAGAGGCTCCCGCTGTTGCAGATTCAACTGCTGTAGCTCCTGCCGACTCTTTACAAATGAAATAAATTGATTTTAGGACTTTAAAAAAAACAGAAAATGGAATATACATTTTCATCAGGCGCAAAAAAATTCATCCTTACTTTGATTTTAGGAGGTGTTGTGCTATTGGGATTAGGTTTGGCTTTCGATGCTCATTATGAGTATTCTGAAGGAACTGGTTTGGGACAGAGAATTTGGGTTGACCTCTTAGGAAATGGTTTCTTTTTCTTTGGTATCGCTTTGGGCGCTTTGTTCTTTTTAGCATTGCAGTATGCTGCAGAAGCTGCTTATACTATTGTTTACAAAAGAATCTTAGAAGCTTTGATTACTTGGTTGCCTATTGGTTTAGGGGTGATTTTAATTGTGATTTTAGCGGGTAAATTCCACATGCATCATATCTACCACTGGATGGATCCAAATGTTTATGATATCAATCACCCAGACTACGATCCAATCATTACACACAAATCAAATTATTTCAACATTGCAGCTGGCGACGGTTTGATGCACTTGATTAGATTCTTAGCTTTTGGTGGTATTTTCTGGTACTTCGGTGCTAAATTCAGAAAAAATTCATTGTTGGAAGATGCTGAAGGTGGAACTCGTATTCACTTTAAAAACATCACAAGCGCTGCTATTTTCTTAGTGTTGTTTGGTTACGGTTCTTCTATCTTAGCTTGGGACTTGCTAATGTCAACCGATGTGCACTGGTTCAGTACACTTTACGGATGGTACGTTTTTGCTGGTTTCTGGATTAGTTCTATCATCACTACTATCGTATTGATTGTTTATCTACAAAGCAAAGGCTTAATGCC
>CAMBXP010000059.1 GCA_945871895.1 Chryseobacterium gleum | reverse complement strand
ATCAGTTCTTTTAGGTGGGTCAATTTGCCCCGGAATTACTCCCCTAAGGGTGGGTCAACTTAGCCCGGAATATCTGTGTTTTTCAAAAATTCCAATTACACTAAAGGGTGGGTCAACTTCCGCAGGAATACCTGGGTCACGTTGAAATGGAATGGGTGGGTCAACATACCCCGGAATCTACAGGCAATCATAACATGTTTCCGTTTCGCATGAAAAGAAAATAGTTATTACCATTAAAAAGATGCCGTATTTCATATACCGTTAATTTGTTTTTTAATATTGCCAACCAAATTTAAATTGAAAATCTCAATAAAAATTACCCCCTTCGATAATTCAATTATTTTATTTGCATTGAATTTAAATTAAATGATGAAAATTAATTTCCTTTTGGTAGAATGTTTTTAAATGATACTTTTGGAAACGAAAACTAACTGTAAAGTAAACAAAATGAAATTCTTTCATCTCCTATTCTCATTTACAATGCTGCTCAGCTTTAATGTAAAAAGCCAATCTGAAATAAATAACTTACAACTTGAATTCAAGTTAGATCCTACTATCGTTTCTATTGACTCGGGAAATCCTTCTGAATATAGTGCATCTACAAAACATCAAGTTGTTTTCACATTAACTCTATCCGACACAGTTAATATAGAGAAGGTTAAGATCACATTTGGAACTACTGATGGCGGAACAGAATTTTTCACCTATTCATTGAATTACAATGGAAACAGTTTGCCGTCTGGCATTACATTAAATCGAGAAAATAATATCCTTACAATCTATACAGGAAAATATGCTGGAATCTCTACTTTCTATGCTAGCGCAAAGCTAAAATACTCTAATGGTAACTACAGCACAGTAGTTAAAGAGACAAATGCTCAATAAGCTTTTAAATACGCATCTATGAAAATATCTAAATCAAAACAAGTGGCTTTTACCTTGAAAATGAATGCCCTGAAATCAACCCTGTTGATGTTGGTGGTATTAATGTCATTTAATATTAAAGCCCAAACTATAGTGAATATTAATGCTAGTGCTGATACAAAACTAGATTTGTGGTATACAACTACGAATTATGGTAGTGAAGCAAACTTACAAACTTATCCTTGGGTTTTACCTAGTGGAAATTATACAAGAAGAATTTTAGTAAGATTTGATTTATCAAGTATTCCAGCAGGTGCAACTATAACTAGTGCAATTCTTCATCTTTATGAAACAGGTACTCGTGGTTATAATAGAACTTTAGCAGCCCACAAGGTGCTTAATAATTGGAGTGAATCATCTGTAACTACTTCAAGTTTTGGGAATGCCTTTAATTCTAATGCATCGGCAACAGCTCAATTACAATGGCCTAGTGGAGTAAATGGCACATGGGATTTGAAAAATGATGTTCAAGCCTTTGTTTATGGCGCTCCTAATAATGGATGGCTAATTAAAGATAACAGTGAAGATTATTCACAATCTTTTTGGCAGTTTGCAAGTAAGGAACATTCAAATGTGTCATTGCGTCCAGTATTGACCGTTACTTATACTATTCCTTCTCAGGCTATATTAAATGTAACTGCAAGTTCAGCTTCAATTTGTTCGGGGAATAATACTACATTAACTGCAAGCGGAATGTCTTCTTATACATGGTCACCTTCTTTAGGATTGAATACCACAACGGGCGCAACAGTGATTGCAAATCCTACTAGTACAACAACATACACTGTAACAGGAACCAATATTGCTGGAACGATTAATTCAAAAACTGTGACAGTAACGGTGAATAGTAATCCTATAGTTAGTATTAATCCTTTGGTGTATTCTTTGGTTCCGGGAAGTAGTATACAATTAACCGCAAATGGTGCAGATAATTATGTTTGGACTCCTTCAACAGGTTTAACTTCAAATGTTGGGACTTCAGTTGTTGCCTCTCCAAACACTACAACTACATATACTGTTGTGGGTACTTCTCCTAATGGCTGCAGTAATGTTGCTTCTACAACTGTAACAGTAAAACAATCTTCTACAAATTCTTGTTCAGATCTTAATTCAAATATTACAGCTCACATAAAAGGCAGTTGCGGAGGTGATTCTACGGGAATGATAATTTTAAGTGGCTTAGAAAAACATACTGGAATATTAAGTGTTGCAGATTGTAATATCGGTACTCTTGTTAGCGGTTCTAATATCATTGTTAATCCAGGGGAAATTAAAAGAATAGCTACTCCAATTGCTAATGCAAATATTACTATTAATGGAGGAAAATTGATTATTTGTGCTTCGGTGACAGTCGCTTCACTAAACTTGTCTAATAATGGAATGCTTATTAATAATGCTGGGTTTGCCATTTATCCAAATATTACTATTCCAAATGGATGCAGCATAGTAAATAATAATGGATCGTTTGCTTTTTATGGCTCAGTTACGGTTGAAGGGTTTCTTCTTAATTTATATGGTGCGATGGCAACGTATGGTACGTTGAACGTAATAGGTGACGGTCAAATTGAAAACAATTCAACTTTCGATAATTTATCAAATGGAACATCTATACCAAATAACTTTAATGATAGTACAGCCCGTGCAACTTATGTAACTTGGAGTGGCACAAATCAAACGGGTGAAGTAATTACTTCATTAGCTCCTGGTACATATACTGCTACTATTAGTAGCGGAAATTGTACAACTACTAAAACTTACACTGTCCCTTCTTATTCGAATCCACAAGTATCAGCTATTACAACCAATGCTTCATCAAACAAAATATGTAATGGAAAAATTGAAACAAATACAACTGGTGGATTGTCCCCATATTATTACACTTGGAGTAACCAAGACAATGATTTTCAAAGTTTTGAGAAAAATATAAGTAATCTATGTTCAGGTAATTATTATTTATCTATAGAGGATTCTTTAGGATGCCGAATAAATAAAAGTTTCAATGTTTCATATGATGTATTTATTGATACAGTAGTAATTGATACAGTAGAAATTGACACGCTATCAAATATTAATTACGTTAACCACATCGAATCTTATGATGATTTGAGTTTTAAATCTCACCCAACTCTTATTACTCCAATAGTAAAATCTAAAGCCAATACTTCATGGGATTTATCACAAGTTGAATTGAATAATTATTTATTTCCAGAAATGGAAGATCCAACTATGCACACTTATTTGTCGCCTTCTAATATACAAAGCTACCCATTAAACTATGGTGATTCTGTTTTAGAAAATAATGTACAAATTCTATATGATGATGAAGGGGGTGCAATTACCCAAAAAAGTAAATATTTGATAAATAGAGATGCTATAGGGTCGATAAAATTTGCTGATTCAGTTTATCAAAATGTAAAACGAATTAGAGTGCAAGAAAAACATAAGCTTTTTTGCGGAGGGGATTGTGCTCCAGATGATGTTGACACTGTTTTATTAATAATAGATGCCTATTATTGGTTTACTTCAGACACAGCATCAAAACCTGTTTTTTCATATTTAGAACTTAGAAAAGTTTTTGCTGAAGGTCTCAATGAATATTATAGTGGTATTACATTATATCCTAGTAGTTCAAATGGTTTCAATGTCAATGCCTTTCGTGAATTATTAAACTTAAGGGTTACGCCTAATCCAGCAGCAGGTAATATATCAATTTCATATGTTCTACCTTCAAATACACAAACAACAGTTTCCATCAACAATAATCTGAATACTGTTAATCAAACCATTTTTAATGGACAACAATCTTCGGGACAACAAACTATTAATTTTAATGTGGATGGATTTGCATCAGGCATTTATAATATTAACCTTCTTGTGAATGGAATATTAACCACCCAGTCTTTATCGGTAATACATTAATTCAGATTCTTTTACAATCAATAATATGAAAAAAGCAGTAAATACAATTTTCCTTTTTGGTTTATTATTTATCTCTCAAAACTTCATGGCTCAGTGTCTTACCAATGGAGGTTTTGAAAATGGTAACCTTAATAATTGGCGATTTTATTTTGGAGGTAGTTATTCATCGCTTAATACACTAGACAAATATGATCCAAAAGTTGGTTATGGGGGAATTGATTACGGAAATCTTGGATATCAAGACCCTGCGTATTACAAAATTATTGAGAAGGGTTTTGTGAATAATGATCCTGAAACAGGAGTGCCAATTGAGTACAAGGGTAAATACGTAGTACGTTTGGGCAGTATGCATGAATACCAGAAATCTCAATTACTTGGATACACTTTTATAGTAGATAATAGCAATAAAATTTTAACCTTTAATTGGATGGCTGTATTCACAGACATCGGACATCCTGACAATATAAAATCTTATTTTAAATGGTACATGGTAAAAGGTCACGGTTTTTCGAAAAATGGACTAACAAATAAGGAAAAAAACCTATATAATAAATCACACCATACAATAAAATCTAATAACACAGAATATCCTATCACAACAAGTACATATACCTACCCTGGAAGTGATAAAAAAACAGGATTATTTTATACACAATGGAATTGCGAAAGGTATGACTTAAGTGACTTTGTAGGTGAGGAAGTTACTATTTGGTTTACTACCAGTGATTGTGATGATAGAGGTTGTAAATGTTATGCATATATTGAAGGTTTATGTGAGCCTAATAATCCTATACCTCAATTTCAAATGAATACTTTAGCTTGTCAAAATTCTACTTCACCAATATACATGGATGCTCAGGGTAGTCAATTTGAGAAAAGTTTTTTTGTTGAAGTAGTAGAATGCGATGCATATAAAAATATTATTCCCGGAGCCAAGCCAGTAAATAAATGGTTTTTATCTCAGCAAGCAGGAATAATTGATATTAGAAGTTTTTATCAAATAGGTACAGGACTCCAGTTTAAATGTAATTCGTATTATAAAGTTAAACTTGCTGTAAGTAATGATTGTGATCCATGGGAAGAAACCGACAAATTATTATATATAGATTGTGCCGTTGCTGATGCAGGTCCTGATAAATATGTGTGTTGTCTAAATAATTTAGGTGCAAGTATTGGTGGGTCTCCCAAACCTGGTTATACTTATCAATGGACCTCTATTCCTGCTGGTTTGACTTCAACCACAACGCCAGTTGTAGTTTCTCCATTAGAAAATACAACATATATTTTAACCGCAAAAAAAAATTCTTCTGGCTGTGTGGTTTCTGAAAATGTAAATGTTATGGTAAACAATGACTTTACAGGAAGTATTGTGCTGAATAACATGCCTGGTAATAATGTGTTTAATAAATGTTGGGATCCTAATGAATCATACCCTGTTCCAATAGTTTGTAGTCCTACTCTATCTGTTAATGCTAATTTTTATAAATGTGCCAATCGAGATCAAGGCAGAGTAATGGAATCTGCAGAATGGTCGGCCATAAAATTTGCAAATCTTAAATATCTATGGAACACAGGAGAAACTACACCTGCTATTACCTTGAAGCCTGGAATTAAAGATTATTCTGTCACTGTTTCCGAAGGTTGTAACACCCATATTCTAACATTTCATACTGAGCTGACTTATGATTATTTTAATAAGTCTGTTTCAAATTTAAGGTTTGCTACTCAGTTTGGAAGTTCAGACAAACCTTATTTTAGAATTTACGACGACACTTATGGCGCTACTATTGGAGTTGGTCCCGCCTATCATGCATATAGATATAAGTTACAAATTTTTGATGATCAAGGAAAACAAATTCGATGCGTTGAAAAATCGCTCCCTGCTGTAGGATATTTTGCTAATGGAGATATTATGTGGGATGGCAAGACAGATGGCGAAGGACAAGCATCAGTAGCTTGGTACGAATTTAGAATAACGATTTGGAATTGTACTACTTCCGCCACTGGATTGAAGGATCCGACTTTTATGATGCCCTATTGTTCTGAATATAATAAACAAACTTTTTGGCAGTGGTTACGCAGGATTCGAACATGTAAAACATCTAGTATAAGGTCTGTTAGCATGTCAAGTGGTAAAATACTATATTCTTATTAAGATTATTCAGAAAGTTAATTCGAAAAAAAGAAAAACTTTTAGTCGACATACTACTATGAAAAGAGCATTCAGTTTAATTCTATTTTTAGCTTTTGCAGGTAATCTTCGTTCTCAAGAAGGATCTAAGAGCAATAGTTTGTTTTTTGAGCTAGGTGGTTTAACCGGTTCATATTCTGTTAATTTTCAAAAGAAAATTAATTTTAATGAGCATTTCGGATTAAATGCAGGCATTGGATTTTCACCGCAGCTAGGTAATGCTATTTTCTATACTCCCGAATATATTCCAGCTGTGCCTATTCGACTAAGTTTTTTTTATAGTTTTAACAAAAATCACCTTTTAGACGCCGGAGTAGCTATTACTCCATTTTATGATAATTTCTGGGTAAATTTTGGGTATAGATATCTTTTTCAAGGTCTCATTGGCTACAGATATACATTTCCAAAAAACAGATACTTTCTTGAGTTTAATTTTTGCCCAACTTATGAATATTATTCAGAAAACGATATTTATTTCAATTATTTAGCTGGAGTGAAATTTGGATATAATTTCGGAAAAATAGAATCAAAAAATGTGGTGCAAGATACTTCATGTGAAAGCGCATTATCATTTATGGTTTCTCCATTAAATCTTAATACAAGGGTGCAATATGAAAGAGGTTGCAAAACAAATTCTTCTTTTGGATTTCAACTTATAGGTTATCACAATGTATTGAATTTTCCAGGTGTTTTAATTGAAGGTTTTTACCGACAATATTGTAAAAAACATGGAAATAGTGAAGGCTTTTTTGTGCAAGAAAAATTAGGTTTAGGCTATTTCCGTTCGGCTCTATTTGCTCCTCCTTACACAATACAAAAATCTTTGTGGGGCTATACAACTGGCGGAGGTATTGCAGCTGGTAATAAAATGATGTTGGGGAATTATTTATTTATAGAAACTATATTAGGTCTTCAATTCTATGTTCCTCCTATAGTTTTTCAATCCGTACTTCCAGGTTATAAAGAACAGCGAGATAAACATTGGTATTCCACTACGGGATTACCAGTTGACTTTCAAGTAAAAGTAGGTTGGAGGTATTAAACTTATACATATTATGAAAAAATCAATTCTATTTTTTTTAGTGTCAATTCTATTTTTACTTGCTTGTAATAAAGATAAAAGTTATCACAAAAACATTCAGCATAAATGGCAAAAACTGACTGTTGAGTTGAAGGAAGATAATGGTAATACAAATTCTTATAATGTGCCCGACTCTAACGCTATCATATGGACTTTTTCTGATAATACATTTGATTATTATATGGCTTCCGACGACACGTCTGCCACATATAGCTATACTATAAAAAATGAAGAGCTTAAAACAACACTCATAAGCATGCCCGATTTCACTTCTACTTATCATATCAAATCTATTAGCGATAAGCAAATGGTATTAGAGACTGATATGATCAACGAGAATGTAGAAAAAATAGGAGTTATTACAGAAACTTTTAAAAAGATAGATTAAGAAATTACTCACAGTATTGTGGCAAAATAAAGTTTCTTGAACAGTATTATAAAAAGAATTAAAAGCCATTTTCTGCTAAAACCTACCCCACCTTCTTCTTAGATACAAACCACAATATCACAAAAGTGATAATTGCATTGTAAATAATTAATTCGGCGCCAATTTTGAAACCGACATCGAAAGGTTTATCCAATTCGAAAAACGCAGTAATCTCTTTCGATTTATTGGTAATTACATACAATACAGTTGTTAAAATAATAGCTGCAATGGCTGTAAACAAAGAGAATTTGTCTTTGTTTAAAGTGCGTTTGGTGAAAATTCCAAAGGCGAAAATTCCAATCAATGGTCCGTAAGTAAACGATGCGAAAGTTAAAATTTGCTCGATGGCGTTGGCCGACATAAACTCATTCAACACCAAAATAACTATCAATAAAACCACCGACATACCCACGTGCACTCTGTCTTTCCATTTCTTTTGTTGTGGCTCCTCCATTTTTCTAACACCAATAAAATCTACACAAAAAGAAGTGGTTAAACTTGCCAAGGCCGAATCGGCACTGGCATAAGTAGCCGCAAACAAACCAAGGATGAAAAAGACACCTACAATCTGTGGAAAATAATCACCTAAGGCCAAGGTAGGGAAAAGCAAATCGGTGCGCGCCTTGCCTTCGTGTATAGGAATTTCAACGCCGTGTTTTTGAGCGTACATAAATAAAGTTGCGCCCAACACCAAGAAAGCCAAGTTCACAATGGTCAAAACAAAAGCGAATGAAACCATGTTTTTCTGTGCCTCTTTAATGTTCTTACAACTTAAGTTTTTCTGCATTAAATCTTGGTCTAAACCAGTCATCCCAATCGTTATGAACATACCCGCAATAAACTGTTTCCAGAAATAATTGTTGGCACCCATTTCTTCGAAGAAAAATATTTTAGAATACTTACTTTCAGAAATCACTTTTACCAATCCGCCTTGTTCTGAAAATCCTAAAGAATCGGAAATCAAATAAATCGCAATGCCCAGTGACAACAGCATAAATAGAGTTTGCAAAGTATCTGTCCACACTATGGTTTTTATCCCACCTTTGAAAGTACAAACCCAAATAAATAATATCGAAAAAGTAACGGTGGCGGCGAAAGGAATTCCCCATTTGGCAAAGATAAACTCATGAAAAACGGTGGCAGCCAAGAGCAAACGAATAGAAGCACCAATAATACGCGATAACAAAAACAACGAAGCGCCTGTTTTATAGGTCCACACACCAAATCTCTCCTCCAAATAGCCGTAAATAGAAATCAAATTCATGCGATAATAAATGGGCAATAAAACATAGGCCACCACTAAATATCCCACCAAATAACCCAGCACAATTTGCATGTAGGCAAACTGTTTTCCATCAACCCACCCTGGTACCGAAATAAAAGTAACGCCCGATAAAGAAGCGCCAATCATACCAAAGGCCACCACGTACCATTTCGATTCTTTATTGCCTACAAAAAAACTATTGGTATCGGCTCCTCTGCTGGTGATGTACGACATCAAAATCAGCACTCCGAAATAGGCAATTATTATGGTTAAAATTAATCCTTCGCTCATATATACTTTTTAGTAAATATGAAAATAGATATATTCTTCTTGCGCTATTCTTCCTCAACTAAATAGAAATCAAACAAGCAATGTTAATTGAGTTCTAGCTTTGCTTTTTGTATTTTCGGTGAAAATTAAATTTCTAATGACGCTTAACGATGTTTTTTATTACGGAGTAATCACCAAGCCCAAAGGTTTTAAAGGTGAATTGCATTTTAAAAATGATGCTCCCGATTTAGAATTGGACGATGTAAACAGTGTATATCTGCTCATTGGAAAACATTTAGCCGAATATCAGATAGAGAAAATTTCCACCTTAGGTGATAAAGGACACGTTAAGTTTGAAGGCATCGACAGTGAAAAAGATGCACAATCACTTCTCAAAGTAAAAATGTATTTGTCGATTGAAGAGTTTCCAGAGATGGAAGACAACGAAACCATACAAGAGTTGGTGGGCTACAAAGTTTTTGATGAAAAGATGGGCTTGGTGGGCGAAGTATATTCTGTAAACGACAGCACACCACAAGTTTTATTAAATGTGAAAAACGGCAAAAAGGAAATTTACATTCCTTTGGTAGAACAATTCGTTAAAAAGATGGATGCGGCGAAAAGAGAAATTCATTTTGAGTTGCCCGACGGACTCTTAGACCTCAATGACTAAACCCGAAAAAAAATATCAACCCTTTCAATTCAAACAGTTTGCAGTAGACCATAACTTATGCTCGATGAAAGTGGGTGTAGACGGAACACTGCTGGGCGCATGGGCAGATATTAAAAACTGCAAGAAAATTTTAGATGTGGGCACGGGTAGCGGACTCATCGCCCTGATGATGGCGCAAAAAAATGATGAAGCTCAAGTTCATGCCATAGAAATTGAAGAAAATGCTTTTAAACAAGCCCAAATCAATTTTGATAATTCACCTTGGAGCAATCGATTAAATTTACATCTTGGGGATTTCAAAAACTGGCATCCAGAAGAAAAATTCGATTTAATCATTAGCAACCCTCCTTATTTTACAGCAAGCTTAAAATCGGAAAAAGAAGGAAGAAACTTAGCGCGTCATGATGATGCTTTGTCCCTATTTGAGCTGCTGAATAAGGCCAAACAACTTTTATCAAACACAGGAAAAATATGTTTGGTTTATCCTTTTGACGCATTGAAAAGTATAGAAGAACAAACAAAAATTTGCGCGCTATCTATAAAAAGCATTACATTAGTAAAACCTGTTATATCCAAACCACCGAAGAGAGCTTTGGTAGAAATTACCAAAGAAACGAATTTAGAAGTAAGAATGAATGAGTTGTCGATTCAAGCCAATGGGCATGAATTTACAGCAGAATACATTCAACTTACCAAAGATTTTTATTTAAATTTTTAAAGGTGGAATTTAAAAAAATATTGATCGCGTTTTGTTTTTCGTTGCTAGGCAATGCTTTGCTCGCACAAATCAACTGTAACATTAACATTACAGCCGATACGCTTAAAATTTGCGAAGGGGAATCGATACAAATCAACACCTCTGGAAATGCTTATAAAATACAGTGGTCGGATAAAACTGGCTTAAGCGACTCCAGCATTAAAAACCCTATTGCGTCCCCATCTGTTACCACAAAATACAAGCTCAGCAACAGATATGAATACCCTAATGAAAGAATTGTGAATGGTAATTTCGAACTGGGCGACCAAGGATTTACGAGTCAGTATGGCATCGATTGCTCATACGGCAGCTTAGAAGAAGGATTTTACTGCGTAAACAATACTTCAAGTGTATATTACTCCAATTGGGGAAATTGCAGCGACCATACTTCAGGTTCAGGAAACATGATAATCATCAATGCATCTACCGCTGCTGGCGTGCAACTGTGGTGTCAAAACATCTCTGTTACACCCAACACCGATTACGCGTTTAGCACATGGATTAGCTCTGTGTTTCCCGACAACCCTGCTTTGCTTCAATTCACTTTAAACGGAAGTTTATTGGGAGAACCCTTTAGAGCATCGGGAACCGTGTGCGAATGGAATGAATTTTTTACCATTTGGAATTCGGGTACCACAACATCGGCCGATATTTGTATAGTCAATCAAAACACTTTAGGATGGGGAAATGATTTCGCCATGGATGATATTTCATTTAAACCAGTTTGTTTTAGCGAAGATAGCGTGGTAGTGCAAGTTAACCCTAATGTTAGCTTTAGTTTGGGCGCCAACAAAAGCATGTGCAATGGCGACAGTATTTTACTGCAATCGAACTTACCTAGCAATTACGTTTTTCAATGGTCGAATGGTGCTACACAAAATCAAATTTATGTAACTATTGCCGGACAATACAGCCTTGTTGCCGACAATGGATTGGGCTGCGCCGATCAAGATACCATTGTTTTGCAGTCACTGGGCATTCCAAGTATTTCGCTAGAAGATGACACTACCATTTGTTTTGAATTTTATCCTTCTTTCCCTCTGCACAGTGGAGGAACGGCCTTAAATTACCTGTGGAATACAGGAGAAAGCACTCCAAATATAATAGCAAACAAAGAAGGCTTGTATTCTGTTACTTTATCTAACGGAAAAAACTGCAAAGCCAGTGATAGTCTATATATTAAAAACTATTGCGCCCCTACCTACTTTAATATTCCCAATGCTTTTACGCCCAATGGAGACGAACTCAATGAATTATTTCAACCTGTGGGAGAAGGCGTTTACAACTTCAAAATGCGCATTTTTAATCGCTGGGGAGAGCTCATTTTTGAAAGTAGCGATATTGGCAATGGCTGGGATGGACAATACAAAGGCGATACTGCTCCAATTGATGTGTATGCTGTGTATTATGAATACGAAAGCATTATGCCCGACACAGGGAAACGACGATCCTTCAAACGTTACTCTAGCGTTGCCTTAATTAGATAATTTTCTTCTCAGTGAAGTTAATACCGTAGTTTTTCAGTTCATTTAATAACGGTAAATACACTTCTTGGTGCACTGGCACCAATACGCCTCTTTGTTGTATGGCTCCTTCTAAAATCATCTTGGTAACTATACCTATGGGCAAACCTACCGTTTTTGCCATGGCTGTTCTGTGCTGGTCGCTACCTTCCACCACCAAATAAGAATGAAGCTCATTCATCTTATTTTGCGCATCGACATAATGAAACTTATGAAACATCACAATCATGTCTTTATCGTGCTCTTTCAACTTCCATTTCTTTTCTAAAATGTGTTGAAGTATTTGCGCGGGAGTAGCATTCTTTAAACCTATTTTTTCTGAACTAAAAATACCTGTGTATTCTAACTTTTCCCAGATATCTACATCATCCTGTTCGAGCTTTAAATAATGCTTCAATTTCAACTCTACAGAATCGTGACGATTGTAGGCTAAAAACAAATTGATAAACTGACGGTGCGTCATCTTATCGCTATCGGGAATGGTATAACTATCGTCTGTCATTCCCAACTGAACAAACAAATCCCAAGCTCTGCAAAATCCCAAGCGACGCAAAGTTCCACGAAACATGGTTTTAATGCCTTGTAAGCCATAAATATCAATATAGCTTAACGAATCGCGATTGGCGTAGCCTTCGAACTTACCATAACCTTCAATATCTATTACTTCGGTTCTTCTAAATAATTTATGGTAAGGAATGTATTTGTAAGTACCTTCTTGCAAAAACTTCGCTGCGCCTCCTTGTCCGGCTATTACTACATTTCGCGGATTCCACGTAAATTTATACCTCCACGGATTGTCATCACAAGATGGCGCAACTAAACCACCACAAAAAGACTCAAAACCATGAATATTCATTCCTTGTTCATGCAAATCGTCAATTATTTTCATGGCCGACAGATGATCTATCCCTGGGTCTAAACCACATTCGTTCATAAAAATAAGATTGTGCTTCTTTACCTCCTCCTCCATCTCCTTCATCTCTTTAGAAACATAAGAAGCTGTAACCAAATGCTTTTTATGTGTTATACAGAAGCGCGCAATTTCAGCGTGGCAATTGGCGGGCAGCATAGAAATCACAATATCGCTCTCGGCAATTAATTTTTCTTTTAATGAAACATCTTTGCTTAAATCATGAAAAGAAAAAGAGCGGTGTTCTTTAACAATTTCTTTGGCATGATTTAAGGAAACATCGGCTACGCTAATTCTCCATTGCATTTCATCGGCATGCTCTTTCAAATAATCCAGCAAAACCGAACTACTTCTTCCAGCTCCTAGCAACAAGATATTTTTCATGATAAGAAATTTTAATAAATCTAATAAAATAACAAATGGCTACATACACGTTGTATAAAAAAGGTTACAAGAAAAAGTTATCACAGAAATACAAAATGTTGAAACTTTAAATAGTAGTCAAGCGTTTCGATAGATGTACATTTTCTTACTACAAACCAGCAAAAACATTATACCAATTTATTATGAGACAACTAAAAATTACCCAGCAGGTTACCAACAGGGAAACCGTTTCTTTGGATAAATATCTTCATGAAATAAGCAAGGAAGGCTTAATTACGGCCGACCAAGAAGTTGAATTGGCCAAAAAAATAAAACAAGGTGATGCCAAAGCTTTAGAAAAGTTAACGAGAGCTAACTTACGCTTCGTAGTTTCGGTTTCTAAACAATACCAAAATCAAGGATTAACGCTAAGCGACTTAATCAACGAAGGAAACTTAGGGTTAATAAAAGCAGCACAAAGATTTGATGAAACCAGGGGTTTTAAATTTATCTCTTATGCCGTATGGTGGATTCGTCAATCGATATTGCAAGCCTTAGCAGAACAATCAAGAATTGTGCGATTGCCACTCAACAAAATTGGGTCGATCAACAAAATAAACAAAACATTTTCTCTTTTAGAACAAGAGTTTGAGAGAGAACCATCGGCCGATGAAATTGCTGAAGCCTTAGATTTACCTATTGAAGAAGTGCGTGAATCATTGAAAAGCAATACACGTCACATCTCAATGGATGCGCCGCTAGGCGACGAAGGAGATGCTGGAAACATGTACGATTTGATGACCAGTGAGGATAGTCCGCGACCAGATTTTAAATTACTCGACGAATCTTTAAAAGAAGAAATAAAAAGAACATTAGATACCTTAACACCTCGCGAAGCAAATGTCATTGCCCTGTACTTCGGATTGGGATCTGAACACACCTCTTTAACCTTGGAGGAAATAGGCGAGAAATTCGATTTAACACGCGAGAGAGTTCGACAAATAAAAGAAAAAGCATTGCGCCGTTTGAAGCATTCTTCTAGAAGTGCGCTGCTTTCAAAATATCTTGGTTAACTACTTTTCTTACAACCAAAACAAAACCCTCTGTTATTAACGGAGGGTTTTTTGTTTATAAATCAATGGACTTTACACTGTGAACTTTAAACTTTCGACTTACATTTACCGCTTAAAATTTTTACTATGTCGCACATCATTGCACCTTCCATTTTAGCTGCCGATTTTGCCAACCTACAACGAGATATCGAAATGGTAAACAACAGTTCTGCCGATTGGTTTCATATTGATGTGATGGATGGTGAATTTGTTCCTAATATTTCTTACGGAATGCCTGTTATTGAAGCCATAAAAAAACATGCTACAAAACCATTAGATGTGCATTTAATGATTATCAAGCCAGAAAGATACATCTCTACTTTCAAGCAAATTGGCGCCGATATTTTAACTGTTCATTACGAAGCTTGTGCACATTTGCACAGAACAATTCAAGCCATTAAAGCAGAAGGCATGAAAGCTGGTGTAGCCTTAAATCCTCATACACCTGTTAGTGTTTTAGAAGATATTGTTGCCGATTTAGATTTGGTGTTGATTATGAGTGTAAACCCTGGTTTTGGCGGACAAAAATTTATAGAGAATACCTACGATAAAGTAAAAAAACTAAAAGAGTTGATTACTGAAAAAGGAAGTTCTGCCTTGATTGAAGTGGATGGTGGTGTAGGCTTAAACAACTACAAAAAATTGGCTGAGGTAGGCGTTAATGCTATGGTAGCAGGAAATGCGGTATTTGCCTCAAAAGACCCTATTGCAACTATTGCCGAGTTAAAAAAATAGCAGAATTTATTACTTAGGTTTCACCACATTGAGGTAATGGTATTCTTCAAACAAACCTTTATCATCATAAATCATTTGACGAATAGGCAGATAATTCGCTTTATCAACATAAAACGTAATTTTTTTACAGTAAGAATTGGGAATTAAGATTTCTTCATTCTCGTCAACATCATCATAATAACTTACGTTTTCGCTATTTTTTTCAAGCATCATATAATCACTTAAAAGCAAGCGATTGGCAATTGTAGTGAGTGTTTCGTCTTTCTTTGCGGTGTATTTCACATAGGCAAATGAAGGATAATTACAAGTTACCGAAATGCATTTTCTCCCGCCCCATTCCACGTCACCATCTATGGCACAAAACTCTTTGTGTTTGTTGGCAATCTTTAGCGAATAGGCGGCCATTATTCTAGCGAAATAGGTAAAGCCGATTTCAAAAATGGTATGATGCTGATTTTCTCTGAGCAACGAACTGTATGGATCTAAATAAAGTGTGACATATGGAAAAGCATTTGGACTCACTACTGCTTTATTGTGCTTCTCTACACCATAAGCAACTTCCTTTCCCCCGTCGGCACCCAAAGTTTTTAGATACAATTTAAATGGCCTTGTTTCTAATTTAATAGCGCTAGAGCTGGTGGCCATTTTGCCATTAATCCTTTCAAATCGCGTAAAAGTGAAGGTAAGAACTTTTGCTGCTTGAACTGAATCCAAAGTTTTCTTTATCACTTCTCCTACCTCCATCGTTTGAGGTTTGTAGGCCGATTCAAACAGAAATAGACTAGCTACCAATATGATGAAACCAACAAATACTCCTACAACTTTCATATACCTTTTCTGCTTAAAAAATTTTAGAATTTATTTTTCTTTTGCAACACTATTGTTCACGCGTGGAGAGTAAACGCATTATTAGCAAAAAAGTTTGTTAAATTAAATATTTCACAGAAGGTGTAATCAAAAGAAAAAGTGAAAGCAAATCAAATCTTACTCACTTTAAAACTCTTTAGCGAACAAGCGTGCACGCATGTTCAACTGCTCTCTACCAAAATAAATTGAAGCGGCTCCTCCTTGAATGGCAGCCATAAAAGATTCGAAATTACCTGCAGGGGCCATCAGCTCAATTTTCCTCTTTGGCATGCCGCAAAAACAACGAAAAGTGCTACAATCGAAATAGGATATAAATCAAGAGTATGGAGAAATGAGATTAAAAAAAATTAGTGCGCACTACCTTATCAACGCTAAAGTTGAAATGATTTGTTCTTTTGTTTGGTAACCGTTTAGGCCATTCACACTGTAAATGATTTTTACCACATATACATCTTGCTGAACTTTGTTGTCGTTTACAGTGCCATCCCAACCATAGCTCATGTCGTTACTTTCAAAAATAACATCTCCCCAGCGGTTAAAAATCAACAATTGAAATTTGTCGACATTGGCACCTATCACATAGAAAATATCGTTAGTTCCATCGTTGTTTGGAGTGAATGCGGTAGGACAAAACAAACTGGTTTTGCAAAGAGCATTTACCACTATTTGATCCTCAATAGTGCAACTTTTACCATTCGTTAAACTTACCGCGTAAGTACCTTTTGCATCAATAGAAATACTTGAACTTGTTGAACCATTATCCCACAAATACCTGTCGGCTAAAACACCTGCATCAAGGGTTAAGGCGCCGGCAAGAGTTTCAGTAAAACATACCGTAGTATCATTTCCTAACTCAGATTTCGGATAAGGAATTACAATAATACTCACTGTATCGCGAACCAAACAAAGCACATCATTATACTGTGTTAAAATAATTGATTGAGTAGTCGCTACAGCTATCGTTGATTCCTTTTCACTAGTCGACCAGTAGTACGATGCTTTAGAGTCGCTAATTGATAGAGAAGCAACTTGCCCTTCGCAAATTTCTTGGTCGCTGCCTAAGTTAACTTTAGGAAATTTAATTACCGTAATTTCAACCTCATCTTTACCCACACATGAATGGGTGTCGGTAATGCTTAAACTGTATTTACCGCTCGTTTTCACTTCAAGTGATTTATTGCTTGATCCATCATTCCATAAGTAACCAGCTCCTTCTGTTGAAGATTGTAAAGTCACCATTTCTCCATCACAAACTTTTTGATTGTCGCCTAATTCAACTATTGGCAACGGATTAACTTTTAACACCATAGTGTCCCTGGTTTTACAGCCGTTGAAGTCGGTAACTGTAATGCTATAAACACCATCCTTAGAAGTAGAAATTTTATTCAAATTAGAACCTGTGCTCCAAGCATAATTTTTAAAATTTGAGCCAGCATCAAAATCAGCGATTTCTCCTTCACAAATTTCTTGATCTGGAATTTTCAATGTAGGCAAATCATTTACCACCAAACTCACAGCAGCAATATTTACACAGGTATTAGCATCTTGATATGTATAACG